>NZ_CP135965.1:10862388-11172786 GCF_032460545.1 Umezawaea sp. Da 62-37
CCGCTGGCTGGCCCGCGACGGCAACCGCGACCGCGTCTTCCTGGCCACGAAGGTCGGCGGCGTCGTGACCGACGTGCCCGCGGCGCTGGTCGACGGCAAGGCGGACTGGGGCATCGCGGCGAAGCTCTTCGAGGGCACGGGCGCGGACGTCGTGCGGCGGGGGATCGACGCGAGCCTGCGCAGGCTCGGGACCGACCACGTGGACCTGTACTACGTCCACGTCGACGACCTGTCCACGCCGCTGGAGGAGACGCTGGAGGCGCTGGACGGGATCGTGCGGGCGGGGAAGGTCCGGCAGATCGGGTGGAGCAACGTGCGGACGTGGCGGCTGGAGCGGATCAGGCAGCTGGCCGACCGGTACGGGTGGGTCGCGCCGGTGGCGGTGCAGCAGCAGCACTCCTACCTGCGTCCGGCGCCGGGCGTGGACCGCGCGGGGATCGCGGGGCCGGAGATGCTGGACTACCTGGGTCGGCACGACGACGTGTCGCTGGTGGCCTATTCGCCGATCCTGCAAGGGATCTACGACGATCCGCGGCGCCGGGCCGGGCACGGGATGTGGACGGCGTACGCGGGAGCGGACTCCGAGGCGCGGCTGGCGGCCGTCGGGAAGGTCGCGGGCGACCTCGGCGTGACCGGCAACCAGGTCGCGTTGGCGTGGGCGCTGCGCCAGGAGTCGCCGAGGGTGATCCCGATCGCCGGAACCCGGACGTGGGAGCAGTTCGAGGCGTTCCTGCCCGCGCTCGACGTGGAGCTGGGCGCGGAGCACCTGGCGCTGCTGGCCGAGGCGGGGGCCTGACCGGTACCCGAGGGGGAGGGGGAACCGGGTACTCGGCTGTGCCAGAGGCGATGCGGCTGTTCGGGTTCGGAAGGTTCTCCCGATCTTCCACCTCCTGTTCGGGCCCGATCCGGTGGCGGTGCTGGTGGTCAGCCCGTCGAGGGTGAAGACGCACGTGGGCAACCTGCCGGCGAGGCTCGGCGGTCGTGTTCGCCTGCGAACGCGGGTCGTCCGGCCCGGCGGGTGACGGGGATCCGTTCCCCGCACCGCCGGCCGGACGTCGAGGTCAGGCCGTGCTCTCGATGAACTGGTAGTCGGCGCGGATGCGGCCGTCCGGGTCGAGGAGGAGGACCTCCAGGCCCGCGCCCGCGCGCTCGCCCTCGGGCGACACCATCTCCCAGCGGAACTTGACGACGTCCCGGATCCGGTCGGCGTCGTGCCGCGACCGGAAGGCGAACGTGCCGGGCGCGATGAACTCCTCGTGGGCGCGGGTCACCCGGAACTCCAGCTCGGTGTGCCCGCGGGCCTCGAAGGCGGCGGAGGGGAAGCCGAGGCCGGTGGCCGTCTCGCGGATGTCCTGCGGTGGCAGCAGGACGTGCACGGCGTGCTCGGTCCAGAGGCCGTGGACGGCGGCGCGGCGCAGTGCGGCGTCCGGTTCGTTCCAGACGGCGACGTACCGGTCGGTCAGCGCCTTGGGGTCGATGTCGGTCACGACGTGTCCTTCGTTCGGTGTGGTGGGAGTCCGACCAGGACTGTGCCGCCCGGACGCGGGCCCGACAATTCCCCGCGGGGAATGGCCGAACCGCCCGCGCACCGGTAGACAGGGCGGATGATCACCGGATCCGAGACCGGCGGGTTCGCCGTCGCACTGCGCTCGTGGCGCGCCCGAAGACGGGTGAGCCAGTTGGAACTCGCCGTCCGCGCGGGCACGACGCAGCGGCACGTCAGCTTCATCGAGAGCGGTCGCTCGACGCCGGGCCGCGCCATGGTCATCCGGCTGGCCGAGTCGCTGGAGGTGCCCGTGCGGGAGCGCAACGTGCTGCTGCTCGCGGCCGGGTTCGCTCCGGCCTACCCGCGGACCCCGTTCGACGACCCGGCACTGGAACCCGTGCGCACGGCGGTGGAACGGATCCTGGCGGGTCACCTGCCGTACCCGGCGGTGGTCGTCGACCGGTGCGGCGACCTGGTGTCGGCCAACGCGGGTTTCCGCGTGCTGACCGAAGGGGTGGCGCCGTCGCTGCTCGTGCCGCCGGTGAGCGTCCCGCGGGTGTTGCTGCACCCGGACGGTCTCGCGCCCCGGATCGCGAACCTCGACGAGTGGGCCTGGCACGTGCTCGACCGCCTGCACGCGGAGGTCGAGCGGAACCCGCACGACCGGCTGCGGAGCCTGGTCGCGGAACTCGCCGGGCTGGTGCCGGACCGGCCGAAGCGGGCGGGCGCCGACTACCTCGGCTTCGCCGTCCCGCTGCGGCTGCGCACCGACCGGGGCGAACTGCGGCTCATCACGACGCTGACCCACTTCGGCACCGCGGTCGACGTGACGGTCGCCGAGTTGCGGCTGGAGGCCTTCCTACCCGCCGACGAGGCCACCGCCGCGATCCTCGGCGACCTCGTCGGACGCTAGGGGACCATCCAGGACAGCACCGGTGTGGACTGGAGGAGCACCAGCACGCACATCAGGGCGAGGAAGACGACGCTCCACAGCAGCACCTTGCGGAACAGGTCGCCTTCCTTGCCGGACATGCCGACCGCGGCCGCCGCGATGGCGAGGTTCTGCGGGCTGACCATCTTGCCCAGCACACCGCCGGACGAGTTCGCCGCGGCCATCAGCACCGGGTCCAGGCCCGCCTGCTGGGCGGCCGCCACCTGGAGCGCGCCGAACAGCGAGTTGGACGACGTGTCGGACCCTGTCACCGCCACGCCGATCCAGCCCAGGATCGGGGACAGCACGGCGAAGAACGCGCCCGCGCCCGCCATCCACGTGCCCAGCGTCGCGGTCTGGCCGCTGGCGTTCATGACGTACGCGAGCGCGAGCACGGCCATCACCGTGAGGATCGCGGCCGCCAGCTGCCGGTAGGTCGCGAGGTAGGCCGCCCACGCCCGTCGGGCGCTGATCCCGATCAGCGGGATGGTGATCAGCCCCGCGATGATCAGCAGCGAGCCCGCCGCGCCCAGCCAGTCGAACTTGAACAGCGGCAGCGTGGACGGCTTGCCGCTCGCGGTCAGCAGGTGCAGGCCGGGCCAGGTGAACGTCTTGGTGACGCTGGTGAGCGCGCTCTTGAGCACCGGGATCTGCGCGAGGGCGAACACCGCGATGATCACGCCGTACGGCGCGTACGCCCGGAACACCTCGCGGGAGGAGTCCCGCTTGTCCTCGGCGGACTCCGGGGTGTCGGACGTGCCCGACCCACTGGCGGGGACCGCCTCGACGTAGGTGTGCGCGGGGTGCCAGACCCGCAGCAGCAGCAGCACGGTCGCCGCCGCGCTCACCAGTGCGGCCACGATGTCGGTGAGGGGAGCGCTGAAGTAGTTGGACGTGGCGAACTGCGCGAGCCCGAAGGTGATCCCGCAGACCGCGGTGGCGGGCAACGTCTGCCGCACGCCGCGCGTCCCGTCGATGATCAGCACCAGTGCCATCGGCACGAAGACGCCGAGCAGCGGGGTCTGCCTGCCCACCATCGCGGCCAGGTCGTCGATCGGCAGGTTCGTGACGGTCGCCAGCGTCGTGATCGGCGTGGCGAGCGCGCCGAACGCGACGGGCGCGGTGTTCGCCACGAGTGCCACGGTCGCGGCCTTCAACGGCCGGAAACCCAGTGCTATCAACATGACGCTGGTGATCGCGACCGGTGTGCCGAAGCCCGCGAGCGCCTCCAGCAGCGCGCCGAAGCAGAACGCGATGATGACGCCCTGGATCCGCTGGTCGTCGCTGACGCGCGCGAACGACCGCCGCAGCACGTCGAAGTGCCCGGTCTCGACGGTCATGTTGTAGACCCAGATCGCGTTGATGACGATCCAGAGGATCGGGAAGAAGCCGAACGCGGCCCCCTCCGACGCCGCCAGCAGCGCCTGGCCGACCGGCATCGGGTAGACGAGCACCGCGACCAGGACGGCGATGAGCAGGGAGAGCAGGGCGGCGAGCCACGCCCTCATCCGGACCACGCCGAGCAGCACGAACAGCGCGGCGAGGGGCAGGGCGGCGAACAGGGCGGTCAGGCCTAGCGAACCCGAGACGGCGTCGAGGACAGGCTGGTACACGTGCTCCTCCTCGCTGAGGAACTACGGGGAACCGCTTTCCCGAGACGCTAGGGGTGCGGCCGTCGGTGGTCAACAGAGCGCTATTTCCGGTGCACCGCTCGGACCGCTTCCCCTGGAACGAAGAACGGCTCCGTCCAGATCGGGACGGAGCCGTTCCTCGTGATCGGAGGGGAGTGCTACCGCCCGCGCAGCCGGGGCGCCATCAGGCCGGTGGTGGCCAGGCCGACCAGCGCGACGCCGAGCACGAGGGCGATCATCGGGAGGACGGCCACGTCGTGCGCCGAGACCATCTGGGTGGCGGTGCTGACGACGGCGACGATCCCGAGGGCCAGGCTGATCCAGCAGGCGCGGGCAGTGGTCGGGATGACGTGCCACCGGGTGTCGCTGCGCATGGGTGCCTCCAGAGGACGATGATCGATTGCGGACCTGGAGTAACCCGTCCACCCCATCGGCAAACCCGATGGCCGCCCCTCGGGTCCGGGTGTTGGCCAGGCGGACCGGTCGCCGCTGGTCGGCGACATGATTCCCTTGCGGTGCGGCGACTTCTCGCCACCCGGCACCGCGGACGAACGCCTTGCCCGCGCGGCGGTGTCCACCGAGGGTGGTGCCACCGTGGTCCGGTTTCGTTATGGGTGGGCGGGTTCAGCCGCGTTCGGCGTGTTCGGGCAGGTGGTGAGCGACCTCGTCCGGCGACGGCATCCGGCCGATCTCCTCGGCGATCGCGCGGGCCGCGGCGCGGTGGTCGGGATTCCCGTGCGGCAGCAGGGTCGCGACGTGGGCGGCGATGGACTCCGCGCCCACCTCGTCGGCGAGCAGGCGCAGACCGGCGCCCGCCGAGACGAGGGCGTCGGCGTTCGCGAACTGGTCCGCGCCCTGCGGCAGGAGCAGTTGCGGCGCGCCGACGGCGAGCGCGCCGAGCGTGGTGCCGCTGCCGCCGTGGTGCACGACCACGTCGACGTGCGGGAGCAGGTCCGCCTGCGGCACCCAGGACTCCACGGTGACGTTGTCCGGCACCGCGCCGATCTCCTCCGGCCGCACCCGGCCCAGGGCGACGAGGACGTGCGCGTCCAGCTCAGCCAGGCCCGCGATGGCCGTGGTGAGGAGGTCCGCCGTGCCGAAGGCGGTGCCGAGCGTGAGGTAGACCAGCGGCCGGGCGGCGGGCGGGCTCCAGACGGCGGGCGGCGAGTACGGGACGGGCCGGAGCGCGATGCGGGGCTCGGTGAAGTCCTTGTCCTGCAAGGACGGCGGGCAGATGTCGAAGTGCGCCTTGCCGGGCGCCCCGGCGTTCCCGGTCGGGAGTTCCAAGCCGATGCCCGCGGGGAACAGCCTGCCGAAACCGTGCCAGATGCCGGGGATCCCGGCCTGGTGCGCGGCCGCGGCGGCACCCGGCACGCCCCACTCGTGCACGACCAGGTCGGGCTTCAGCCTGGCCAGCTCGGGCGCCAGGTCCTCGGCGTAGATCTCGTAGAAGGAGTCCGCGGGGCGGAAGGGGTTCAGGCCGTGCGTCTCCAGCGGTCCGTGCACGGCGTCCCCAGCGGCGAAGTGCACCTCGTGACCCGCGTCCTTCACGGCCAGGGCGAGCGGGATCAACGGGTAGGTGTGGCCGACGGAGGCGAGGCTTGTGAACAGGACGCGCATGGCGTCGATCGTAGGTCCGTCGGGGCTGGTCCCAGGACCGCTCAGCCGCTGTGAGTGCTCCCGCTGCGGTAGTCGGTGTAGGTGTACGGGTTGTCCAGGACCTCGCTGGTCGGGATGTCCGGGTTCATGCCCTTCGCCCACGCCTCCTCGCCGAGCTGCGACCGGAGGTGCTCGACGGTGTCCTCCACCGTCGAGCGGACGGCCGCGAGGTCGATGCCGACCAGCTTGCCGTCGGCCTTCACGACGCGGCCGTTGACCAGCACCGTGTGGACGTCGGCGCGCTGGGCCTGGAAGGCGATGTGGCCGTGGGGGTTGAGGAGCGGGAACGACACGGGGGAGTGGTCGTTCTTGATGAGCACGAGGTCGGCCTTCTTGCCGACCTCGACGCTGCCGAGCTGCGACTCGCGGCCCAGCGCGCGGGCGCCGCCGAGGGTCGCCCATTCGACGACCTGCTGGGCGCGCAGGGACGAGTGGGTCACGGTCTCGCCCTTCGCCTGCGCCTCCAGGTGTTCGCGGGACCGGTCGGCGCCGAGGGTGGAGCGCATGGCGGAGAACAGGTCACCGCTCCACCACACCGAGGTGTCCATGGACAGCGAGACGGGGATGCCGTGCGCGCGCAGGTTCCAGGTGGGCGGGTAGCCCTGGCCCGCGCTCTGCTCGCTCTCGGTCGACACCGAGACGGACCCGCCCGTCGCGGCGATGCGGTGGTAGGAGTCGGCCGACAGCGACGCGCCGTGGACGTAGACGGTCTCCGGGGTCATGAAGCCGTGGTCGTGCATGAGCCGGATGCTGTCGTCGCCGGTGGCGCCCCAGACGCCCGCGTGGGTGGTGACCGGCACGCCCAGCTCGCGGGCGACCTCGAAGGCGGGCTTCTCGGGGAACGCGGGGTCGCCGGTGACGTCGAAGGCGAGCTGGAAGCCGAGCAGGTCGTTCCCGGACATGCGGCGGCTCGCGAAGTCGCGGAACTGCGGCGTGCCGGTCCAGTTCGCGGGCGCGTCCTGGATGTTGCCGTAGGCCAGCACGAACCGGCCGGGCACGGCCTGGAGCGCGTCCACGGCCGCGTCGGCGTGCTGCGTGGTCTGGAGGCCGTGCGACCAGTCGACGGTGGTCGTGACGCCCGCGTCGAGCGCCTCGACCGCGCCGAGCAGGTTGCCCGCGTAGACGTCCTCGGGGCGGAAGACCTTGCCCCACTCCAGGTAGTACCAGACGAAGTACTGGGTCAGCGTCCAGTCGGCGCCGTAGCCGCGCATCGCGGTCTGCCAGAGGTGCCGGTGGGTGTCGATCATGCCCGGCATCACGATGCCGCCGGACGCGTCGATCTCGACCGTCCCCTCCGGCACGGACAGCGCCGGGCCGACGGCGGCGATCCCGTCGCCCACGACGAGCACGTCGTGGTCGGAGAGCACTTCGTGCGCGGCGTTCACGGTGAGCACCGTGCCGCCCCGGAACACGACCGGGCGGGTCGGCACCTCGTCGGATGGCTGCGGCATCGTCGTCGCTCCCTCACTGTCCGGACAAGTGTCCGACCGACGGTCAACGGGTTGTGCCGGTCACTCTGAACCTCTGTCCGACCAGTGTCAATGACGTCGTGCGACTCGGTCGCGAACGGCTCTGGGTTCGCCTCGTCCGCCTCGCGGACACCGGGGGTTACGCTGACCCGGACCGGCTGGCGAGGGGAGGCGCGTGGTGCCACGTGAGGGAACGGGTCCGGACTTCATCGAGGCGCTCGCGCGCGGGCTGGAGGTCATCGCGGTCTTCCGGCCCGGCCACCCGGCGATGACGCTCGCCGAGGTCGCCACCGCCGCGGGCCTGGCCCGCCCCACCGCGCGCCGGATCCTGCTGACGCTGGAGGAGCTGGGCTACGTCCGCGCGGCCGACCGCGGCTACTCGCTGACCCCGCGGGTGCTGGAGCTGGGCGTGGCCTACGTGCGGTCCATGGGCCTGTGGGACGTGGCGCGGCCGCACCTGGAGAAGCTGGTCGAGCGGACGAACGAGTCGTGCTCGATCGCCCAGCTCGACGGCTCGGACATCGTCTACGTGGCCAGGGTCGCCGTGCCGAAGATCGTGTCGCTCGCCGTGCAGATCGGTACCCGGTTCCCGGCGCTGCCGACGTCGCTGGGGAAGGTGCAGCTGGCCGCGCTGCCCGCGGACGAGCTGGAACGGGTGCTCGCCGAGCCGACCCGCTCCGGCCTGGTCTCGCGGTGGCGGCCCGACCGCGCCGAGCGCGACGCCGCCCTGCGCGAGGTCCGCGCCCGCGGCTGGGCGCTGACCGACGAGCAGCTCACCCTCGGCATCCGCTCGATCGCCGCGCCGGTCCGCGACGGTTCCGGCCGGGTGGTCGCGGGCGTGAACGTGAACTGCCACGCCGCCGAGACCTCGGTGGAGTACCTGGTCGAACACCACCTGCCGCTGCTGCTCCAGGCGGCTGGGGAGATCAGCGCGGACTTCGCGCGGCTGGAGACCGTCCCGCACGTGACGGCGTCCTCGGCCTGAGCCGAGCCTTGACGCACCGGGGAGCCGGTGCGCACAATCCGTCTAGCGGACGTGTGTCCGCAGGACGGCGGGGATGGCTGCATGGTTGAGACTGGAGTGCCGGGAAAACCGGCGGGACCGCTGGCGGGCGTCCTGGTGGCCGACTTCTCCAGGATCCTCGCCGGGCCCTACGCCACGATGCTCCTGGCCGACATGGGCGCCTCGGTGGTCAAGGTCGAGGGCCCGAAGGGCGACGACACCCGGACGTGGACGCCACCGGTCCGCGACGGCGTGTCCACCTACTACCTGGGGATCAACCGCGGCAAGCGGTCCATCGCGCTCGACCTCCGCGACGAGGCCGACGTGCAGGTCGCCCGCGAACTGGCCCGGCGCGCGGACGTCGTGATCGAGAACCTCAAGCCGGGCGGCATGGCGAAGTACGGGCTGGACTTCGAGTCGGTGCGCGAGACCAACCCCGGTGTCGTCTACGCGTCCATCAGCGGGTTCGGCTCCGGCGCGGGCAAGGACGTGCCGGGCTACGACCTGATGGTGCAGGCGATGTCCGGGCTGATGAGCCTCACCGGCGACCCCGACGGCCCGCCGTTCCGGGCCGGGATCTCGGTGTTCGACGTGATGGCGGGCAACCACGCCACGATCGGCGTGCTCGCCGCGCTGCGGCACCGCGACGCCACCGGGCAGGGGCAGCACGTGGAGGTCAACCTGCTCTCGTCGGCGCTGACCGGGCTGGTCAACCACAGCTCCGCCTACGTGGCGGCGGGCGTGGTCCCGTTCCGGATGGGCAACGCGCACCCGAGCGTGTTCCCGTACGAGGCGCTGCCGACCGCGGACAACGACCTGATCGTCACCGCCGCCAACGACAGCCAGTTCCGCAAGCTGTGCGGGGTGCTGGGCATCCCGGAGGTCGCCGACGACCCCCGCTTCGCCCGCAACGCCGACCGCACCGAACGCCGCGACGAGCTGCGCCCGGTCCTGGTCGACCGGCTCAGGACGAAGGGCGCGCTGGAGTGGTTCGACCTGCTCGTCGCGGCCGGGGTGCCGTGCGGGCCGATCAACACCATCGACGGCGGCTTCGCTATGGCCGAGCGGTTCGAGCTGGACCCGGTCGTCGTGGTGGGCGAGGGCGACCGCGCGGTCCCGACCACCCGGCACCCCATCCGCTTCTCCGAGACCCCGGCAGGCTACGAGCTGCCGCCACCGCTGCTCGACGAGCACGGCGAGGAGTTGCGGACGTGGCTGGCGAAGGGCGAGGACGCGTGACCTACCCGACGGCGCTGGGCGCCTCCAGCCTCAAGACGATCACCCTGCTCGGCCAGGACCTCGCCGAGGACGTGATGGGGAAGGTCGGTTTCGGCGAGCTGGCGTTCTGGCTGGCCACCCAGCGCAGGCCGTCCGCCGGTGAGACGCGGGTGTTCGAGGCCGTGCTGGCCGCCTTGGCCGACCACGGCTTCACACCCACCGCGATCGTGACCCGGCTGACCTACCTGTCCGCGCCGGACTCCGTGCAGGGCGCGCTCGCCGCGGGCCTGCTGGGCGGTGGATCGCGGTTCCTCGGCGTGACCGAGGACTGCGGCCGCTTCCTGCACGACGTGCTGTCCGGTGTGGACGGTGGGCTGCCCGCCGACGACGAGGGTTGGGACGCCCTCGCGCTGACCGCGGTGCGGGCCCAGCGCGAACGGGGGAAGTTCGTCCCCGGCCTCGGGCACCACGTGCACAAGGAAGGCGACCCGCGCACGCCCCGGCTGTTCGCGATCGCCGCCGAGGAGGGCCTGCGCGGTCCGCACCTGGAGCTGTTCGCGGCGATCGGCCGGGTCCACTCCCAGGTGCTCGGCAAGACGTTGCCGCTCAACGGCGCGGGCACCTGCGGCGCGGCGCTGGCCGATCTCGGGCTGCCGCTGGAACTGCTGCGCGCGTTCGCGCTGCTCGCCCGCACGGCCGGTCTCATCGGGCAGCTCGCCGAGGAGATCCGGCACCCCGTCGGCAACGACATCTTCCTGTCGGTCGACCTCGACAACGCTTCCGTCCCACCGGATCCCCAGTCACCCGAGTCGAGCACCGGAGGTCGGCATGGCTGAACTGGTCGCGGTCATCGCGTCCACGCACCACCCCTTCTACTACCGCGCCAGCACGTCGACGGGGGAGGAGCGGCCGCCGTTCGCCGACGAGTGGGTGCGCAAGGTGGAGGCGTTCCGCGAGACGCTGACGAAGGCGCGGCCGGACGTGCTGGTGATGGTGGGCTCGGACCACTTCCACCAGCTGTGGCTGGACAACATGCCGCAGTTCCTGGTGGGCAAGGCGCCGTTCTACGACGCGAACTGGGCCAACGAGGAACGGGAGTTCGGGCTGCCCCGGATGGTACTGCGCGGGCAGGAGGACCTGTCGGCGTACGTGCTGCGGGAGGGCCTGGACGCCGGGTTCGACCTGGCGTTTTCGAACGAGCTGCGGATCGACCACTCGATCACGTGCCCGATCATCACGCTGCGGCCCGAGGCGGACCTGCCGATCGTCCCCATCTACACCAACATCTTCGCGCCGCCGCTGCCGCAGCCCAAGCGGTTCGTGCAGCTGGGGCGGACGATCCGCGAGCTGATCGAGTCCTGGCCGTCGGACCAGCGGGTGGCCGTCATCGGCACGGGGCACCTGTCGCTGGAACTCGGTGGGCCGAGGCAGTTCGGGCCGCACGGGCCGGACCCGGAGTTCGACCGCAAGGCCGTCGAGTGGATCGCCGGTGGTGACGTCGAGAAGTGCCTGGCCGAGGTGAGCTTGGAAAGCCTGCACCTGCCCGGAAACGCCACGCACGGGTTCATGGACTTCATGCTGATGATGGGGGTGGCCGGGGAGGGGCAGAAGGCGGACTACGTCGACACCTACGACCTGTTCCACACGATGGAGGCCTACTTCACCTGGTACCCGCAAGGCGGTGCGCGATGAGCAAGTACCTGCTGGACAAGTTCCTCTACACCGTGGACCGCGACCAGGACCTGGTGGAGCGGTACCGCGAGGATCCCGTGGGGACGGTCGCGTGGTGGGAGTCGGAGTACGCGAACCGGATCCTGAACAGCGTGGACGACGAGCGGTCGACGTGGCTCGCCTTCGAGGAGGCCGAGCGGGAGGCGTTGCGCACGCATGACTACCCGGCGCTGTTCGCCATGGGCGCGCATCCGTTCCTGACGTTGACGTTGTTCATCGCGATGTTCGAGCGGGACCACGAGGGGTTGGGGTTCCAGCTCGAGTACGCGCGGAAGCTGTCGCACGTGGAGATGCCGTACCCGGACATCAGCACATGACCATGCGGGCGGCGGAGATCCGGCTGCCGGGGGTGCCGCCGGTGGTGGTGGAGCGGGAGGTGCCCCGCGCGGGGGTCGGGGAGGTCGTGGTCGAGGTGCTGGCCGCGCCGGTGACGCCGCTGGACCTGTTGTGCGCGGGTGGGAAGTCGTACCTCGGGGTGCCCCGGATGCCCTACGTGCCCGGTGTGCAGGGCGTGGGGGTGGTGGACGGGCGGGTGGTGTGGTTCCCGACTTCGGCCGGGATGGAGCCGGGGGACGGGAGCATGGCCGGGTTCGCGGTGGTGCGCCGGGCGGACCTGGTGGAATTGCCCGCCGGGGTCGCCCCGGTGATGGTCGCCGCTGCCGGGTTGTCCGCTGTCGCCGCTTACATGGCGATGGTGTGGCGTGGGGGGTTGGTGGCGGGGGAGCAGGTCGTGGTGCTCGGTGCGGGTGGGGTGGTGGGGCAGGCGGCTGTGCAGCTCGCGCGATCGGCCGGGGCGCGGTGGGTGGTGGGGGCGGCTCGGTCCGGGGAGGCGCGGGCGCGGGCGGCGGCGGCCGGGGCGGACGCGGTGGTGGCGTTGGACACCGATGATCACATGGAGTTGGTGGGGCGGTTCCTGGCTGCCTGTGACGGGGCGGCGGATTTGGTGCTGGATCCGTTGTTCGGGGTGCCGGCGGCTGCGGCTGCGCATACGTTGCGGGCGGGTGGGCGGATGGTGACCTTGGGGGCCAGTGCTGGGGCTACTTGTCCGTTGGACGCGGCTGTGTTGTACGGGCGGTCGTTGAGGTTGTCGGGGTATACGAACAAGGAGTTGACGGGGGTGCAGAGGGGGGACGCCGTGGGGGTGGTGGCTGGGGCTGTGGCGCGGGGGGAGTTGGTTGTGACGCATGAGGTTGTGGGGTTGGGGGATGTGGGGGAGGGGTGGGAGAGGCAGGCCGGGGGTAGGGCTGGGGGGAGGGTGGTTTTGGTGCCGTAAGGGGGTGGCTGTCGGTGGTGGCTGTCGGTGGGGTGGTGGGTCCTGGCGTAGCCCGGCCCCCGGTGCGCGATTGTCTCAATGCCATGCCCTGGTTTGTCAAGGCGGGAAATATGCCTTGACAAACCAGGGCATGGCAGGAGGGCGCTGTGTATCGGGGGCAGGGGGAGGTCTGGCTCCGCCAGCATCGGCTCCGCCGACTCGGGCACCTCGCTGCGCGTCGGCAGGGCATCAGGCTGCGCCTGATTCGGGCACCTCGCTGCGCGTCGGTAAGGCATCGGCTCCGCCGACTGGGGCACCTCGCTGCGCGTCGGTAGGGCATCAGGCTCCGCCGACTCGGGCACCTCGCTGCGCGTCGGCAAGGCGGGCGGGCGCTCCGCGCCGGGTGCGAGGGGGCGGCTGTGCCGACGGTGGGGTGTTGGGTTGTGTGCGACAGGGCATCAGGCTGTGCCTGGCAGGGCGGTGGGCGCTCCGCGCCGGGTGTGGGGGAGCGGCGGTGCCGACGGTGGGGTGTCTGGCTGTGTCCAACCGGTCCGGCGCTCCGCATCGGACCGGACCTGGGACCTGGCTGTGGAGTCTGTTGTGGCTCCACAGCCAGGCGGGTGGGGCTGGGTCAGGCGGGGATTACGAGGTCCTGGCCGACGCTGATGAGGTCGGGGTTGGAGATGCCGTTGGCGTCGGCGATGCGCTGGTACTGGTTGCCGTCGCCGTAGACCTTCTCGGCGATGGCCCAGAGGGTGTCGCCGGGGTCGACGGTCCAGTGCTGCTCGGCGGGAGCGGCGGGGGCGGGGGCGGCCTGTTCGACCGGGGCGGCTTCGGGGGCTGCCTGGGTGGGGGTGGGGCGGGGGTTGTCGGTGTTGGTGCCCGAGGCCCAGGTGCTGGAGCCGTTGCCGCTGTAGACGACGAGGTTGCGGTCGTTCTGCAGGACGAGGCGGGAGCCGGGGTTGCCGCCGGAGTCGCTGGCCCAGGCGACGTTGCCGGAGGCGGTGTAGAGGACGAAGTTGCCGTCGTCCTGGAGGGTGGCGCTGGTCGCGCCGGAACCGTTGGTGCCGGTCGCCCAGACGACGTCGCCGCCGTCCTTCAGCACCAGGTTGCCGTCGTCCTGCAGCGCGAGCACGTAGCCGTTCTCGGAGTCGAGCTGCTGACCGACGGCGAGGTTCTGCCCTGCCTGCAAGGTGTCCACGTGTTAAGCCTCTTCCGAGAGTAGATCAACAACGAATCGCGGTGACCTTACCGCCATTCGGAGCATCGCGCGCGTTGACACCAGGCCCGACCGGCCGCCTGCATCCGCCCTCGGTGGTCGGCGGATTGTTGACGATCTTGTCGGGTGGTGCCTAGATTTCGTCCGATGACGCGCGCGAAGCTCGTGACGGTGGCCGTGCTGGGGTTGGGCGAGGCGGGTGGTGCGATCGCCCGCGATCTGGTCGACGCCGGGGCGGTGGTCCGCGCCTACGACCCGGCGGTGTCCGCGCCCGCCAGGATGCTCGCGGCGGTGGACGAGGCCGACGCGGTGACCGGTGCGGATCTGGTGCTCAGCGTGAACAGCGCGCAGGCGTCCTCCGGTGCGCTGCTGGCAGGCGTCGCGGCGGTCGGCACCGGCCTCTGGGCGGATCTGAACACCGCGTCGCCGGGCACCAAGGCGCGGCTGGCCGAGGTCGCCGCCGAGCACGGCGTGCCCTTCGCCGACATCGCGATCATGGCACCGGTCCCCGGTCGGGGACTGCGCACGCCGATGTCCGCCAGCGGTGCCGCCGCAGTCGACGTGGCGCGGATCCTGACCGCGTTCGGCGCGTCGGTCGAGGTGCTCGACGGCCCCGCCGGGCTCGCGGCCCAGCGCAAACTCCTGCGCAGCGTCTTCTTCAAGGGCCTCGCCGCGGCCGTCGTCGAGGCGCTCGAAGCGGGTCGTGCGGCCGGCTGCGAGGAGTGGCTGCACGCCAACATCGTCGAGGAACTGACCCGAGCCGACGCGTCCACCGTCGACCGCCTCGTCAACGGCACCCACCGGCACGCCGTCCGCCGCGCCCACGAGATGGCCGCCGCCACCGAGATGCTCACCGACCTGGGCGTCGAGCCCGCGATCGCCGCCGCCAGCCACACCCTCCTCACCCGGCTGTCCGGAACACCCACCGGCCCATGAGCACGAACCGCACGACCCCCGCCACCGCGCTCGCGACCACCAGCACCACCACCTCGTCGACCGCGTTCCCGCCGGTGTCGACCAGGCTCACCGCACCGGTCGTCACGACCAACCCAAGCCCCGTCACGACCAGGCTCTTGAGGTGCCTCGCCAGGTCGATCGCCCCCTTGACCCCGAACGTCACCCGCCCGTTGGCCACCGTCCCGGTCACCGCCGTCACACCCGTGGCCAGCAGGCTCGCCGCGGTGGCGGGCAGCGCGATCCGGAAGGCGAGGTAGAGCAGCAGGAACAACCCGGTGTTCACCACACCCACCGCCGCGAACCGCACCAGTTCCCGCGGCCACCCGCCGAACCGCGCGACCAGCGACGTGAACCCCACTTCGTGCGTGATGGCGACCATGCGCGAACACTGCGCCCCGGTCCTCTTCGGACCCTGTGCCGTCCCTGTGAGCCCGCTGTGCGATTCCGGGCCTGATCAACCGGTGACGCAGCGCTGGTTCCTGATGTAGTTCCAGCACTGGTTGTACTCCAGGAACAGCAACGCCAGGTACTCCAGGAAGGTGGACCTGGCCAGCAGCCCCCGCGCCGCCGACGTCCGCTGCACCAGCACCGCCGGGGCGGTGCCGTGCAGTGCCACCGCGAGCCATCGCGACTTGTTCTCCTGCTCCAGCGGGTCGACCCCGTCAAGCGCGGCTTCCAGCACCCCCAGCAGCGCCCGCGCGTAGTCCTCGACGTCGTCCGTCGTGTCCAGGTGGTGCAGGTTCGTCTCCCGGACGAGCGGGTGCAGGGTCAACGCGTGGGACTTCAGGGACTTGTCGTAGAGGCTGTCCACGAGGCCGAAGTCCGCCAGGATGTGCAGCAGTTCCAGCAGTTCCTCCGGCGTGAGGTCGTCGAACGCCGGGATCGACCGCATCGCCCGCGCGTCGAGCAGGTCGTAGAGGATCGAGGCCTGGGAGAAGCAGGCGAGGAAGCGGAGCAGGGATCGGGCTTTGGGATGTCCCTGGCGGGCCAGGAGGTCCAGCGACAGCTCCCAGGTGCGGGTGACGAGTTCGCTTTCCGCCCGCGGTCGACGGTCGTCAGGGGGTAATCGGTCGATGGTGGCGGCGAACTGCCTGCCCAGCGCCCTTCCGTAGCAGGCGATCGAGCGCGGCACCGCGCTTCCCGGAATGGTCGGGGTGTGCGCCGAGTACGCGAGGTAGGTCCCGGCGATGTGCAGGGCCAGCGGGAGGCCGCCGAGCTGCTCGGACAGCCGCTGGGCCTCCTCGGCGGTTCCGACGTCCTCGCCCGCCAGGTCCACCAGCACCCGGCCCCCGGCCGGGTCGTCCAAGGCGTCCACGCGGAGCAGGCGGGAGAACTCGCCCCACGCGGCCCGGTTCCCGTCGCGCGTGGTCACGACGACGGTCCCGCGCCCGCGCGGCGGAGGGCGCAGCCAGCCGGTCGCGTCGCTCAACCGTCGACCGGGGCAGGTCAGCGACTGGGGTTCGTTCGCGTCGTCGATCAGCAGGAGCCACCGGTGGTCGCTCCGGTGCAGGTACCGCCAGAGCAGGTCCGGCGCCGACGCGTGCCCGGACCAGGCCTGGTTGACCGGTTCCGCCCCCGCGCCGAGGGCGAGGGCGACCTCGCGCAGGCCCGCGGTCAGCTGGGCGGTGTCGGAGGCGGAGATCCACCAGACCCGCGTGCCGTCCTCCGCGGCTAGACGTGCTGCCTCGAGGGCGAGCGTCGTCTTCCCGAAACCGCCGCCCCCGTGGAAGACGAGTGGTCGGCCGGAGGGGTTAGCGAGTTCGCGTTCCAGGACGTCCAGCAGGTCGCCGCGTCCGCGGACCTTCTTGACCCTCCCCTTCGGCGGTTCCGTCGAGATCAGGCCGAGCCGGTCGTCCGGGACGGGCGCCGCGATGTGCTGGTGGACGTTGATCACGTCTCGCCCGGCCTGCTGCGCGGTGCTCCGTCCGGAGACCGCGGCGACCTGCCCGACGTGCCGGTCGATCCGGTCCGCGGACGGTCGAGGTTCACCTGGAGCCATCGGTGAACGCTACCGGGTGGCTCGCGGCGGCAGGCCGCGAACCGCGGGCCGGGCGAGTCCTCTTGCGAGTGTTCGCGGTGCGTTCGGGACGGTCGCGGGCCACCGACCCCGCCAAGCGGAGGCCGGCAATCGGCAGCTGATCGATTAGCCCCAACGCCGCACGAAGATCGCGGTAGCCTCCACCCGTGTCACCGGACTTGGGGGCGCGCTCGGTGGGGCGTGCTGATGACGTGGATCTGCTCGAGGCGCTGTGGGGGACCTGGCATGCGTCGGACTGGTGCTGACGGACGTCCAGTGGGCTTCGGCGTCGGGGCTCGGGGAGTGGACCGTGCGCGAGTTGTACGCCCACGTCGGGCGCGGGGTAACGACGACGGCCGAGCTGGTGGCGGTCGGGTCGGGGCCGGAGTTGCCTGATGCGGCCTCGTACTTCCTCGCCCTGCGCGAACTCGGTCCGACGGGTGCGGTGGGGGTGGCCGCGGCGGCGAAGGAGTGGGCGGCGGAGCGGGACGTCGGGACGCTGGTCGGTGATTTCGACGGACTCGCGGCGAAAGTCGTGGCTGACGTGCGGGCTGTCGGAACCGGTGTGGTGACGACGATCGCGGGCACCATGCGGATGAGCGACTACGTGCTCACGCGGGTGCTGGAGGCGACGGTGCACCTGCTGGACCTGGTGGCCGTCGTGCCCGGTGCGGCGGAGGTGCCGGAGGCGGCGTTGCGGCGCGCGGTGGACGTGCTGACCGATCTGACGCCGCCCGCGGAGCTCATCGCGTTGGCCACCGGACGTCCGTCGGGTGTCGTGTTCCCGGTTCTGACCTGAGGGGCGGTCACATGTCTTTGTTGCCAACGGCTTCCGGAGTCGAGGGGCTGTCCGAACGGGCGCGCTGGCACCTCGGTGGCCTGCTCACGGTCAAGGTCGCTGCGGCCGACAGCGACGGGGCGATCGCGGTGGTCGAGGAGCGCGCCCTGCGCGGGTACGCGACGCCGCCGCACGTGCACGGCCGCGAGGACGAGACGCTGTACGTCATCGACGGGGAGGTCGAGTACGTCGTCGACGGCAGGGCTGGTGTCGTGACGTCCGGCGAGGGGGTGTTCCTGCCCAGGGGGCTGGCGCACCACTTCCGGGTGGCCTCCGCCGACGCGCACTTCCTGGTGATCATCACGCCCGGCGGGTTCGAGGAGTTCTTCCGGCAGGTCAGTCCGCCCGCGTTGGCGAACAGGCCGCCGGACGGGCAGGACCACCCGCACACCGACCCGGCGCTGGTCGTCACGGCCGCGGGAGCGTTGGGCACCACGGTGTTCCGGGGAACCGGGGACGTCGTGGTCGCCGCGGCCCGGACGATCGCGGGCTCGACCGATCCCGTCGAGCTGTCCCGCGCCTACCGCACCGTCGAGAACGCCGTGGCCGGGCCCGTGCCCGCGCCACTGGACACCGTCGCCGACCTGCTACTCCAAGCCGCGCGCCGGGTGGGGGAGAACCCCGCCCACGCCAGGGCGTTGATCCTGCTGGGCATCCTCGCGGAGGGCGAGGACCCGGCGCGGCGGCGGGTGCACGCCGCCGCCGCCGACCTGGTCCGGCTGGTCCGGCCGGGCGCGCCCGAGGCGGTCGCCCTCGCGTTCACCTACGTGCTGGCGCACTTCCCCGAGCACGGCCACGCCGTCCGCGAGGCGCTGGAACCGTTGGGGCTGCCCGAATCCGACTGGCTGCGCCTGCTGCGCTGCCTGGACGCGCCGGACGTGGCGCGGATCGGCCGCGTGTGGCCGACGCCGACGGTGTGGCGGCTCGACGCCGTCGAACGCGAACTCGACCGGACGTGGCGGGCCACGCTGCGGCTGGACGAGGCCGACGGGGCGGCGCTGTGGGAGTCCGAGACGACGGCATTGCTGGCGTACATGGGTGCCAAGGCGGAGAACGCCGTGACGGGGAGCGACCGTGCTTGATCTGCTCGACACGAGGTTCCACGACGCCTTCGCGTGCCCGACGTGCCACGGCCCGCTGGCCGCCGCGGTCGACGGACTGCGCTGCGCGGTGTGCGAGCGCGACTACACGGCCGCCGCCGGGTACGTCGACTTCGCGCCCGAGATCAGGATGAAGCAGGGGCTCGGCCCGTTCTACATGCAGGAT
This sequence comes from Umezawaea sp. Da 62-37, assembly GCF_032460545.1. Classification (GTDB taxonomy): domain Bacteria; phylum Actinomycetota; class Actinomycetes; order Mycobacteriales; family Pseudonocardiaceae; genus Umezawaea. Next base: position 10,881,066 of record NZ_CP135965.1, read on the forward strand.
CCCCTGCACGTCACCAGGTACGAGCCCGCGACGCGGGACGCGTTCCTCGACATCATGGGCGAGAACTGGGGCCGCGACCTCACCCCGGAGCTGGAGGACGACTACCTGCGGGCGAACCTCGAACCCGCGGACGGCCTCGTGCTGGACCTCGCCTGCGGTTCCGGCCGCTGGACCCGCACCCTCATGCGCCACCTCGGCGGCTCGCGCGTCGTCGGACTCGACCTCAGCATCGCCATGATCGACCTGGTCCGCGCCGGACTGCCGGACCTGTGCGTCGTGCGCGGGACGGCGCTCAACCTGCCGTTCGCCGACGGCTCGCTCGGCGCCGTCAACTGCTCGAACGCCCTGCAACTGCTGCCCGATCCGCGTTCCGTCCTCCGCGAGGCGGGCCGCTGCACCAAGCCCGGCGGCCTGTTCACCGCCTTCACCTTCCGCCGCGCCGACCGTCCCGCGTACCGCTACTTCCAGCGCAGGCACGAGCAGACCTTCAACGTGCGCGCGTTCTCCACCACCGAACTCCTCACGTGGCTGACCGCCGCGGGCTTCGAACTCGTCGACCTGCGCACCCCGGCGGGCATGCTGCTGCTCACCGCGCGACGCACGGCCTGATCGGCGGAACGGTGTCCCCGGCAGGGTGTGGATAGGTCCCGTCGCCGCGACCACCATCGATGTCATGGACGAGATCGAGATCGGTGACGTCGGGGTGACCCGCGTCGAGGAGATGCACGGACCGGTGGGCATGACGCCGGAGCAGTTCTTCCCCGGTTCGCCGGAGGAGGCGTGGGCGGAGCACCGCGACATGCTGGTGCCGGACCACTTCGACCCGGCGGACGGCATCGTGCAGGTCGCGATGCAGACGTGGCTGCTGCGCAGCGAGGGCAGGACGATCCTCGTGGACACCGGCGTGGGCAACGACAAGACGCGGCCCGCGGTGCCGGGGTGGGACCACCTGCGGACCGACTACCTCGGGAACCTCGAACGGTCCGGGGTGCGGCCGGAGGACGTCGACCTGGTGGTGAACACGCACCTGCACGTCGACCACGTCGGTTGGAACACGCGGCTGCGCGACGGCGTCTGGGAGCCGACCTTCCCGAACGCCACGTACCTGATGCCCAAGGCGGACTTCGAGTTCTGGAACCCCGCCAACAACTCCGCCGTCGCTGGTGGCGTGAACGAGAACGTGTTCGAGGACAGCGTCGCGCCGGTGCACGCCAACGGCCAGGTGCGGCTGTGGGAGGACGGCCACGTGATCGACGCGAACCTGCGGCTGGAGGCGGCTCCCGGTCACACGCCGGGGTCCAGCGTGCTCAAGCTCGTCTCCGGGACGGAGCGGGCGCTGCTCGCTGGCGACCTCGTGCACAGTCCGCTGCAGGTGCTGGAACCCGGCCACAACAGCTGCTTCTGCGAGGACGCCGAGGAGGCGCGCCGGACCAGGGGCAGGCTGCTCGGCTGGGCGGCCGACCAGCACGCGCTCGTCCTGCCCGCGCACTTCAGCGGGCACAGCGCGCTCCACGTCGAACGCCGGGGCGCGGCGTTCGCGATCGCGGCCTGGGCGCCGTTCACCCGCTACTGATGGACACCGAGGTGCTCACGACCTCGGGCCCGGTCCGCGGCCTCGGGACCGGGCACGGCGCGGTCTTCCACGGTGTGCCGTACGCGGCCGCTCCCGTTGGGGCCCTGCGGTTCGCCGCGCCGCGTCCGCACGAGCCGTGGACGGAGGTCCGCGACGCCACGAGACCCGGACCGACCGCCCCGCAGCCCGTGCGGGGCGGCTTCGGCAGCCTGGACGTGTCGCCCTACTTCGCACCGGGCTGGGTCGAGGGCGCCGACCACCTGGTGCTGGACATCCACGTCCCGGCACGCGCGGACCGCCTCGCGCCGGTGGTGGTCTTCGTGCACGGCGGTGGTTTCACCGCCGGTTCGGCGGGGTCGCCGATGTACGACGGCACGGCGTTCGCGCGTGACGGGGTCGTGCTGGTGACCGTCGAGTACCGGCTGGGCGTCCCCGGTTTCCTGCACCTGCCCGACGCGCCGGACAACCGGGGGCTGCTCGACGTCCTCGCGGCCCTGCACTGGTTGCGGGACAACGCCTCCCGGTTCGGCGGCGACCCGGACAACGTGACCCTGTCCGGCCAGTCGGCGGGCGCGATCATCGTCGGCGGGGTCCTCGCGGACCCGGCATCGAAGGGGTTGGTGCGTCGCGCGATCATGCAGAGCGGCAGCGGCACCGCGGCCTTCACGGCGGAGCAGGCGGGGATCGTCACGGCGGCGGTCGGCCGGGAACTCGGGATCGAGCCCACCGCCGAAGCCCTGGCGGACGTGCCCGACCGGACGTTCGTCGACCTGATGCCCCGGCTCAACGGCCTCGACCTGGGCACACCGACCCACCACGACCCGTTCGGCGGCATCACGCCGTTCAGCCTGGTCCTCGACCGGCAGCCCGCCGACGCGCTGGCCGAAGGGCGGGGGAGCGGCGTGGACCTGCTCATCGGGTCCAACGTGGACGAGGGCGCGCTCTACCTGGCGCCGCTCGGCGGGCTGTCCGCCTCCACGGACGACGACGTCCTGGCGGTCGCCGCCCGGTTCCACCCCCGTCCGGCCGAGCTGGTCGCGGCGTACCGGGCCGAACGGCCGGACGCCACACCCGCGGGGCTGCGGGTCGCGGTGCTGGGGGACGGGATGTTCGGCGCGGGCACCCGGCGGGTGGTCGCCGCCCGCTCGGCGGCGGACACCCCGACCTTCGTCTACGAGTTCACCTGGCGCTCGGACGCGTTGGACGGCGAGCTGGGGGCGTGCCACGTGGTGGAGCTGCCGTTCGTCTTCGACCACGCCGACCTGCCGTCGTTGCACGGACCGAACGCGCTGCTCGGCACCACCGCGCCGCCCGCCGATCTCGCGCGGCGCATGCACCGGGCGTGGGTCGACTTCGCCACGACCGGCGATCCCGGCTGGCCCCGCCACGAGCCGGAGCACCGGCTGGTGCGCCGGATCGGTGCCACCTGGGAGACGGTCGGCGACCCGCGGCCGGGGGAGGCGCGCGCCTGGTCGTGAGGTGGCTCAGCCGAGGCGTTCGAAGCGGAACGGGGCCAGGGCGTCCTGGGGTTCGCCGAGCACCTCGGCCGCGACCAGGTCGCCCGCGTGCAGGCTGAGGGTGGCGCCGCTGTGGGAGACGCCGAAGTGGAAGTCGGGCAGGTCGAGCGCGCGGCCGAGCACCGGGAGGCCGTCGGCGGGAATGGGCCGTTCACCGACCCGGACCGCCTCCGCGGTCGCGGTGGCCAGGCCGGGGTAGAGGGCGCGGCCCGCGGTCAGCACCTCGTCGATCGCGGACCGGTCCACGGTGGTCTCGCCGGTGTCGGACACGTGCACGGCGTTATCGCTCTCGTGGGTGTGCAGCAGCAGCCGCCCGGCACCGTCAGGGCGGACATGCACACGCGGGGCATGCACCACTCGGGACACCCGCACCGGGGCCGGGGAGGTGTAGATCAGGACGCCGTGGACGTTGCGCATCGGCAGGTCAAGACCGGCCAGCCCGGCGATCCGGCCCGCCAGGGGGCCGGCGCAGTCCACCACGGCGTCGGTGGAGAGCAGGCGTCCGGAGGCGAGCCGGACGGTGCGGACCCCGCCCCCGGCGGTGTCCAGAGCCGTGACGGCGTCGTCGCGGACGAGCTCGGCGCCGCCTGCGACGGCCGTGGAGAGCAGGTGGGCGATCAGGCGGGTCGGGTCGATCCAGCCCTCGCGGGGGAAGTGGGCGATCCCGTCGTCGGGCAGCTCGGAGGGAGCCATGTCGGGTTCCAGGCGCAGGACGTCGGCGCGGTCGAGCCAGCGGGCCTCGTAGCCGTAGTCGAGGACGTCCGCGACCTTGCGGCGCAGCTCCTCGCGCCCGGTGTCGTCGTCGGCCCACTCCAGGTTGCCGCCCTCGTGGTACCAGTCGGCGTCGGGCACCTCGGCGGCGAGCTTCCGGTGCGCGTCCATCCCCGCCACGCACAGGTCGTGGTAGGCCCTGGGCTGCTTGCCGCAGGAGTTGGTCCACGAGAACGTGGCACCGGACGTGCCGCCCGCCGGAGCCGCGGCGTCGACGACGGTGACGCGGGCGCCCCGCCGGGTGAGCGAGGCGGTGACCGACGCGCCGTAGAGACCGGCTCCGATGACGACCACGTGCATGACCATGGGGGTTCGTCACCTTTCCGCCGCTGTCCGCAACGTAGGCAACCGGGCCCCGCGCGGCAATCCCCCGCGTGGACGAGGGCGTCGAGCTGTCGATCGGCTGTCGGCCACGGGCGCCCTCCTCCCGTTCGCCGTATCGTCGCCGGTAGTCGACGGATCGGTGGTGGTCGTGGCGGGTGTCCGGTCTCGCGGGCTCTGGCGGTGGGCGGTCGTCGGCGCGGCTGCCGTCCTGGCGCTGGGTGTGCCGGTGGTCGTGCGGGCCGTGACGGAGCCGTCCGGAACGGTGGACGCCGCCGGGCTGCGCGATCGGATCGCGCGGTCCGCCGACGTGTCCTACCAGGGTGTCTCGGTGATCCAGGGGTCGCTGCCGCTGCCCGAGCTGCCGAAGCTGGAGGACGTGTCCAAGCTGCTGACCGGGGTGACCACGGTGCGGAACTGGTACCGGGCGCCGGACCGGTGGCGGTTCGACGTGGTGTCGACGGCCGGTGAGCGCGACACCTACCGGACACCCGACGGCGAGTTCGTCTGGGACTACGGGGCCGACCAGGTGACCAGGCTGGTCGGGACGGCGCCGGTCCGGGTGCCGCGCGCGGGTGACCTGATCGCGCCGGACCTGGCCCGCAGGCTGCTGTCGACCGCGGCGGGCGACGCCGTCACGCCGCTGGACGCGCGGTCGGTCGCCGGGCGGCGCGCGGACGGGCTGCGGCTCGTGCCCGCCGACCCGGCCACCACGATCGGGCAGGTCGACGTGTGGGCCGACGCCGAGACCGGCGTGCCCGTGCGGGTCGAGGTCACGCCCCGCGGTGCCGCGCGGCCGATCCTGGTCGCCGCGTTCGAGCGGTTCACCCCCGGACCGGTCGACGACGGCGTGCTGACCCCGGACGTCGGGCACGGCGCCGGGTACGCCGAGGTCGACGCGCCGGACATCGCCGGGGCGCTCGGGTTCCTCGGCGGCGACCCGCCGCAGTCGAGCCTGGCCGGGCGGGCGCTGCGCGAGGCCGACGGGGCGGGCGTGCGCGGGGTCGGCGTGTACGGGACGGGGCTGTCGTCGTTCGTCGCGCTGCCGGTGCCGCGCGACGTGGGCGCGCAGGCCGCGGACGCCGGGTCCAAGGCGGGTGGGGGCGACGTGACGGTGCCCAACGGCCGGATCGTGTCGCTGTCGGTGTCGCCGCTGTCGGTGGTCATCGCGCGGTCCACGGTGGCCCGCCGCTGGTACCTGCTGGTCGGCATGGTGGACACGTCCGTGCTGCGGACCGCCGCGACCGAACTCATCGCACTGCCCCGGCGCGGCCGGTGATCAGGACTCGCGGGCTGACCAAGCGGTTCGGCCGGATCGTCGCCGTGGACTCGGTCGACCTCGACGTGGCCGAGGGCGACCGGTTCGGCTTCCTCGGCCCCAACGGCTCCGGCAAGACCACGCTCGTGCGGATGCTGCTCGGGCTCGTGCACGCGACGGCGGGTGAGATCGAGGTGCTCGGCGAGCCGATGCCCCGGAGCGCGGCCAGGGTGCTCCCGCAGGTCGGCGCCATGGTCGAGGGGCCGGGCGCGTACCCGCACCTGTCCGGACGGCGCAACCTGGCGATGTTCGACGCGGCGGGCCCCGGCGGCGGTCGTCGCGGGCGTGCCGACCGGGTCGAGTCCACGTTGGCGCAGGTAGGTCTGTCCGGTGTGGACCGCCGCCCGGTGTCGGCCTACTCGCTCGGGATGCGGCAACGCCTCGGCCTGGCAGCCGCCCTGCTGCGCGCGCCGCGGCTGCTCATCCTCGACGAGCCCACGAACGGCCTGGACCCCAAGGGCATCCGCGAGATCCGCGACCTGCTGATCGCGTTGAACGAGGGCGGCACCACCGTGTTCCTGTCCAGCCACCTGCTCGCCGAGGTCGAGCAGCTGTGCACCCGCGTCGCCGTCGTGGACCGCGGCCGGATGGTGCTCCAGGACTCCCTGGACACCCTGCTCGCCCCCACCGGCCACGTCCTGCTGCACAGCCCCGACGCCGCCGAGGTCGTGGCGATGCTGGACGGGCAGGTGGTCCGCCGCGACGGCGACCGCCTGGTGGTGCGGCACGCCGACGCCGCCGGGCTGAACGCGGCCCTGGTCGGGAAGGGGCTGCGGGTGTCGGCCATCGAGGCCGAACGGCGGACCCTGGAGCAGGTGGTGCTGGACTCGACGGGTGCCAGCGGTGACCGGATCGACGGTGAGCTGCGGTGATCACGTTGTCCGCCAAGCTCGTGATGACCGGCCGTGGTGACCGGATCGGCGATTCGACGGGTGGTGGTGGCCGGTGATCGGCGTCGAACTGCGGAAGCTGGCGCTGCGGCCGCGGGTGTGGTTGAGCATCGGGCTGCTGTGCCTGCTGCCCGCACTGGTCGCGGTGCTGCTGTCGGTGTCGGACCTGGCGCCGCCGCCGGGGCAGGGCGGGGCGTTCCTGTCGGCGGTGCTGCGCAACGGGGCGCTGTTCCCGGCGGCGGCGCTGGCGATGGTGCTGCCGGTGTTCCTGCCGTTGGCGGTGGCGGTGTTCGCGGGCGACGCGATCGCGGGCGAGGCCGCCACGGGCACGTTGCGGTACCTGCTGGTCCGACCCGTCGCACGGCCTCGGGTGCTGGCGGCGAAGCTGGTGGCGCTGGCCGTGTTCACGGTGCTGGCGGTGCTGGCGGTGGCCGTCACGTCGCTGGTCGTGGGGCTGGTGCTGTTCGGCACCGGGGCCGAGGCGGTGGGGCAGGCGAGCGCGGCCACGTCGTTGTCCGGGATCGACCTGTCACCGGGTGAGCTGGCGCTGCGGATGGCGGCGGCGATCGGCTACATCGTGGTGTCGATGGTCGGGTTCGGCAGCATCGCCCTGTTCTTCTCCACGCTGTCGGACTCGGCGATCGGCGCGGCGCTGGCGGCGCTCGCCGTGCTGATCGGCAGCTCCATCATGGAGACCCTCCAGGCCGCCTCCGCGATCAAGCCGTACCTCCCGACGAACTACTGGCTGTCCTGGATCGACTTCTTCCGCAACCCCGTGTTCTGGGACAACATCGACAAGGGCCTGCTGCTCCAGGCGGGGTACGTCGTGCTGTTCTTCGGCGCGGCCTGGGCGAACTTCGCCTCGAAGGACATCACCAGCTAGCGCGCGCACCCGGTGGGCGCCCGGTCCACGGGGGCGGCGTCGGTGAGGGCGCGCACGACGAGTCCGGTGACGGCCGGGTCGGTCGGCAGCTGCGAGTGCGCGACGACCGCGTCGGGGCAGAACTGCTGGAGCGCCACGTTCACCGCCCCGGTCAGCCGCGCGGAGTCCGGCGGCCGCACCGTCGTGTCGTCGTCGGTCCAGATCGACAGCCACGGCACGGTCGTCGGAATCGGCTTCCGGTCCACCTCGGTCAACAACGTGCTGCCGGGCGTGAGCTGCGTGCACGCCACCGGGCACGCACCCGGCACCAGGACCCCGCCCTCACCCGCGAGCGCCGTCCCGTGCAACGGCGACCCGAGCGTGACCACCCGCCGCGCGGCCCGCCCGCTGTCGTGCTCGGCCAGCCACAACCGCACCACGACCCCGCCCGCCGAGTAGCCGACGAGGTCGACCGAAGGAGCACCGTCGTCGACGGCCGCCCTCACCGCGTCGTCCAGAGCCGACGCCTGCGCCCGCAGGTCCCCGGTCCCGTCACCGGGCAACGCCAGCACGGTGGCCGCCCGACCCGCGGCCCGCACCCGGTCGGCCAACCCGGCCAACGACTCCCGGTCACCGCCGTAACCGGGCACCAGCAGCACCGGCCCCGGCCGGTCCTGCGCCGCCGTGGGGATGTCGACCCCACGCGTCGCCGCGACCCCGACACCGACCGCGCCCAGCAGCACCACGACGGCGAGCACGACCATGAGCTTGCGCCGAGGCGCGCTGAGCGCCGACCACCAGACTCGCATACCCCATCGTGCCCCGGTCACGTCCCGACGGCCGGCCGCGACGGGATCACGCCCCCGCGGGCTTGCCCGCCCGTGCCTCCGACGCGCTCAACGGCCGGATGGTCACCGTGTACTCGTAGTCGACGTCCTGCTGCACCTGGCTGCGCTCCCGCACCGGGTTGGGCGTGTCCCCGACCCCGGTCACGGCATGGCTGGCGTGCAGGGTCGTCCACCCGGCGTTGCGCTGGAGTTGGAACGGGTAGGCGGCCCTGTCCAGGTCGTCGTACGGCGACACGCTGACGTCCGCGGCACCGCCCACGAGCAGTCCGCCGGTGCGGCCGTCGGTCAGCAGCGCCCACCGGGTGTCGGTGTGGTTGCCGTTGTCCTGCGGGCGGTGGTAGTCGACGTACTGCTCGTCCACCGTGCTGGAGTGCACGCCGATCGGCGTGCCGTCCTTGCGGTCGACGTAGCTCTCCGCCTCGCGGCCGTACCAGGCGAACCGGTCGTACCGGTCCGGCACGGCCAGTGAGACGCCGATGCGCGGCAGGTAGGGCAGCGTGCGCACCGAGCCCTGCGGCGACACCCTGTGCCCGAGGCTGAGCGTGCCCGTGCGGTCGATCGAGTACGTCATGGTCTGGTCGAACCAGGCCCCGGTCACGTCGGGCGCGGCGACGCGGCTGTCCACGACGACCCGGACACCCGCCGCGCCGTCGGGCTCGACCCGGACGCCGGTGACGGTCGTGGCCAGCCGGTCCAACCCGGCCCGTCGCCAGTCCTCGCCTTCCGCGCGACCCCAGGCGAAGGTCTCGTTGCTGATCGGCGCGCGCCACGCGTCGAGCTCCGGGCCGCCCGCGAGCAGTTCCCGGCCGCGGACCCTGATCGACGACAGCGTGCCGCTCGCCTTGTCGACCGCGTAGACGACGTCGCCGACGGACGCGGTCACCGAATCCCGCCCGTCCTCGGTCACGACGTCGTCCTCGGCGGGCGACCGGTCGAGGCCGGGCACCTTCGTGCCGCCCAGGGCGAACTGGTCGTGCGCCAGGACGTGGCCCGCGGGCACCGTGGGCGAAGCCTTCCTGGTCACCGCCTCGACGGTGAGGAACCGCTCGCGGTCACCGGTGCTTACCGGAACGCGCGGGCGGACGGTGCCGGTCGAGTCGGCAGGCACCCGCAGCGGGTCCTGGCCGCGCGCCACCACCCGTGAACCCTCGGTGACCTTCCACCGCAGCACCAGGTCGTCGGTCCCGGTGAACTGCCGCTCGTTGCGCACCGACAGCACCCCGTCGGCGTACCCGAACCGCAACGGCTGCTGCGCCCACGCCATCTGCGCCGTCTCGGGCTGGGCGAAGCGGTCGGCGCCGACCAGACCGTCCAAACCGGACAGGCTGGAGCCGTAGGACAGGTGTTCGCCGCGCACGTCCGCGCCGTCGAGGTCGAGCGCGAGCAGCGCGCCGCCGACGGGCACGTCCGCGTTCAGCTCGGCGGGGGTGAGCGGGCGGTCGTAGATCCGGACGTCGTCCACGGTCCCGTGCGACATGCGCCCGACGTTGCTCGGGTCGTTCCACGACGTCTCGAAGTCCCGGCCGATGTTCACCTCGGCGGAGGACGTGTCGATGGCGCCGGTGAACGGGGTGCTGCCGACCTCGCGGCCGTCGATGTAGAGCCGCAGCGCGGCGCCGTCGTAGGTGCCGCTGACCCGGTGCCAGTTGTCGTAGAAGTCGGCGGGCACCTGGGCCTGCACGACCCGCCACGTTCCACTGTGGACGAAGAACTCCAGGGTGTTCTCCGTCTTCATCTTCAGCGTGTACTGGTGGTCGCCCTTGCTGATGATCCGGAAGTCACCGGTCCACCTGGCCGGTTTCACCCAGGCGTCCAGGGTGAGCGCCGTGCCGGTGAGGTCCAGCCTGCGGTCGCGGTACACCTCGACGAAGTCGTCCAGCCCGGACAGCGAGATCGCCTTGCCGCGGTGGCCGTCGACGAACTCGGGCGCGCCGGACAGGTGCGCCGAGATGTCGTTGCCCGACGTGTCGGGGGTGATCCGCACGTCCTGCCGGATGCTCTGCTCGGCCCAGTCCCAGATGAAACCGCCCTGCGTGGACGGGTTCGCGCGGATGATGTCCCAGAACTCCCGGAAGTTGCCGAGGCTGTTGCCCATCGCGTGCGCGTACTCGCCGAAGATCAGCGGCTTGGTGGTGGACGCGGCCTGCTCGGCGAACCGCTCGGGCGACGGGTAGCGCGGCCCCCACACGTCGGCGTAGGGCGCGTCCCCGTCGGGGCTGTTGGACTGGTGGTACACCGGGCGCGTCGGCTCGTTCGCGTCCAGCCACTCGGCCATCGCGAAGTGGTGGGCGCCCAGTCCCGCCTCGTTGCCGGTGTCCCACATGAAGACGCTCGGGTGGTTCTTGTCCCGCTCGACCATGCCGACGAACCGGTCGAGGAACGCGGCACGCCACTCGGGCTGGTTCGCCTGGCACCAGTTGGCGCAGTTCTCGTGGTCGTGGGTCTCGATGTCGACCTCGTCGTCGATCCAGATCCCGTTGCGGTCGGCCAGGTCGTAGAAGTACGGGTCCGACGGGTAGTGCGAGGTGCGCACCGCGTTGACGTTGAGCTGCTCCATCAGTGCGACGTCCCGCTCCTGCGCGGGTCTCGGCACGTACCTGCCGTGGTCGGGGTCGGTCTCGGCGCGGTTGACGCCCTTGAACAGCACGCGCTCGCCGTTGACGAGGAGCTGCTTGTCGCGGATCTCGATCTCGCGGAAGCCGACGGTCTCGCTGGTGATGTGGGTGGTCCGCCCGTCGGGGCCGGTGAGGGTGAGCACGACGGTGTGCAGGTTCGGCGTCTCGTCGGTCCACTTCGCCGGGTTGCGCACCGGCAGCGTCAACCGGACCTCCGCCTTCGGACCGGTGACGTCCGCCGTCGCGCTCGCCGTGGCGATCTCGTGGCCGCGCGCGTCGCGCAGGCTCGCGGTCACGCGATGCGCGCCGGTCGTGCCACCCGCCTTGTGGCCCAGTTCGACGGCCGCTGAGAGCGTGGCGTCGGTGTAGGTCGCGTCCAGGTCGGTCCGCAGCGTCACGTCCTCGACGCGGGTCGCCGGGGTGGAGCGCAGCGAGACCGAGCGGAAGATGCCCGCGTACCGCCACTGGTCGACGTCCTCCAGGTACGCGCCCGCGCCCCACCGGTGCACCTGCACGGCCACGCGGTTGCGGCCGGGGCGCAGCGCGGCCGAGATGTCGAACTCGGCGGGCGTGTAACCGCCCTGGTCGTAGCCGATGTACCGGCCGTTGACCCAGACGAAGTAGCCGGACGTGACGCCCTCGAAGCGGAGCGCGGACGTCCGCCGCGTCCAACCGGCGGGCAGGTCGAAGTCCCTGGTGTAGGCGCCGGTGGGGTTGATGTCGCGGGGGACGCGCGGCGGGTCGTCCGGCTGGATCTCGGTGGCGATGTTGCGGAACACCGGGTGGTCGAGGCCGTCGGTCTGCCAGGTGTGCGGCACCGACACGGTCCGCCACGCCGAGGTGTCGTAGCCGTCGGCGTAGAACCCGGCGGGCACCTCCTCCGGCGTCTTGGCCATCGCGATCTTCCACGAGCCGTCCAGCGGCAGCGCGTACGGCGTCCGCTCGTCACCGCGGGCGGCCGCGCCCACGTCGGAGTAGGGGAGCAGGTCCGCGTGCGGCGGCTCCTGCCCCTCGGAGACCACCGTCGGGTCCTCCAGGTAGGAGTAGACGTCGCCGGGGGACTCCGCGACCGCGGCCGCCGACCCCACCCCGTCCAGCGACCCCGTCGACAACACCAGCACCAGCACGAGAACGCCAAGGCGCGACAACCCGAACCTCCACAGTGGACCCACGGGACCGGTCAGGCCCGTGTCCTGCCGACGTAGACCTCACGGGCGCGGTAGAACGTGTCCGCGGACGGCCCCGGCGCCCCCGACGACCCCTCCATCTGCATGTTGACGATGAGCCACATGGGCTGGTTCACGAACCCCGCGCCGCGGTGCCGGCCGACCCACGTGCCGTCGAGGTAGTAGTGGATGTCCACGTCGGTGGCGTTCACCTTCGCGATCCACGCCCGGTAGCCGTGCCAGGAACCGGGGTTCGACACGGTCTTGATCGTGTTCGACCAGGCGCCGCTCGCGTTGCGGTAGGTGTTGAACCAGTTCCGGGCGTCGCCCTTGAACTCCAGGATGTCGCTCTCCGGCGGCCAGGTGTTGGCGCCGGTGAGCCAGAACGCGGGCCAGGTCCCCTTGGCCGACGGCGCCTGGAACTCGCCCCTGACCTCCCACTCGGGGAACTGGTCGTTCACCAGGATCTGCTGCTTCGCGTGCAGCGCCCCGGAGTGGTAGTGGATCGGCAGGTGCGGGTCGCTGGAACTCGTGCCCTCGTCCCAGGTGATGCGGCTGGCCTTGACGACCAGGACACCACCGGACTCCAGGTACACGTGGTTGTGGTCGGAGGCGCTCGCGTACATCCGGGCGCTGCCGTTGTGGTCGGAACCCCAGGGGTACAGGTAGTTCCACGCCGACTGCAGGGTGGCGTAGCTCGCGAAGGACCCGCTGAGCACGGTCTCCCAGGTGGCGGCCCCGGCGACCCCGGCTCCGCCGAGCGCGGCACCCGCCAGACCGGTGGCGCCCGCGGCCAGGAGACGACGTCTGTTGAGCGGCACGATGGGGATTCCTTCCACGCGGCATCGACTGTGCGGCACGACGTGGCGGTGTCGGGCTCCGGTCACCTCCACCCTGGGTCAGGTGGCGGTGACGCGGGGTAGCGCTTTCCTGACGTTAGGAGCGGGGCGGGGTCGCGTCAACGGCCGGATGTGGACAGGATCCGCCCTTGACAGGACAAATCGCCGCGGGCGGCCGGTCAGAGCGCGTCGAACCTGCGGGGGTGGGACTTCTCGACCTCGGGCAGCGCGTCGATCACGCTGCGCAGGTGCTTGCGCATCGCGGCCTCGGCGGCCACCGGGTCGCCCGCGCAGACGGCGTCGACGATCTCCAGGTGCTCGGGCAGCGACACGGCGGGCCTGCCGGGGTGCATGGCGAGCCGGAACTGGCGGCGGACGTTCTGGCCGCGCAGCCGGGCGAGCACGGTCCGGGCGGTCGTCTGGCCGCTGACGGCCATGATCAGCTCGTGCATCCGCTTGTTGAGGTCGGAGTACCCGAACATGTCGCCGCCCGCTACCGCTTCCCGCATCCGCGCCCCGATCTCGCGCAGGGCGGCGCGGTCCTCCTCGGTGGCGCGTTCGGCGGCCTTGGCCGCGCACAGGCCTTCGAGCGCCATGCGGATCTCGGTGATCTCGACGGCCTCGTCGAGGGAGACCTCGCGCACGCGGGCGCCGCGGTTGGGGATCCGCTCGACCAGGCCCTCGCTCGCCAGTTCCAGCAGGGCGTCGCGGACGCTCGCGCGGTTGACGCCGAACCGCTCGGACAGCTCGGCCTCCACCATCCGCTGGTTGGGCGCGAAGTCGCCGCTGGTGATGGCGTCGCGGATCGCGTCGACGACCCGTGTCGACCGGCCGCCGCCGACCCCGTCCGGACCCGCTGCCGTCACCTGCCCACACCCCTGTCCGGTCATCGGGAATTCCGCGACCGATCATAGCCGTCACACGTCCGGGCCGATCGCCGGTGGAGCGCCCGTGGGTGTGGACCGAGCTGATCGTCTTCAAGCCCCGTGCCTGGCCCTTCGCCCGCTCCGCCGCGGTCCCCGTGATCGTCTTCCAGTCCGGCGCGAAGACCGGGCGGCAGCCGTCCGCCGGCGGCGCTCCGGTCGTTGGTGTGGACGAGGTCGTGGGACTTCCGGGCGGCGTTCCCGCACTCGACGGGCGGTCCCCAGGAGTGGGAGTTCACCAGGACGGACGAGGGTTGGCGGGCGGCCGTCCGGCGACTCGTGGTGTGGTGGACCGACGGCGAGGACACCACGGCGGCGTTCGGGCAGCGGTCCACTGAGGACCCGTCCTCACGCCCGCCACTCCGGGGCGAGCACCGACCAGATCTCGACGTCGTGCCGCTCGCCGCGGTACGGGTAGCTCTCCCGCAGCACGCCCTCCTTGGTCATTCCCAGCCGCTTGGCCACGGCGAGGCTGGCCGTGTTCGCCGACACGGCCTGCCACTCGACGCGGTGCACGCCGCGCTCCTCGAAGAGCCAGTCGACGAGCAGCCGGATCGCCCTGGTGACCAGCCCGCGCCCGGCCGCCCGCGGTTCGAGCCAGCAGCCGACCTCGGCGTTGCCGAGCACGACGTCCATCGTCCGGATCAGGACCCCGCCGACCAGCCCGCCGTCCAGCCAGATGCCATACATCCGCCCGGTGTCCGAGGCGGCCTTGTCGGCGTAGGACTGGAGGTACGCGCGGCTCGACGCGAGGTCGGTGACGCGGTCGGCCAGCGTGATGTGCCTGCCGATGAACTCCCGTCCCCGCTCCATGTGCGCCAGGAACTCCTCGGCCCGCCACGGTTCCAGGGGCCGCAGCTCCGCGCCGTCCTCGCCAAGGGATGTGGTGAACACCGGCACCTCCGCAGTCGAAACCCGCCCCCGGTGCGATCCTCGCACGCCGATCTGCGGTGGATCCTCCCGATTTCCGGGGAATCGCAGGTCCACTGTGGAGTGGTGAACCGGTCGGTGTGCCCCTGGACACCTCCGCCCGGTGATTCCGACCCGCGGAATGCGCGTATCGCCCGTGGTGGTGCGATCATGTCGCGGTGAGCGGCGACGTCGAGCAGTCCGAGTCTCGGCGTGACGACCAGTCCGGTCGCCACACCCCATGGCGACCCCGAGCGGCGGTCCACGTGAACAGACCGATCGAGACCTCACCCGTCGGCACGGGCCACGGCTTCCCCTACGTGCCCGGCGCGATCGGCTGGGTCGTCCACGTCGTCTCGGCCGTCCCCGGCGCGGCGTTCTGGCGCGGCGTCGACGTGGGCGACGGCAGGGTCGTCGGCCCGCTGGAGGGCGCCATGTACTGGCCCGCCCGCCGCGGCGTCTACACCGACCTCGCCGCCGTCTTCGGGACTCCCGCCGCCGCCGCCGCGGCCGGTTTCGTGCCCATGGAGCTGTCCCAGAGCAGCTGAGCCCGCGTTCCCATATGTTGGATCCATGAGCGCACCCCACATCCGCGCGGTCGTCTTCGGCGGCGGCGGCCCGGTAGGCATCGCCTGGCAGTTGGGTCTGGTCACCGGCCTGGCCGCCCACGACGTGCACCTGCGCGACGCGGACGCGGTGATCGGCACGTCCGCGGGCGCGGTCGCGGGCGCCACCGTGACGGCGGGCCTGGACGCCGGTGGTGTCATGGCCGCGATGGCCGCCGCGCTCCCGCTGCCCCGTGACCGCCCCGTGGACCTGGCCGCCATGCAGGCCGCCCTCCTCGACGCGACGACCGCGTCCCCGGACGCCCCGCTGGCGGCGATCGGCAGGCTCGCCCTGGAGGCCGACACGGTCACCGAGGACGACTTCGTGGGCCACGAGCCGTTCGTCCGCTTCCACGGGGTCGACTGGCCCGCCGCGTTCGCGTGCACCGGCATCGACGCCGTGACGGGCGTGCCGCGCGTGTGGACCGCCGACGACAAGGTCGACCTGGACCGCGCGGTGGCCGCGAGCTGCGCGGTGCCCACGCTGTTCCCGCCGGTCGCGGTCGGCGGCAACCGCTACGTCGACGGCGGCATGGCCTCGCCGCTCAACGTCCACGTGGCCGCGGGCCACGAACGGGTCCTGGTCGTCTCCTGCATGACCCTGGCCCTGATGGGCGGTGAACAGGCGGCCGCGCTCGACGCGTCCACCTCCCGGCAGCTGGTCGAGATCGACGCGCTCCGCGACACCGGCTCCGAGGTCGTCACCGTGCAGCCCGACCAGGCGTTCCTCGACCTCAGCGGCTGGGGCGCGTTCCTGCTGGACACCTCGCGCGTGGGCGCCGCCTACGAGCTGGGGCAGGCGCTCGGCGCGGCACGCGCGGCCGACCTCGGGAAGCGGTGGGCGCAGGCCTGATCAGGGCACGAGGCGGCGTGCGTGCTCGCGCACGCCGCCGACGAGGTCGAGGCGGCCGTCGGAGAGCACCCACTGGAGCTGCAGCCCGTCGCAGACCGCGACGCACTCGCGGGCGAGCGCTGCGCAGTCGGTGTCCGCGGCCAGTTCGCCGCGCTCGGCGCAGCGCGCGAACACGGCCGTGAGGCTGTCGACCACGGTGCGGTAGCGCCCGGCGAACAGCGCGTGCGCGGGGCTGGACGGGTCCGCGGCCTCTGCTGAGGCGAGCACGAACAGCTCGATCAGACCGGGTTGGCGCAGGAAGCGCTCGGCGGAGCGGGCCATCTCGTCCAGCACGGCCTTGAGGGACGCGTCCGGCGGCAGATCCGCCCACCACTCCGCCGCGGTGGCCATGCGGTGTTCGGCCACGGCCAGCAGCAGGTGCTTCTTGGACGGGAAGTGGTGCAGCAGGCCGCCTTCGGTCAGGCCGACGTCCGCGGCGATCCTGGCCAGCGACGTGCGGTGGTACCCGTCCTCGGCGAACCGGCCCACGGCCACCTCGACGATGCGGTCGCGGCGCTGCCTGCCCGCGGCGTAGCTCCCTGATCTGCGCGGCACCCGCTCATCCTACCGAAAACCTTGTACCCTCGGTTTTCAGTTCGACGCTCCGGGGGAGTTCCCGATGACCAACGCGCCCACCCGGCTGTGACTCGACCGCCCGGCACGCGCCTCGTGGTGGCTGCCGGTCGGGACCGCGGTCCAGCACGCCTACGAGGTGCGCGTGCTCGACGCCGGGGAGGTCGTCTGGACGTCCGGTCGCCGCGAGAGCGCCGAATCGGTGCTGGTCGACCTGGGCGTCGACCGCCGCGGCGGCTCGTGGCAGGTGCGCGTGCGGACCGACCTGGGGGAGAGCGACTGGTCCGAGCCCGCGCCGTGGCCCGTCGACGCCCTGCCCGCCGTCCTCGACACGGCCACCTGGATCGAGCCGCACGAGCCGGTGATCCCCGCCCCCGGCGAACGGCCCGCCTACCGGCTCCGCCACGGGTTCACCCTGGACGGACCGGTCACGGCGGCGACGGCGTGGGCGACCGCGCACGGGATCTACGAGCTGTTCGTCAACGGCACCCGCGTCGGCGACCAGGAACTGACCCCCGGCTTCACCGCCTACCGGCGCCGGTTGCAGGTCCAGCGGTACGACGTCGCGGACCTCCTGCGCGTCGGCGCCAACTCCGTCGAGGTGCTGCTGTCCGACGGCTGGTTCCGCGGCAGGCACGGGTTCGAGCGGACCGCGGACGGCTTCGGCGACCGGGTCGCCGCGCTGCTGGCGCTGGAGGTCGCCCACGACGGCGGCACGACGGTGGTCACCACCGGGCCGGACTGGCGGTCACGGCCGAGCCGGGTCACCGCCGCGGACCTGATGGACGGCCAGCGCGTCGACTTCCGCACGCCCGAAGCCGACTGGCACCCCGCGCACCCGGTCGACGGCGGCCTCTACGCCGACCGCGGCAGGCTCGTGCTCACCGTCGCGCCACCGGTGCGGCGGATCGAGGAGCTGACCCCGACCGTCATCACAGGCTCGCGAGCGGCGGCGTCGTGGTGGACTTCGGCCAGAACGTCAACGGCTGGGTCCGGCTGACCGACCTCGGCCCGGCGGGCACGACCCTCACCCTCACCCACGGCGAGCACGTCGACGTCGACGGCCGGGTCGGCACGGACCACCTGCGGGCGTTCGACTTCGCCACCGGCAAGCTCCTGCCCGCCGGGCAGGTCGACGAGGTCGTCTCCGCGGGCCGGGCCGGGGACGTGCTCGAACCGCGGCACACCACCCACGGCTTCCGGTACGTGCAGGTCGACGGGCATCCCGGTGGCCTCGGCGCGCTGGACGTCACCGCCGTCGTCGTGCACACCGACCTGTGCGAGACCGGCTGGTTCGACTGCGACGACCACCGCCTCAACGCCCTGCACGACGCGGCGGTGTGGAGCCTGCGCGACAACGCCTGCGACATCCCGACCGACTGCCCGCAGCGCGAGCGCTCCGGGTTCACCGGCGACTGGCAGGTCCACGTCGCCACCGCCGCGCTGACCCACGACGTGGCCGGGTTCTCCGACAAGTGGCTGCGCGACCTCGCGGCCGACCAGTGGCCCGACGGTCGTGTCCCCGCGGTCACACCGAACCCCGCGGGCGCCGGGCCCTCCGGCAGCGCGTTCAAGGACGCCATGGAGGGCTCGGCGGGCTGGGGCGACGCGGCGGTGTTCGTGCCGTGGGAGCTGTGGCGCGCGTACGGCGACCTGGCCGTCCTCGACCGGCAGTACGAGTCGATGGTCCGCTGGGTCGACTACGCCGCGGCCGCGGCCCACGACGGTCGCCACCCGGACCGGGTCGGCGCCCCGGCGCCGCACGAGCGGTACCTGTGGGACACCGGCGGACACTTCGGCGAGTGGCTGGAACCCGGCGAGGTCCCGAACCCCGACCCCCGCGTGGACCACGGCGTCGTCGCCACGGCCTACCTCGCCCGCTCGGCGGAGCTGCTGAGTCGCGTCTCCGTCCTGTTGGGACGGTCGCCGGACCGCTACCGCGACCTGGCCCGCGCCGCCCGTGCCGCCTGGCGGCGCGAGTACCTCGGACCCGACGGCGAGATCGCCGTTCCCAGCCAGGCCAACCACGTGCGGGCGCTGGCGTTCCACCTCGTGCCCGACCACCTGCGCGCCACCGTGGCGAAGCGGCTGGCCGCCGACGCGCGGCAGAACGGCATCGGCACCGGTTTCCTGGCGACCGGGCTGCTGCTGCCGACCTTGGCGGACAACGGGCACCTCGACGTGGCCTACCGGCTGCTGACGTCGACCGGCGTCCCCTCCTGGCTGGGCATGATCGCCAAGGGGGCCACCACGATCTGGGAGCGGTGGGACGGCGTGGACGCCGCCGGGGCGCGGGGATCGCTCAACCACTACAGCAAGGGCGCGGTCATCTCGTTCCTGCACACCCACGTCGCGGGCATCCGGCTCCCCGACGACCCCGGCCGCGACGAGGCGGGCTACCGGCGGTTCGTGGTCCAGCCCCGGCCCGGCGGCGGTCTGCGGTCGGCCGAGGCGGAGCACCACAGCCCGTACGGCCCGATCCGCAGCGCGTGGCGGATCGGGAATGACGGCTTCCGGCTCACCGTGGACGTCCCGCCCGGCACCCGCGCCGAGATCCGGCTGCCCAACGGCCGGGTCGACCAGGTCCGGGCGGGACACCACGTCGTGGAGAGCTCCCGCGTCGCCTGGTAGCGGTCAGCGGAACCGCGTCCGCAGCTCGCCGATCCCCTCGACCCGGCTGACCAGCACGTCGGCGGGGGTCAGGTAGCGCGGCGGGGTCATCCGGTTGCCGACGCCCGCCGGGGTGCCGGTGAAGATCAGGTCGCCCGGCAGCAGCGGGCAGATCGCGGAGAGGCGCGCGACCAGCTCGGACACGTCGAAGATCATGTCCTTGGTGCGCGCCTGCTGCACCACCCCGTCGTTCAGCACGCAGGTGATCTCCAGGTCGTCCGGGTCGCCGAACTCGTCCGGCGTGACCAGCGCCGGACCGGTGGGACCGAAACCGGGGAACGACTTGCCCAGCGAGAACTGCGGGGGAGTGCCGAGCATCTGCACCCGGCGTTCGGACAGGTCCTGGCCGACGGTCAGCCCGGCCACGTGGTCCCACGCGTCGGCGGCGGCGATGCGGTGACCGGCGACCCCGATGGCCACCACCAGCTCCACCTCCCAGTCCACGCGGTCGCCGGGCAGGTCGACCACCGCGTCCGGACCGGTGACGCAGGTGGGGAACTTGGTGAACACCAACGGGTCCGCGGGCGGCTGGTACCCGGCCTCGGCGGCGTGCGGCGGGTAGTTCAACGCCACCGCGAACACCTGGCGCGGCCGAGGGACGGGCGCGTCGAGGTCGTGGGGCTCGAACGGCGCCGGCTCGAGGTCCGCGGAGGCGGCCCACTCGCGGAACTCCGTCCACCTGGCCAGGACGTCCATCGGATCGGGGCCGAACGGTCCGGCGGCGGCGATGTCGACGGCGCCGTCGTCGACCAGGAGCACGGCGCGGCCGGCCAGCGTGGCGAGGCGCACGCGCTCAGACCCACTGGTCGGCGGTCGGCGGCTCGGTGCCGTAGGCGTCGCGCCACGAGACGACCGGGTTGCGCAGCACACCCAGCCCCTCGATCTCCGCCTCCACCACGTCACCCGGCTTGAGGTAGTTGGCGAACGGGTCGTCCGTGCTCGCCGCGACCCCCGCCACCGTGCCGGTCGTGACGATGTCGCCCGCGCTGTAGACCTGCGGCGAGTGGTAGGCGACGAGCTGCGGGATCGACACGGACATGCGGCCGGTGTCGGACTTCTGCCGCACCTGCCCGTTGACGCGCAGCTCCATGTCGAGGTCGTGCGGGTCGTCGACCTCGTCGGCGGTGAGGATGTACGGGCCGATCGGGCAGAACGTGTCGATGGCCTTGGAGAACGAGAAGACGCCGGACTCCATCTCGCGGCGCTGGATGTCGCGGGCGGTGATGTCGTTGAACACCAGGTAGCCCGCGATGTGCTCGACGGCCTGCTCGGCGGAGAAGAACTTGCCGGGCTTGCCGATGACCACGGCCAGCTCCAGCTCGTAGTCCAGCTCCTTCGTCAGGTGCGACGGGTACACGATCGGCTCGTCCGGCCCGATGATCGCGTCCACGTTCTGGAAGAACACGATCCCCTTGTTCACCGGGTGCGACCAGTTCACCCGCGCCAGGTCCTCGTGGTGCTCGCGGAAGTTCCCCGCGGTGTGGAAGAACTTCTTCGGCACGATCGGGGCGCGCAGCCGCACGTCCGCCAGCGCGAACCGCCTGCCGGTCTCGGGCACGGCCTGCCCGCGTTCGAAGAACTCGCGCGTCGACCCGGTGTCGAGTTCGACGACCTGGTCGTCGGCGATCCGGCCGACCAGGCCGTCGTCGAAGGTCACTAGTTTCATGGGTGTCCACTCTCGGCTGGGGGGCTGACCCGGAAGACCCGCAACTGGAGTGCGAGCGTCGCGTAGTAGCCCACCAGAGCGGTCAGCTCGAAGACCATCCGGTTGCCAATGGTTGAAACGGCCTCGGCGTAGGCCGCGTCGTCCAGGTCCCCGTCCCGCAGCAGCGCGAACACCGTCTCCAGCGCGCACCGCTCGGCGTCGTCGGCGAGGTCGGACGGCATCGTGAACCGGCGCAGCGCGTCGAGCTGCTCCTCCGTCACGCCCGCGTCCCGCGCGATCGGCTCGTGGCCGTGCTGCTCGAACGCGGAGTCCCACTTGCCCGCCACGGCCAGGATCGCCAGCTCGCGGACCCGGACGTCCAGCGTCGTCTCGTAGCGGATGGCGGCGCCGAGGCTCTGCAGCGCGTGGCCGAGCGGCGGCGCGACGAGCATGGCGTTGAACGGGCCGTTCAGCCGACCCTCGTCGTCGGTGAGCCGGAACCGCTGCGGCCCCTGGGCGCGAGGGCCGCCGGTGATGGTGTCGTAGAGGGCGCGCTGGTCCGCGTCGAGGTCGGCGGGCACGGGGCGGGGGAGCCTGGTCATGCGGGCCATCCCAGCAGGGCCCGCCGGGAACCGCTCACCTCTGCCAACCAATGGAACGGTCGGTGCGCGCCGGACGTGCCCGGACCTAGCGTCGGCACCATGACGGGCGAGGACGGGCTGGGGCTGCGCGGTCGAACGGCGCTGGTCGCGGGAGCGGGCGGTATCGGCGCCGCGACGGCGATCGCGCTGGCCGCCGCGGGCGCGTCGGTCGTCGTCGCGGACGTGGACGAGGAACGCCTGGACGCACTGGGCGTCGCCGGGATCATCCCGCTGCACGCCGACCTGACCACGGCCGACGGCAGCCGCGACTGCGTCGCGAGGGCCGCGTCGACGCTGGGCGGGCTGGACGTGTTCGTGCACGCGGTCGGCACCAACGACCGGCGCCCCGTGCTGGACACCCCGGACGACGTCTGGGAGCGGATCGTCGCGCTCAACCTGAGCAGCGCGTTCTGGACGGGCCGGGCCGCGGGCGAGCTGATGGTGAGGGCCGGGTACGGCCGCGTCGTCTACCTCTCGTCGGTGTCCGGGCAGCTCGCGCACGCCGACCACGCCCCGTACGCCGCGACCAAGGGCGGGGTGAACCAGCTGCTCAGGGTCATGGCCCATGAGTGGGCCTCCTCCGGCGTCACGGTCAACGCGGTCGCGCCCGGCTACACCGAGACCGACCTGACCCGGCACCACCTCGACCTCCCCGGCGTCCGGGAGGAGCTGACCTCCCTGGTGCCCGCGGGCCGCCTCGGCACCGTGGACGACCTCGTCGGCCCGATCCTGTTCCTCTGCTCGGCCTGGTCGTCGTTCGTCACAGGACACGTCCTGTACGTCGACGGCGGCCGCACCCTCGTCTAAGGAGTCCGCGTGACCATTCCCCGCCGGTTCGAAGGCAAGACCGTACTGGTCACCGGTGCGGGCACCGGTTTCGGCGCGGAGATCGCCGTGCGCGCCGCACAGGAGGGCGCGGACGTCGCCGTCCACTACCGCGGCTCCAAGGCAGGCGCGGAGCAGACCGCCGCACGCGTCGAGGACGAGGACCGCAAGGCGTTCCTCGTGCAGGCCGACATCGCGGAGTGGACGCAGGTCAAGCGGATGGCCGACGAGGTGTGGGGGCACTTCGGCCGGGTCGACGTCCTGGTCAACAACGTCGGCGACGTCGCCCGCGAGCAGATGTCGTGGCGCGACATCACCGAGGAGTCGATCGACCACGTCCTCGCCGTGGACATCAAGGGCACGATGCTGTGCACCCACGAGATCGGCTCGCGGATGGTCGACGCGGGCGGCGGCTCGATCGTGAACATCGGGTCCACCGTGGTCGTGCGGGGCAGCGCCCGCGCGCCCCAGTACGCGGCCGCCAAGTACGGGATCATCGGCCTCACCAAGTCGTACGCGCACGCGCTCGCCCCCACCGTGCGGGTCAACGTCTTCGCGCCCGGCTTCATCGAGACCGAGGCGACGCTCGGCAGGCAGGACTGGCAGTCCGGCCGCGGCGAGCAGTTGCGGGGCAACACCCCGCTCGGCCGCATCCCGCGGCCCGAGCAGCTCGCCGGGGCGGCGCTGTTCCTCGCCACCGAGGACGCCGACCACGTCACGGGGAGCTTCCTGGTCGCCGACGGCGGCTACAACATGGTCGGCGCGTGACCTGCCAGGCACAATGACGTGTTGGAACGAGGAGTCATGAACGAGGACAACGGTCGCGTGCTGTTCACCGGTGGCCGGGTGTTCGACGGCACGGGCTCCGCCGCCGTGCCCGCGGACGTCGTGGTGCGCGGCGATCGGATCGAGAGCGTGCGCCCCGGCGGCGGCACCGAACCCGAGCCGGGTGACCGGGTGGTCGACTGCCGCGGCGCGACGGTCATGCCGGGCATGGTGGAGTCGCACTCGCACCTGACGTTCCCCTCGGCGGTCGGGCACATCGACCCGTCGTTCAACCCGCCGCTGGACGTCAGCTTCTTCCACCACATGCCGACGCCGGACGAGCACCTGGCCATCGCCGAGCGCAACGCGGCCATCCTGCTCGACCAGGGCTTCACCAGCGCGTACTCCGCCGGTTCGCTGACGCCCGTGCCCACCGAGATCGTGCTGCGCGAGCGCATCGCCTCCGGTGCGACGCCCGGTCCCCGGATGCGGGCGGCGTCGTTCGAGCGGGACAACAACCCGGTGCGGATGGGGCCGGACGGCCCGAAGCCGCAGAAGACCGGACCTGGCGCCGTGCGCGAGTTCATCCGCGAGCAGGCCGCGCTCGGCTTCGACAGCGTCAAGCTGCTGATGAGCAACGACGACGTGTTCTTCGAGGGCGGCTCGATGGTCACCCAGTACAGCCCCGAGGAGGCCGCCGCGGCGGGGGAGCAGGCGCGCGAGTCGGGCGTGTGGCTGAACTGCCACGCCCAGTCGCCCGAGTCCGTCAAACTGGCCGCGCGTTGCGGGTTCCGGTCGATCTACCACTGCTCCTACGCCGACGCGGAAGCCATCGACCTGCTGGAGGAGCGCAAGGACTCGATCTTCCTGTCGCCCGCGGTCGGGATCATGTGGGCGAACGTCCACGAGGGCGCCGAGTTCGGCATCGACACGGCGATGGCGGAAAAGATGGGGTCGGTGGCCTCGCTCGCCGCGATGCGCGAGCTGTACCCGGAACTGCGCAAGCGCGGTCTGCGCGTGCTGCCCGGCGGCGACTACGGCTTCCCCAACAACCCCATCGGCCGCAACGCGCGCGACCTGGAGCTGTTCGTGGAGCTGTTCGGCTACTCGCCCGCGGAGGCGTTGCGGGCCACCACGTTCCACGGCGGACAGGTCATGGACCTGCCGGTCGGCCTGCTGGCCCCCGACTACCTCGCCGACGTGCTCGTGGTGCGCGGCGACCCGACGGAGGACGTGAAGCTGTTGCAGGACAAGGACAACCTGCTCACGATCATGCAGGGCGGCCGTTTCCACAAGCAGGCGGCGTGACCGACCTCGACGTCGTCTACCGGGAGCTGCCCGGCTTCCGGCCGCTGGCGCTCGACCTGCACCTCCCGGTGGGCGACCCGGTGGCCACGATCGTGTACCTGCACGGCGGCGGGTGGCGGCGCGGCTCGCGCCGCCACGTCATGCCGGTGCTCGGGAAGTTCTACCAGGGGTTGGCGGACAACGGGTTCGCGGTCGCGGCCGCGGACTACCGGCTCAGCGGCGAGGCGTGCTTCCCGGCGCAGCTGGACGACGTGCGCGCGGCGGTCGAGTGGGTCCGCGAGCGGCTTCCCGGCCCGGTGCACCTGTGGGGCGAGTCGGCGGGCGGCCACCTCGCGCTGCTCGCCGCGCTCGACGGCGGCGCCGTGGACGGCGTGGTCGCCTGGTACCCGGTGACGGACCTGCTCGGGCTGCCCGCGGACCGCGCGGCGCTGGGAGTCGACGACCAGAGCGGCCCGGACTCGCGCGAGGCGCTGCTGCTCGGCGCCCCCGCGCACGACGTGCCCGACCTGGCGCGCGCCGCCGCCCCGCTGACCTTCGTCCGCCCGGACGCGCCGCCGATCCTGCTCCAGCACGGCGCCGCCGACAGCACAGTGCCCCCGGCGCAGAGCGTCCGACTGGCCGCCGCCCTGCGCGCGGTGGGCGCCCCGGTGGAACTGGACCTCGTCCCCGGCGCGAAGCACGTGTGGAAGGACGCGGCGGACGTGCCTGCGATCGTGCGCCGGTCGGTGGAGTTCCTGCGGTCCCGTTAGACGGCTCCTCGCCTCAGGTGGAGACGGCCTCAGGTGGAGACGAACGCCGGGTCGTGCGCCACGATGGTCTCCGCGATCAGGTCGAGCGCCCGGCCCACCGGCTCGATCGCCGACGGCAGGTTCAGGAACCCGTGCAGCATCGAGAGGACCTGCACGTACCGGACGTCCACCCCCGCCTCCGCCAACTGCCCGACGAACACCTGGCCCGAGCCGCGCAGGTCGTCGTACTCGGCGGTGAGCAGCAGC
Organism: Umezawaea sp. Da 62-37; assembly: GCF_032460545.1. Lineage (GTDB taxonomy): Bacteria > Actinomycetota > Actinomycetes > Mycobacteriales > Pseudonocardiaceae > Umezawaea. The sequence goes on from NZ_CP135965.1 coordinate 10,906,537, forward strand.
GTCGGGCACAGGCCCTCCAACGAGGCCAGCCCCGGCATCGCGTAGCCGTCGGCGCGGCTGACCGGGCCGCCGAGGTAGTTCTCCGTGATCGCGCGGACCTCGTGCGGCGGGAAGTGCAGGATCGGCGGGACCTCGGCCATCCGCGCGACCAGCGACGGCGACCGCGGCGGGAGTTCCGGGTGCAGCACGGGATAGGCCAGCACCAGGCTCGCGGGCGTCCAGCCGTCCTCGTCGCGCAGCCGCAGCGCCGCCCCCGCGGCCAGGTTGCCGCCCGCGCTGGCCCCGCCGACGTGGACGCGGTCCACACCCAGGTCGGCCGCGTGGTCGCGCGTCCACCGCACCGCGGCCACGACGTCGTCGAGCGGCACGGGGTGGGTGACCCCGCCGACCGCGAGCCGGTAGTCCACGCTCACCACGACCGCGCCCGCCCTGGTCACCAGCTCGCGGGCGACCCAGTCCGCTTCCGGCATGTCCAGGTCGCCGATCCGGAACGCGCCGCCGTGCATCCACACGACGCACGGCCGGTCGCCCCCGGCGTCCTCAGGGGTGTAGATCCGGATCGGCACGGGACCGTGCGGGCCGGGCGCGGAGTCGGCGCGGGTGGGCACGACCGGCGGCGGGCCGCCCACGGCGGGCCGGTTGAACTCGGCGAACCGGTCCCGGTAGGCGGGGTCGAACAGCAGCTGCTCGAACGAGGACACGCCCTCGATGAGCGGGAACTTGCCCGACACGGCGGGGTGGATCGGCATGTGGTCAGCCCTTCTGGGGTTCGCCGGTCCGCGGACGCCAGTCGAGCGCCCCGACGGAGTGGCCGAGTGGGAAGACCGGGTCGGGCGTGCCGCCGGGCAGGTCCTCCGGGTGGGCTTCGACGGCGGCCATGGACCGGGGCAGCTCGAACGGCAGCCGCCCCTCCGGGCGGGCGCGTCCGAAGACCACGTCGAGCACGGCGTCGTCGGTCGCGCCGAAGTCGGCGAGGAGCGCGGCGGCGTCCTCGGCCAGTTCGGGGATGACGGCCGGGCGGTCCAGGAACAGGTCGATGACGGTCGGCACGGTGGCCGCGAGCGCGCGCAGGCGGTCGAGCCGGTCGGCGGGGAAGTCGAGCGCGCCCTGGTGGAAGAACGCCTCCGGCAGCCGGTCCCTCGGCTCGTAGGGCGCGTCGAGGCGCACCAAGGCGACGTCGGCGTCCTCCGGCCGGTCGACCACCGTCGCGTACCTCGCGGCGGTCGCGCGGTCGACCCCCTCGACGTAGAGCCGGATCCCGTCGGCGAGCGGCAGCACACCGTCGTTGGCCAGCAGCACCATCGACCGCCGCTGCGCCGCCTCGCCCGCCGCGACGAAGTCCGCCCGCCCCACGGTCGCTGTGGCTGTTTCCTCATCCACATAAGGGTTCTCGAACAGTCCCAACCGGAACAGCAGCGTCAGCACGCGCCGCGCCGACTCGTCGACCCGCGCCTGCGCGACCCTCCCGTCCGCGACCAGGCCGGTGATCACCTCCGGGCACCACTCGCCGCCGAACTGGTCGACGCCCGCGTCGAGCAGCATCGCCGCGCGCTCGGGCCGGTCCAGGTGCTCCACACCCCACGCCCGTGCGGGCCACACCGTGCCGTCGGCCAGGGTCGAGTCGGTGAGCACACCGAAGTCCGTGCACACCAGCCCTTCGTAGCCCTCGTCGCGGCGCAGCCTCCCGGCGACCACCTCCGGGTCGAACGCGAACCCGACCCCGGCGAGGCCGTCCACGCCGACCGGTCGCCCGTAGTACGGCATCACGGCGGCGACACCCGCGCGCAGGGCGGGGCGGAACCGGTCGAGGTGCAGCTCGAACAACCCGGCCGGGTACACCTGGTCCTTGCCGGACGCGAAGTGCGCGTCCTCGCCGTCCGCCTGCGGTCCGGCGCCCGGCCAGTGTTTGACCATGCTCGCGACGGCGTCCGGGCCGAGGTCGGGGCCCTGCAAGCCATCCACGTACGCGCCCGCCAGGCGGCCGACCACGTCCGGGTCGGCGCCGAACGTGCCCGCGGTGCGGCACCAGCGCGGTTCGCTGGCCAGGTCGGCCATCGGGTGCAGCGCCATGCGGATGCCGACGGCGGTGTACTCGGCGCGGATCACCCGCGCGAAGTCGCGCACCAGGTCCTCGTCGCCGAGCGCGCCGAAGCCGAGCGGTTCCGGCCACCGCGAACAGCCGCCCGACGGCACCGACGTCAACGGGTTCGCGTTCGCCGAGTGGCGCGGGTCCGACGACACCAGCACCGGGATGCCGAGCCTGCTCCGCGCGGCCAGCACCTGCACCTCGTTGTGCCACCGGGCCAGCGGTCCGGCGGCGACCGGTGCCATCAGCGTGAGGCAGCGCAGGTGCAGGTCGCGCACGGCGTGCGTGGTCGGGGCGGTCGGCAGCAGCGTCCGCGGCTCGTCGACGAGGCCGCCGTCGGGCGCCACCGCGACCGGCGCGTGGCACAGCAGTCCCGCCTTCTCGTCCGCTGTCATCCGGCCGATCAGGTCGGTGACGCGGTCCTCGACGGGCAGACTCGGGTCCTGGTAGGGCAGCATCACCCCGCCCCGCATCACCCCGCCCCGCATCACTTCGCCCCGCATCACTTCGCCCCGCGGATCGGCAGGATCAGCACCGCTCCGAGCAGACCCGCGATGGCGCCGAACGTGAACAGCGCCGTGAAGTTCTGCGGTGCCTCGGCGGTGGCGCCGATCGACAGGATCGCGGGCGCCAGCGCGGGCACGATCGAGGCGGGCAGGGTGTTCGCGATGTTCATCAACCCGAGGTCCTTCGCCGGGTTGGCCGGGTCCGGCAGGATCTGCGTCACCAGGGCGATGTCGACCGCGAAGTACACGCCCTGGCCGAGTCCGACCACGCCCATCGCGATCAGGAACATCGGGAACGAGCTCGCGAACGCCGCGAGCAGCAGGCCCACCGCGAAGATCAGCGCCGCCGCGATGACGAACGGCTTGCGCCGCCCCACCCGGTCGGACACCTTCCCGGCGGCGGGCGCGAACAGCAGCGCGGCGGCCGTGAGCACCAGGGTGGACAGGAAGACCGCTCCCGCGACCTCCGCGGGCGCGAAGTGCAGCACGATGATCAGGTAGAAGGCCTGGTACGCCTGGATCGCCGCGACACCGAGGAAGATCAGCAGCCTGCTCAGCCACGCCCACCCGAAGTCCTTGTTGCGCGACGGGTTCACCCAGAACGTGCCGAGCAGCTCCCGCGTGCCGAACGGCGGGCGGTCCGCCGCGGCGAGCCTGCGATCGGGCAGCACCACGGCGAGCACGACGCAGCCGACGACCGCGATGGCCGCCGGGAGCAGGATCATCGCCGCCAGGTTCGGCGAGACCAGCTGCGCGATGAACAGGCCGATCACCGCGCCGACCGGCAGGCTCAGCCCCACGATCGCCGACGCCGGCCCCCGCCGGTCCGGCGCCAGCTGGTCCGGGATGACCGCCGTCACCGCGACGATCGCCGAGCTGAACCCGACCGCGGTCAGCACCCCGGCCGCGGTCAGCGCGAGCGTGCCCGAGGCGAGCAGCAGGCCCACCGAGCCGATCGCGATGAGCACCGCGCCCAGCAGCAGGAACGGACGGCGCCTGCCCAGCCGCGAGGTGGTGCGGTCGCTGATCCGGCCCAGCACCGGGAACGCGATCAGCGAGAACAGCGCGCCCACACCCGCCACGATGGAAACGATCGTGGTCGCGCCCTCCGGGTCGATGATCGTCGCCTTGATCGACAGGGTCAGGACCAGCGGCACCAGGTTCGCCATCGCGGCGCCGATGGCCGCGAAACCGAGGAAGAACAGCAGCCCGCGTCGGGGGCGCGGCCACGCGGTCGCGTCGGTGGAGGTGGTGGCCGGGTCGGGGTGGTCCGCGTCGGAGAGGAAAGAAGTACTCATCATTGGGCACCTTTCGCATCGCGGTCGGCGACCGGGCGTGCCGTGGTGCGTCGCCTGACTTGCGGGAAGGATGGACAGAGGAAAGGGGTACGGTCAGCGGTGATGCCAACCAATGGAAAATCCGCGTCACCGGAGGACGCCGACCCGCCCCCCGCCCGCGTGCGCGGCCGCCGTCCGGCACACGGCGAACCCGTCGTCGACCGCGCGTTGTCGCTGCTCGCCGCGTTCGACGCCGACCACCGGACGCTGACGCTGGGCGAACTGAGCCGCCGTGCCGACATGCCGCCGAGTTCCGCACTGCGCCTGGCGACCCGCCTGGTCGGATGGGGTGCGCTGGAACGGGACGCCGCGGGTAGGTACTGCATCGGACTGCGACTGCTGGAGGTCGCCACCTTGGCCCCGCGCGGGCATGGGCTGCGGCAGGTCGCGTTGCCGTTCATGCACGACTTGGCCGAGGTGACCCGACAACACGTGCAGTTGGCCGTCCGCGATGGGATGCAGGCGATGCTCGTGGAACGCCTGTCCGCTCCGCAGGCCGCGCCTGTCGACTACCGCATCGGTGGGCGACTTCCGTTGCACTCGACCGGGGTGGGGCTTGCCCTGCTTGCCTTTGCGCCGCGGGCAGTGCAGGAGGGGTTGCTCTCGAAGCCTGTTTACAGCGAGCCGGGGAACAGGCTTATCGCTCCGGACGTGCTGCGGCGGACGTTGGCGGAGGTGCGGCGGGAGAGGCTGGCGGTCTTTCGGCGGGAGGACGAGACGGAAACGATCGTGTCAGTGGCGGCTCCGGTGTTCGGGAAGGACGACGGGGTGGTTGGGGTGTTGGGGGTGTTGGTGCCGAAGAGGGTGGCGCAGCCGCGGCGGTTGGGGTTGGCGGTGCAGACGGCGGCGCGGAGTATCTCGCGGGAGTTGGGGGCGCGTCGGGCGATTGGGTCGGAGGGGTGAGGGGTGGGGCTGTGGTGTGGAGGTGTGTGTGGGGGTGTGTGTGGGGTTGGGTTTTCGGGTAGGCGAAGCCCGGCCCCCGGTCGCGCGATTGTCTCAATGCCCTACCCCTGTTTGTCAAGGCGGGAAAGATGCCTTGACAAACAGGGGTAGGGCAGGAGGGCGCTGTGTATCGGGGGCAGGGGGAGGTCTGGCTTTGCCAGGATCGGGCTGCGCCTGACTCGGGCATCGGGCTGCGCCTGATAGGGCGGCGGGCGCTCCGCGCCGGATGCGCGGGAGCGGCTGCGTCGACGGCGGGCCGGGGCGTCGGGCTGTGCCCGATCTATCCGGCGCTTTGTGGCGGACGAAGTCCGATGCTCCGCATCGGCATCCCTTGCTTCGCAGGGACCAAGCACCTCGCTACGCGTCGGCAAGGCACCTGGCTTCGCTTCGGTCAGGCATCCTGGCTCCGCCTCGGATCAAGCATCGGCTGCGCCGACCAGGCGTCCTGGCGCCCGCCTCGGACGAAGCATCCTGGCTGCGCCGGCCAGGCATCGGCTGCGCCGGCCAGGCATCCTGGCTGCGCCGGGCGGGGCGTCTGATGCCCTATCTCGGGGCAAGCACCCGGCTTCGCTGCGGACAAGGTGTTTGGTTTGCCGGACTGGGCTGGCGGCCCCGCCGGGTCGAGGACCCGGCGGGGCACGGTGCACGGGCCGTTGGGCGCCGTGCGGTAGCCCCGTCGCGCGCGGGCCGGGACCTGGTTGGGCGGGCCGTCGTGCTGCGGGTTGGGGCGATGATCCGGTAGTGCCGATGGTGCTCCTTGGTGTTGGGGTGTGCAATCGAATTTCGTTGCGGTAGCGGTACTTCGTCGGTTACGGGTAGGTGGGGCTGTCGATGTCGTGGCCGAGTGCGTGGCAGGTTGCGGTGCTGCGTGGTGCGTACCGGCCAACCGACTTCCTCGATGCCGCGACGATCCTGAAGCTCAACACCGGACCCGGTCGGGCGATGGGCTTTCAACTCTGCAACGACGCCAACCGGTCTGTCCGGCAAGGCACGCTCGCTCTCCTGTGCGAGGCGTTCAACAACAACTGGACCGTTTCCGTCGACTGCATCCTGACGCGGGCAGGCGGAACGGCGTGGCGGTCCGAGTAGCCCCCATCAAGTAGATCGCCAACCCAGGCCCGGTCGCGGCTCCCTGCGCGGTTGGGCACCCGCATGCCCGCGCACGTCAACGACCCCTGATGTCAGACACATTCCTCCGTCTGGCGAAGCTCGAAAACGTTGCCAGCCCGACGAAGCCGGAACCGCCGTCCCTTCGCCACCGGTATTCCGTACATCTACTGCACCCCAACCTCACCTCCGATCCTCCGGGCAAGATCCGCCGCCCCGATCACACCCGCGAGGACGCCGAGAGCCGCCGACCCGATCGGCACCCGTGATCGAGGCGGTGTCACCGCGACTGCGGACGCGGCATCCTGCACGAACGCCTGGAACAACGGGTCGGTGCCGAGTCCGCCGCCGAGCAACACCAGAGCGGGATCGAGCACCGCCGTCAGCACCGTGATGCCGTGCCCCAGTTGGGCCGCCACCTCCCCGACAACCACGGCTGCCACTTCGTTGCCCTCCCCTGCCGCCCGGAGGACGTCGTGGCCGGCGGTCTCGCTGTCCCATCCCGCAGCCTGAGCGGCGCGATGCAGCGCCCTCCCGCTGGCGTACTGCTCCCAACACCCGCTCGACCCGCACTCGCAAGCTCGCCCACCGGGGTGCAAGGGGAGGTGGCCGACCTCCCCTCCCGCCCCGGTGAGTCCTTGCACTACCCGACCGTCGATCACGATGCCGCCCCCGATACCGGTCCCGACGGTGACGAGCACAAGCGAGCCTTCAAGTCGGTGTCCGCCGAAGCGGTGCTCGGCCCAGGCGGCGGCGTTCGCGTCGTTGTCGACGTGCAGCGCGACCGACGGCGGTAGTCGGGGGCGGAGGGCGGCGAGCAGGTCGAGGTTGCGCCAGCCGAGGTTCGACGCGGCGGTGACCACCCCGGTTCGCGGGTCGACCCCGCCTGGCACGACCAGTCCCACGGTCTCGACCGGATGCGCGGCCCGGTAGCCGTCGATGATCGAGGCGACCTGATCGACGACCGCCTGCCCCGATCCGATGGTCGGGGTGGTGGTGACCTCCGTCGCCGTGCCGTCGAGGTCGACCAGACCCGCGCTGATCTTGGTGCCGCCGACGTCCAGTCCCAATGCGCTCATGCCCGCTACCTCCGCAGTTTCGTTTTAGTTCGTCTTGACACGCTTAGTTTCGATTTGGTTGACTAGTTGCACAAAACAGGAAGCAAACGAGCCTGTCAAGAGGATCACCCGAAAGGAGGGGGTATGACCGGCAACGTCCGCGTGGCCCTGATCGGCTGCGGCCGGATCGCCCAGGTGGCGCACCTGCCCGCGTTGGAGAAGGCGGAGGGCGTCGATCTCGTCGCGGTCAGCGACCCGAGTGCGGATGTGGCCCGTGCGGTGGCGCGGCGCTACGGCGTGCCGTCGGCGTACACCGACCAAGGCGAGGTGTTCGCCGATCCGTCGGTCGAGGCGGTGATCGTCGCCGCTCCCGACCGGTTCCACCACGCGATCGCCGCGGCGGCGCTGGCGGCGGGCAAGCACGTGCTGGTGGAGAAGCCGTTGGCTTCGACACTCGAGGAGGCGGAGGCGCTGGCCGACCTCGTGGACCGGACAGGACTGGTGCTCCAGGTCGGTGCCATGAAGCGGCACGACGAAGGTGTGCAGTACGCCCGGCGGTTCGTCGTCGAGCGTGTCGGTGAAGTCCGCTCGTTCAACGCCTGGTACCGCATCGGTGACCTGCGTCCCGGCATCGAGGCGACGCTGTTCCCGCACGTCGCCGCAGATCCGGCCGCCCGGCAGGTGGAGGCGGGCTTCAAGGCGGATCGCCGTCGCTACCTGCTCGCGACCCACGGCGCGCACGTCTTCGACACCGTTCGCTTCCTGCTCGGCGACGTGACCAGCGTGATCGCCCGGCATCGTGAGGACGGCAAGGACCAGACCTGGCAGGTTCTGCTGACCACCCCCTCGGGGGCGGTCGGCACCGTCGGCATCGCCGTCGACGTTCCCGGCGTGCCGAGCGAGGGCATCGAGGTGTTCGGCTCCACCGGCACCGTCCGGGTCGACACGCACTTCCCCTTCTACCGCCGCGCGTCCACCGTGCACGCCTACGCCGACGGCGTCACATCGGTTCCGGAACTCACCGACGGCGACGCCTACGAACGCCAGGCCGAGGCGTTCGCCCGCAGCATCCGGGAAGGTGGCCCGCCGGTCCCGGACGTGCACGACGGCGTCCGGGCCATCCGTCTCATCGAGGCCACGGCGGCGGCTGTCGAGTCCGGCGCGGAGGTGGAGCTGTGAACGCCGTCGACCTGGCCTCCCGGTTGGGGATCTTCGCCCGCACGTTCCGCCGCGACAGCCCGGTGGAGGTGGCGGCGGCCGTCGCCGGCGCCGGGTACGCCCTGGCGCACTGGAACTTCGCCGCGATCGGACTGTCCACCCTGGCCGCAGATGTCGAGGACGCGCGGTTCGCTGAGGTGCGGGCCGCCTTCGACGCCGAGGGCCTGACCATTCCCAGCGCGTCCGCCACGTTCAACGCGATCCACCCCGACATCGAGTCGCGTGAACGGCAGACCAGGCAGGCGATTCGGCTGATCGGGCTGGTCGGTGAACTGGGCGCCGACGTCGTCACGCTGTGCACCGGTACCCGCGACCCGGACAACATGTGGCGCGCCCATCCTGCCAACGCCGCTCCTGAAGCGTGGGCGGACCTGCGCCGCACACTCGACCCGTTGCTGGAGGCCGCTGGTGCTGCGGGCGTCCGACTGGGCGTGGAACCGGAACACGGCAACGTCATCCGCGACGCGCGGGCGGCGGCCCGGCTGTTGGCCGAACTCGGTGCCGGCGCGCCGATCGGCATCGTGCTCGACCCCGCCAACCTGCTCACCCCGCAGACCGTCGTCGAGCAGGACGAGATCCTCGGCGAGGCGATCGAACTGCTGGGCGATCACGTCATCGGCACGCAGGCCAAGGATGTCGTCGAATCCGGCTACTCCGCGGTGGGGGCGGGCCTGATGGACTACCCGGCGCTGTTCAGTCAACTGGCCACGATCGCGCCGGTGCCGATGATCGTCCAGGACGCCTCCGAGACCGATGCCGCTCGCGTGCGCGCCGACCTGCTCCGCTGGCATGAGGACGTGAGCACCCGATGAGGCCGCCGATCACCAGCACGCTCGTCGGAACCGGTCCGCCGGTGCTGCTGCTCCACGGCCTCGGTGGGGATCGACGGCAGGCGCTCGGGCTGCTGCCGGACGACCTCGACGCGACCAGGATCGCGCCCGACCTCCCCGGTCACGGCGACACGGACCTGGTCGAGGGTGAGCCGATCACGTTCGCCGCCTTCGCGGCGTTGACGGCGGACCTGCTCGACACCTCGCTGCCCCAGGGGAGGCGGTCGGTGGCGGTGGTCGGGGTCTCGATGGGGGCGGGGATCGCCGTGGCGCTGGCGGCGGCTCGGCCGGACCTGGTCGAGCGGCTGGTCCTGATCCGACCGGCGTGGCTCGACGAGAGACCGGCGCCGAACCTCGCGCCGTTCCGGCGGATCGCCCTGCTGCTGGAGACCCTCGGTGTGGACGCGGGGCGGGAGGCTTTCCAGGACACGCCGCAATTCCGGGAGATCGAGGCCGCGGCGCCCGCCATGGCCATGTCGCTGCTGGGTCAGTTCGGCCGTCCGCACGCGGTGGAGCGGGCCAGGGTGCTCGACCGCATGCCGGGGGACCTGCCGCTGCCCGACCGCGGCGCCTACTCAGCGGTCGGAGTGGACACTGTCGTCGTCGCCGCGCCGGACGACCCCGTGCACCCCGAGTCGGTGGCGCGGACGCTGAGCGGTTGGCTTCCTCGCGCCCGACTGGTGGCCGTTCCGCGCAAGGCGCCGGACCCCACCGAGCACCAGAACGCGGTCCAGCGCGAGGTCGTGGCGGCGTTGAGTCGTGCCGGAGCAGGGGAGGGGCGGTAACTACAGTGTCGACCATGCCCAAGGAGCAGCCCGTCTTCGCGGAGGAGCGGCGTCAGCGGATCGCCGATGCCGTCGCGGCCCAAGGCCGGGTCCGGCTGGCCGAGCTCGTCGAGGCGCTCGGCGTGACGGAACCGACCATCCGCAAGGACCTGGACGAGTTGCAGCGGCGGCAGTTGCTCCGCCGCACGCACGGTGGTGCGATCGCTTACCACCAGCACATCGAGGTGAACTTCCACGACCGAGGACTGCGCAACCGGCAGGCCAAGGAACTGATCGCGCGGGCGTGCCGGGAGGAGATCGCCCAAGGCGAGTCGGTGTTCCTCGATTCCGGGACGACCGTCGAGGAGATCGCGAACGGGCTCGACCACCTCGACGTCAACGTCCTCACCAACGCGCTCGGCGTGGCCAACCTGGTGGCCGACCAACCCGGTGTCCGGCACACGCTGATCGGTGGGCAGATCCGGTCCCTCGGCGGTTCCCTGGTCGGACCGGTCGCCCTGGACAACCTGATGCGCTTCACGGTCGACGTCGCCTTCGTCGGAGCGAGCGGGCTGACCGGGGACGGCATCAGCGTCGCCGACGTGTCCGAGGCGCAGATCAAGCGGACCGTCATCGACCGGGCCCGGAGGGTGGTGGTTCCCATGGACAGCAGCAAGTTCGGCACGAGCGACTTCGTCACCGTGTGCTCGCTCGACCAGGTCGACCTGATCGTCACCGAGCGGGCGACCGAGGACGTCACCCGCTGGTGCCAGGAGCACGACGTCGACCTGCACGTCGCGAAAGCCTGACGGGCCTGCGGTGGGAGAGGAGTCCTATGCCTTGAGGTAGGCCAGTACGGCGAGCACGCGGCGGTGGCCCGCGTCCGTGGTGGGCAGTCCGAGCTTGGTGAAGATGTTGCCGATGTGCTTGTGGACCGCGCCGTCGCTGACGACCAGCATGCCGCCGATGGTGGAGTTCGAGTGGCCTTCGGCCATCAACCCCAGCACCTCCCGCTCGCGCGGCGTGAGAGCTTGCAGGGGGTCGTCGGCGCGGCGGCGCACGAGCAACTGGGCGACGACCTCGGGGTCCATCGCGGTGCCGCCCGCGGCCACGCGGTTGAGGGCTTCGAGGAAGTCGGCGACCTTGCCCACCCGCTCCTTGAGCAGGTATCCGACACCGCCGGTGCCGTCGGCCAGCAGTTCGGTCGCGTAGCTCTCCTCGACGTGGGCCGACAGCACGAGCACCGCCAGACCGGGCCACCGCTTGCGGGCCTCGACGGCGGCGCGCAGGCCTTCGTCGCGGAAGGTCGGGGGCATCCGGACGTCGACCAGGGCGATGTCCGGGCGGTCGGCCTCGATGGCGGCGAGCAGGTCGTCGGGGTTGTCGACGGCGGTGACGACCTCCATGCCCTCAGCCCGCAGCAGGTGTGTGAGGCCCTCCCGCAGGAGGGCGTCGTCCTCGGCGATCACGATGCGCACAGGTCATGATCCCGCAGGGATGTCGACCCGCACCACGGTGGGGCCACCCTGAGGGCTGACGACCGTGGTCGTGCCGTCGAAAGCGGCGACCCTGCGCCGGATTCCGACCAGTCCGCTGCCGCCAGCTTCGTCGGCACCGCCGAGGCCGTCGTCGGTGACCTCGACGACCAGCACACCGCTGTCGTCGCGCAGGCTCACCGTGATCCGCTCGGCCCCGCTGTGCTTCACGGCGTTGGTGAGCGCCTCGGCCACCACGAAGTACGCCGCCGCCTCCACGGCGGCGGGCATGCGCGGCAGGGGGTGCTCGTCGACGGTGCACGGGATCGCGCAGTGCCCGGCCAACGAGGCCACCGCGCCGGACAGACCGCGGTCGACGAGCACGGGCGGGTAGATGCCGCGCACGACCTCGCGCAGTTCGGCCAAGGCGTCCGTGGCGGCGTTCTGCGCGGTGTGCACCATGGGCAGCGCCGACGCGGGGTCGCGGGCCAGGGCGCGTTCGACCATGCCGAGGTGCATGACGACCGCGACGAGGCGGTTCTGCGTGCCGTCGTGGAGGTTGCGCTCGATGCGCCGCAGTTCGGTGCCGTGCGCTTCCAGGGCGGCCGCCCTGGTCTCGGTGACCTCGGCTAGGCGTTCGGTGAGCGACTTCTTCGGCGGTGCGAGCCAGTTCGCGCTGAGCTTCGCGTACCACCGGGCCACGGGCGGCACGATCAGAACGCCCACCAGGGCGTAACCGGCCGCGGTGGCCAGGGCGAGCAGCGCGTCGCCCCAGGAGAGCACCGGCATGGCCAACGTGGTGGTGACGTCGGGGATGGTCCACCAGAACGCGGCGATCACGACGTTCTGCAACGCGCCAAGCGGTGTGCCCGCGGCGACGAACCCGACGACCATGCCGACACCGGCCTGCAGCACCAGCCATCTGAGGTCACGGCGCGTGTCGGGGGTGATCGCCACGGCATTGCCCGGTGGACGTCGGGTCGCGGTGCCCAGGAAGCGGGCGGTCCGGTCGCGTTCACCGGTCGCGAACCGGTGGGCGATCTCGATGAGGCGGGGGAGCAGCGGCAGCGTGACGATCAGCGCCGCGCACAGGATCATCCCCATCAGCAGGCCGAGGGCCGCGAGGCCCTTGAACGCGGTGACGATGAGGAACCGCCACGCCTTCGGCCACTGCCGGTCTGGGGCCGGGTCGGTCACGGTGACTGCTCCTCGCTGGAACGGGCGGGGCCGGAAGGGGACCAATGGTGGCATGTGTGGAAGTCAGGCTTCCGCACATGCCACCGGGCGACGGCGACCAGGCCACGACCGGTCGCGTCGTGGTGGGGGTGGCCGGAGTGGTGGATGTGGCGGGTGGATCGGTGGAGGTGGCGGGTGGAGTGGCTGAGGTGGCGGGTGGGGTGGTGGAGGTGGCCGGTGAGGTGGTGGGGGTGGCCGGTGGGGTGGCGGGGGTGAGTCGCGACTCGGTCCAGTTCGCGGGTATTGCCGCCAGGGGTGTCGGGGTGCGGTTGGTCGTGTAGTGGTGGGTAGGGATGGGGGAGTGAATCCGATGCCCTGCTTCGGTTGGCTGCGACGGTTGCGGGCGACAGCAGGGCGGCCTGCTGCATTTCTGCGGTGATGGGCGCGGTGGGGATGTGGGCTGACTCGGCCAAGCCTGCTGCGATGGTGGAGAGGGGCGTTGGGTTGCGCCCGCTGGTCGGCGTAGGGCTAGACCGGGGAGCGCTGGACCGGAGAGGGCTGGACCGGGGAGCGCTGGACCGGGGAGCGCTGGACCGGGGAGCGGTGGATCGGGGAGCGGTGGGCAGGTGACTCGATCCGTTCTGGCCTGCTGTGGTCATCGCTGGTGGCATCAGGCCGCGACCAAGCGCGTGGTTGTGCACCAGGGTGATCAGGACGCTGATCGTCAGCGCCATGGTTGTGAACCGCACGATCGTCATCGCGTCGACCGACAGCCCATCCCACGGGGTGAGGAACAGCGGCAGGTGCCAACCAGCCCACAGCAGGCCGAGGGTGGTGGTCGCGATCAGAGGGTGGAGGCGGGTCAACGCGAAGTCGCGCCGGCCGGGTTTCTCGGCCGGGCCGGTAGTGTAGAACTGGAGCGCGAGCATCGGCACGTGGACCAGCAGCGCCGTGGTGGACGGCAACGCCGTGGTGGACAGCAGCCGCACGGCCTTCTCGCCGTCGGGCAGTGCGAGCGTGCCGGTGACGACCGCGAACGGGACGCCCAGCAGCGCTGGCGCGTACCTCCACAAGCCTGCGCGGACCTGGCCCTCGGTGATGGCGGTGACCGTGAACGCCGCGGCCGGTGGTCCGGGGTAGATGGCGGGCAGGATCGCGGTGAGCTGGTTGCCCAGGAGCAGAGCGGGGCGATGGAAGTCGGACAGCACGCCGGGCAGCCACGCGCGCCGGCTGATGTCGCGGGCGGGGCCGAAGAACGCGATCAGCGGGAAGCGCACGACCAGGGTCCGGCCGCGGTCGCGGGGTGCGAGGCCGGTGTCGGCGGTCGGTGTGGAGGTCATGCCACAACGCTAGAAATCGATCTTGGCGAAGTCATTGCAGTCGGGGGCCGTCCTGGGGGTGGAGCCCACTCCACCACCGGCTACGCCCACTGGACCGTCAGCGCCACCGATACGATCACCGGTGTGGCAAAAGTTTCGATATTTGCTTCGCAACAGTTCTGTCGAGTCGGACCGCCATTCAAGACGTTCGACGAAGATCGACTCCGATAGCTATAAACTGCCTTTCAGCTGTGTGTTTCGGTGTTCCGACGCCAATCATCGAGGTGTCGCAGCGCGTCGCCCATAACGCGTTTGGTCCAACGCGCAGTCCCGCGATGCCTACTTTCGGTGTCCACACCGGTCCGGTTGCAGGCTTGCGACGCCTATATGTTTCGGTCGATACTCCGGCGGCACAGATCCTTCACCCACCCCACCTGGCGAACCAACAGGTGCTCTGCAGAAGGTGCCAAAACATGAAACTGACAACGAGGTCAGTGTCACGGGCGTTACTCGTCACTACCCTGGTGATCGCCAGCACGGGCGCCACGCTGCTGCTGGCGACGTCCGCCAACGCGGGCACCACGCTGGGCGCTTCGGCCGCGGAGAGCGGTCGGTACTTCGGTACGGCGGTCGCGGCGAACAAGCTGTCGGACTCGACCTACGTGGGCATCCTGAACCGCGAGTTCAACATGGTCACGCCCGAGAACGAGATGAAGATCGACGCGACCGAACCCAACCAGGGGCAGTTCTCCTACGGCAACGCCGACCGGATCGTCGCCCACGCCAAGGCACAGGGCATGCGGGTGCGCGGCCACACCCTCGCCTGGTATTCCCAGCAACCCGGCTGGATGCAGAGCATGTCCGGCAGCGCCCTGCGCTCGGCGATGCTCAACCACGTCACCCAGGTGACCTCCCACTACAAGGGGCAGCTGTACTCCTGGGACGTGGTGAACGAGGCGTTCGCCGACGGCAGCTCCGGCGGCCGCCGCGACTCCAACCTCCAGCGCACCGGTGACGACTGGATCGAGGCCGCGTTCCGCGCGGCGCGGGCGGCGGACCCGAACGTGAAGCTCTGCTACAACGACTACAACACCGACGACTGGTCGCACGCCAAGACCCAGGGCGTGTACCGGATGGTGCAGGACTTCAAGTCCCGCGGCGTCCCGATCGACTGCGTCGGCTTCCAGTCCCACTTCAACAGCAACAGCCCCGTGCCCTCCAACTACCAGACCACCCTGTCCAGCTTCGCCGCGCTCGGCGTGGACGTGCAGATCACCGAACTGGACATCGAGGGCTCCGGCTCCACCCAGGCCTCCAACTACCAGCGCGTCGTGCAGGCCTGCATGGCCGTCGCCCGCTGCAACGGCATCACCGTGTGGGGCATCCGCGACAGCGACTCCTGGCGCTCCTCGGGCACCCCGCTGCTGTTCGACGGCTCCGGCAACAAGAAGGCCGCCTACACCTCGGCCCTCAACGCCCTCAACTCCGGCGGCACCACCTCGCCGACCACCACCACGACCACCACGACGACGACCACGCCGCAGAACCCGGGTGGTGGCGGCTGCACCGCCTCGGTGTCCCTCAACTCCTGGGCGCAGGGCTTCGTGGCGACCGTGAAGGTGACGGCCGGATCCTCGGCGATCAGCTCCTGGACGGTGACCCTCGGCCTGCCCTCGGGCGCGACCGTCACCAACTCGTGGAACGCCCAGGGCACCGGCACCACCGGCACCACGCAGTGGAAGAACGTCAACTTCAACGGGAACGTCGCGGCGGGCCAGTCCACCGAGTTCGGCGTCCAGGCGACGGGCTCCGGCTCCGGCATCACCACGAGCTGCTCGGCCGCCTGATCCGACGAGACCCCTCCGGGGGTCCACGTCGTTCCACGCCGGCGGCCGCCACCTGTCCGGCGTGGTGCGGAAAACCCGGTGGGCCGGAGCGTCGCGCTCCGGCCCACCGGGTCCGAACTTCATTCCTACCGCGACGACGTCACGGCGTCGGGTACTTCACGACGAACACCGGCGTGCCGCTCTTGGTGCTGTCCGCGGCCTCGCCCACGCCGTTCACGACGTGGTCGACCGTGCCCGCGCTGAGGTTGACCGTCATGATGTGGTTCAGCACCACACCGGGGGTCTTGGGCACCTCGAACCCGTTCTCCGTGTGGATCGACGAGTTGTTCTGGTTGAACACGTACACACCGGCTCCGTACAGGGTGTGCGTCTTCACGCGGTTGCCGACCTTGTACCCGGCGTAGCCCTCGACGTTCCCGTTCATCCAGTCGGCCTGGGTGGGCGGGTCGTAGGGGAGTTCGTTCTGGTACAGGATCGTGGTGCCCTTGTCGCCGTTCCAGATGGTGTTGTACTGCTGGAAGTGCTCGACGAACAGGCCCGTCGCGGTGACGTGGTCGCCGTTGACGACGACGCCGTTGCGGCCGGTGTTGGTGTTCCAGCGCTGGGTGTCGGTGAAGCCCTCGACGCCGTGGTCGGCCCGCCACACCCAGGTGTGGTCGATGAGGACGTTGTCGCTGTTGACCTCCAGCGCGGTGTCGACCTTGCCGACGTGCGGTCCGCCGACGCGGAAGTACACGTCCGACAGCGTGGTCGGGTTGGCCGAGGAACTCCAGCCCCAGCCGTTCTTCTTGCCCACCCGCAGCAGGACCGGCGACTTCTGCGTGCCCGCGTCGACCGTCACGCCCGCGATCACGACACCGGGGACGTCCGCGACGTCGAGCGGGATCGATCCCTGGGTCGCGGTGAGCGTGGCGTGCCCGAGACCGAGCACGACCGCGTTGGGGCGCTTGACCTCGATGCTCCGCGCGATGTCGTAGACGCCGGGCGTGAGCAGCAGGTTCTTGCCGCGGTCGAGCTGGTTGTTGATGTCGCGCACCGAGTCGCCCGGCTTCGCGACGTAGAAGTCGCTCAGCGGCAGCGTGCGGCCCTGCGTCAGGCCCGCCGCCCACGAGGTGCCGCTGGTGTTCTTCTTCGCGGCGGGCACGCGCACGTTGTACTTGCCCTTGGCGTCGACGAACAGGTACGGCTTCTCGCGGCTCACCGGGGTGGTGTCGACCGTGGTGTAGGGCGGGTCCGGGAACGCGGAGTCGTCGGGGGCGCCGACGACACCCGAGAAGACCTGGTTCCACACGCCGTTGGACCAGCTCGCGACCTCGCTGTTGCGGGTCAGCCACTGCTGCTGCGAGCCGTTGGTGGTCGCGGGCAGCTTGAAGCCGCCGCTGGCGTACTGCGGACCGGCGGTGCAGTAGTCCATCAGCGACAGACCGCCGCCGGTGATGTTGACGCGGCGCAGCGACACGGCCTGGGAGACGGCCCAGAAGTTCGCCGTGGACCGGCAGCCGTCCTGGCCCGCCGCGTTGACGTTGATCGTCAGGTTGGACAGCGTGCGCCAGAAGTTGACCAGGGCGAGGCAGTTGCCAGTGCCCCCGTCGGCGAGGCAGCGGTTGTAGACCTCGACCTTGCCGTTGATCACGACGTCGGTCGGGGCGGCGCCCAGGCCCGCGATCTCGGTGTAGTAGCCCACCTTGATCTGCAACGGGTGCTCGGCCGTGCCGTACGAGCCGGGCTTGAAGAGGTAGGCGAAGCGCTCGGTGCCCATCTCGTTGTCGACCTGCTTGGTGTAGGTCGCGTCGAGCTTCGCCTGGATCTCCGCGACCGGCGTGCTCGGGTCGAAGACGGTGACGTTCGCCCCGAGGTCCGGGGTGGTCGGGCGCGCAGGCGTGTTCGGCGCGGCCGTCGCGGTGGTCGCGGCGGCGACCAGGACTACGAGGCTGAGCGAGAACAGCCTGCCGAGTCTCCGGCGGCCGGGGTGGCCACCTGCTCTGTGGCGCATGATCATCATCGACCTGCCTGTTCGAGTGGCGGAGGGGGAGGGCTGACAGCGGTAGGCCTGAGAGCGCTCCCATCGAGTCGGACATGTTGTACCCCGTGAACCGGTTCCGCGCCATGAGCGGCGAAGGGTCCTACGGACGTTTCCTGTGGTGGGTGATCGTCCGCCTTTCGGACGGCGCCGTTCGTCCGACGGGGGGAGGATCGGCTGGGACTTCGGGAAGGGAAGGCGCCGCCTTGAGCAAGATCTGGTTCATCACCGGTACCTCGCGCGGTTTCGGCCGGGAGTGGGCGGAGGCGGCGCTGGAGCGCGGCGACCGCGTCACGGCGACCGCCCGCGACGTCGACGCGCTCAAGCCGCTGGTCGACAAGCACGGCGACGCCGTGCTGCCGTTGGCGCTGGACGTGACGGACAAAGCCGCCGTCGACGCGGCGGTCGCCCAGGCGCACGAGCACTTCGGGCGGCTGGACGTGGTGGTCAACAACGCGGGCTACGGGCTGTTCGGCACCATCGAGGAGGTGTCGGAGCAGCAGGCGCGCGACCAGATCGAGACCAACCTGTTCGGGGCCCTGTGGGTGACCAAGGCGGCGGTGCCCGTCATGCGCGGGCAGGGCGGCGGCCACATCGTCCAGGTCTCCTCCATCGGCGGCATCTCGGCGTTCCCGAACATCGGGCTCTACCACGCGTCCAAGTGGGGGCTGGAGGGCTTCAGCCAGGCGCTGGCCGCCGAGGTGGCGCCGTTCGGGATCAAGGTGACCGTGGTCGAGCCGACCGGGTACAGCACCGACTGGGCCGGGTCCTCCGCCGTCCACGCCGACCCGATCGACGCCTACAACGACGCCCGCGCGGCCCGTGCCGCCCGCACCCGGCCCGGTATGGTCGGCGACCCCACCGCCACCCGCGCCGCGATCCTCGCGGTCGTGGACGCGGACGAGCCGCCGTTGCGGATCTTCTTCGGCCGCGGGCTGCTGGACCGGGCGCGCGCGGAGTACGAGGGCAGGCTGTCGGTGTGGGAGGCGTGGAACGACGTGTCCGAGGCGGCGCACGGCACACCGGAGAGCTGACCGGGCGCCCGCGATGATGTTGGATGCGTGAGGTGACGAGCTTCGCGATCGTGGGTTCCGGGTGGCGTGCCGAGTACTTCTGGCGGCTCGCCGCCGCGCTGGACGGCGTGACGTGCGCCGGTGTGGTGTCGCGACGGCCGCAGGAGCTGCCGGTGCCGGTGTACACGTCGCTGGACGAGTGCCTCACGGGCGCGCGGCCGGACTTCGTGGTGACCGCCGTGCCGTGGCACGTGACACCCGGCCTGGTCGTGGACCTGGTCGGGCGCGGGATCCCGGTGCTGGCCGAGACCCCGCCCGCGCCCGACCTGGACGGGCTGCGGGAGCTGTGGCACGAGGTCGGCGGCAGCGGATTGGTGCAGGTCGCCGAGCAGTACACCCGCATGCCCGCCCACGCCGCCCGCGTCGCACTGGTCCGGTCCGGCGTGATCGGCGATCCGACGAGGGTGGACGTGTCGTCGACCCACCAGTACCACGCCGTGTCCCTCATCCGGACCCTGCTGGGCGCGGGACGCGGACCCGCCGAGGTGCGGGCCGTGCGGACGACCGCGCCGCTGGCCGACCCGATCACCCGCGACGGCTGGGCGGATCCCGTGGAGGTCAAGCAGGCCACGACGACGATCGCCACCATCGCGTTCGCCGACGGCGGGTTCGGGCTGTACGACTTCACCGACAACCAGTGGCACAACCAGCTGCTCACCCGGCGCTTGTTGGTGCGGGGCACGAAGGGGGAGTTGCGCGACCACGAGGTCGTCCGGCTGGCGGCCGACCGCACGATCGTCCGCTCGGAGATCGTGCGCAGGCAAACCGGCTACGACCTGGACCTGGACGGGTTCGACACCGACCACATCACCTTCGGCTCCGACGTGCTCCACCGCAACCCGTACCAGGGACAGCGGTGGAACGACGAGGAGATCGCGATCGCCACCCTGCTGGAGGACATGGCGGCCTGGGGCACCGACTCGGGCCCCGAGCCCTACCCGCTGGCCGACGGCGTCCACGACCACCGGGTCGCGCTGGCGATCGAGGAGGCCGCGGACTCGGGGGTCGCCGTCCACGTCGGTGAGGAGCCCTGGAGCGGTCCCCGGTCCGGGGCTTGATCAGCAGGAGAGGTCGGGCAGCAGGTCGAGGCGGGGACGTCCGATCGGCTCCCGGCGGATGTGATCAGACCTGCGCCAGTCCGCCGTCGACGAAGAACTCGGCCCCGGTGGTGAAGGAGCTCTGGTCGCCCGCCAGGAAGGCGGCCATGGCGGCGACCTCCTCGGGGCGGCCCATGCGCTTGAGCGGGAGCTGGGAGGACATCGCGCCCTGGAACTCCTCCGTGCTCAGGTCGGACCCGGTCGCGAGGCGCTCGATGGCGGGAGTGGTGACGGGGCCGGGGCTGATCACGTTCACCCGCACGCCCCGCGGTGCCAGTTCGGCCGCGAAGGTGCGGCCCAGGCTGCGGATGGCCGCCTTGGACGCCGAGTACAGGCCCATGCCCTCGGTGCCCTTGACCCCGGCGATGGAGGACAGCAGGACCACGGTCGCCCCCGGCGCGAGCAGGGGGAGCGACTTCTGCACGGTCAGGAGGATCCCCTTGACGTTGATGTCGAAGACGCGGGCGAACTCGGCCTCGGTGGCGTCCTCCAGCCGGGCGATGTCGCCCACGCCCGCGTTGGCCACCACGGTGTCGAGCCGCCCGCCGTCCTGGCGGATCACGTCGAAGAGGTGGTCGAGGTCCGCGGCCCTCGACACGTCGGCGCGCACCGCGACCGCGTTCGGGCCGATCTCCTCGGCGGCCGCCGCCAGTTCGGCCTCGCGCCTGCCGGTCAGGTAGACGCGCGCGCCGTCGTCGGCGAAGCGCTGTGCGATGGCCCGGCCGATCCCGCTCGACCCGCCGGTGACCAGTGCCGTCCTGCCGGTGGTGCTTCCCATGACTTCTCCTTGATGTAACCAGTGTTGTTACATTGAAGGGCCGCGTCGCCCCTGTCGAGATGGCCGGTGCGCGCACCACCGCGTCGGACGTCCGTGATCACCTTCGCCGTTGGTCGTAACCATAGTTATTACAACGGCGGTCGTGCAACCCGACCGCGTTTACACTCCTCGTTCCGACCTCTTGGGGGCTGCAATGGTCGTGCACAGCGACGCGTTCTTCCGGATCGTCGACGCGCTCGTCGACGTGCAGCGCGCCCAGGGCGGGCAGTACACGTCCTTCGCGGTGCGGGGGAAGCGGTTCGGCTACCACTGGCCGCGCACGGAGACGGTCGGCTTGAAGCAGACGATCTCCGAGCAGCATGCGCTGGTGTCGGAACGGCCGGACGTGTTCGAGGAGCAGTTCACGTCGGGCGGGTTCGGGTGGGTGGTCGTGCGGCTCGACGGGATCGAGGCCGACGAGCTGGCCGAGCTGGTCTTCGAGGCCTGGCGGTTGTCCGCCCCGGAGGAACTGATCGCCGAAGTGCCTGATTGGGCACATGCGCGGCCGTGAATGCGTTCTGTTCTCGATTCACCGGAAAGTCTGCGGGACTGGTGGTTTATTTCATCGGGTGAAACCGTACAATTACGGTTTCATGAAGCCCTATCCGCCCGATCCGGAAGTATGGAAAAATCGCGGCTGTGGAGCGTCAACGCTGGTGGAAGCGCTGGCCGAGGTGCATTCGCCCGCGTCGGGCAGTACGATCGGTTCATCGAGGTCCGCTGTTCACGAGGAAAATTGATTCACTCGCCGATGGAAATTCCACGCTGACACTTGCGCGGTCCGGTTCTCCGGATCGGCCTTCGAAGGTGTTCGTTTAGAGTCTTCATTTTCGTCGATGTGGTGGAGGAGGGTCCGTGACCGCGTTGTCGGGGCCCGCCGAGGCGTACGACCACGCGCTGTCCACGGGCGACGTGCCCGGTGCGGTGGCGCTGGTCCAGGGCCTGATCGCGGAGGGCGCCGATCCGCTCGCCGTCCTGGTCGAGGTCATCTGCGAGGTCCAGCGCGCGATCGGCGCCCGGTGGGAGTGCGCCCGGTGGTCGGTCGGCGAGGAGCACGCCGCGACCGCCGCCGCGATCGCGGCGACCGGGGTGATCGCCCGGTTCGCCGACCGCGTGCCGGTGACGAAGGGGCGGATCGTGGTCGCCTGCCCGCAGCGGGAGTGGCACACGCTGTCGGCGATGATCGTCAGCGCCGCCTTCCGCCTGCTCGGCTGGGACGCGGTCATGCTCGGCGCGGGCACCACGCCCGCCCGGCTGGGGCGGTGCGTCGAGGAGACCGGCGCGGACGTGACGGCGATCACCTGCACCGTCCTCGGCGCCCTGCCCGCCGCCCGGAAGCTGATCGAGGTGAGCACCGCCGCGGGCGTCCCGACCCTGGTCGGCGGTGCGGCGTTCGGTGTCGACGCCCAGCGCGCCCTCGCCATCGGGGCGAGCGCTTGGGCGCCCGACGCGCAGGTGGCGGGCCCCCTGCTGGACAGCCTGCTGGGCCTGGCGCCGAGGGCGGTCGTGCCCGCGGGGAGGCGGGTGGTCGAGCAGTCGGCGATCGGACTCCGCCACGACGGCCTCGTCGAGGCGGTCAGCGGGAAGTGGTCGGCCGCGTCGATCCCCGACGCCGGGGACGTGCCCGACCGGGACGGGTTCTCCACCGCCTGCGACGGCGTGCTGCGCCAGGCCCTGCACTCGGTGGCGGCCACGCTGCTGACCGGTGACCCGAGGCCGATCCCGGCCACCGCCGCGTGGATCGACCGGGTGCTGACGGCCCGCGGCGCGGAGACCCGGCACACCGTCGAACTCGGCGATCTGCTCGCGGCCGCGCTGCACGAGTTCCCGACCGCGCAGGAGTTCGTGGCGCGGCACTGGGGCGAGGACCTCGTTTTCGACGGGGGAGGGGCCCGGTAGGAACTTGGTCAACCGACAGCAGCGGTCCTGTGACCTAGTGTTACGCCAAGAACGTCGTTCCGGTTAAGTCAGTCGCTTGACTCAGCACCCGGAACGCGGTTGGCTTGACCGGTCCGAGATCGACGCTGAGGAGGACTCGCGGTGGCACAGAACGACGCTGACCAGGTGTTGGACTACCCGATCCCGGTGTCGGAGGCGCTGGAGCCGCCCGCCGAGTGGGCCGAACTGCGCCAGGGCTGCCCGGTCGCGCGGGTGACGCTGCCCAGCGGCGACCAGGCGTCGCTGCTCACCCGGTACGAGGACGTCAAGCAGGTGCTGGCCGACCCCCGGTTCAGCAGGCGCCTCAACGCGCCCGACGCGGCGCGCGTCTCGGCCAACGAGTCCGGCGGGGTGTTCAACGGGTCGCTCGCGAAGGCCATGCCCGAGGAGACCCACCAGCAGTGGCGGCGCATGGTCGGCAAGTGGTTCACCGCCAAGCGGATGACGGCCCTCAGGCCCGGCATCGAGGCGATGGTGGAGCGCCTGATCGACGAGATGGAGCGCGTCGGCGCCCCGGTCGACCTCGTCGCGAGCCTCGGCTTCCCGCTGCCGGTGTGGGTCATCTGCGACATGCTCGGCGTGCCGGAGTCCGACCGGGACAGGTTCGCCTACTGGTCGAACACGCTGCTCAGCCTCACCCGGTACACGCAGGCCGAGATCGACGAGGCCCAGGCGGAGTTCGCCGCGTACATGTCCGCGCACATCGCCGCCACCCGCGCGAAGCCGGGGGACGACCTGATCAGCGAGCTGATCGCCTCGGCCGCGGGCGCCGGAGCGGTCATGCCGGACGAGGCGCTGCTGTCCACCGCGCAGGGGCTGCTGGTCGCGGGCCACGAGACGACCGCGAACATGATCGGCAAGATGCTCTCCATGCTGCTGGCCGACCGCGACCGCTGGGAACGGCTGCTGGCCGACCGGTCGCTGGTGCGCACGGCCGTCGAGGAGGCGCTGCGCATGGACGCCAACCCCGGCTTCGGCATCCCGCGCTACATCACCGAGGACGCCGAGATCGGCGGGACGCGGGTGCCGCGCGGGACGACCGTGGTGTGCAGCCTGGCCTCGGCCAACCGCGACGAGAGCGAGTTCGACGACGCCGCCGAGATGGACCTGGGGCGCAGCCCGAACACCCACCTCGCGTTCGGCGCGGGCGCCCACTCGTGCCTCGGCCAGTCGTTGGCGCGCACCGAGCTGCAGGCCGTGCTCGACGTGCTGCTGCGCAGGCTGCCGACGTTGGACCTCGCCGTTCCGGTCGAGGAGCTGCGGCGGGTCGAGGGACTGATCATCGGGGGGCTGCGCGAAGTCCCCGTGCGGTGGTGAGGGCGGGCCGCGCCGAGCAGGCAGGGCACACCCAGGAGCTGATCCTGACGGCGGCGGAACGGCTGTTCGCCGAACAGGGCGTGTCCGCGGTGTCCAACCGCCAGGTCGGCGAGGCCGCGGGGCAGGGCAACAACTTCGCCGTCGGCTACCACTTCGGTTCCAAGGCGGACCTGGTGCGCGCCATCGTGCGCAGGCACGCCGAACCGGTGGAGCTGCTGCGCGCGCGGATGCTGGCCGGGATCGGCGACAGCGGCGAGGTGCGCGACTGGGTGGGCTGCCTGGTCCGCCCGTTCACCGAGCACCTGGCGCAGCTGGGCAGCCCCACCTGGTACGCGCGGTTCGGGGCCCAGGTGATGACCGACCCGGTGCTGCGCCGCATCATCATCGACGACGCGCTCGGCACGGAGCTGATGCGGCGGATCCTCGACGGGCTCGACCGCTGCCTGCCGTTCCTGCCACCGCCGGTGCGCGCCGAACGCGGCGACATGGCCCGCAACCTGATGTCGCACACGTGCGCCGAACGGGAGCGGGCCCTCGCCGAGGGGACACCCACGCCCAGGTCCTCCTGGGGCGACACGGCCACCGGCCTGATCGACGCGATCGTCGGGCTGTGGCTGGCACCGGTCACCGCCACCGAGGCGTGACCGGGACGACCGAGATGAGACGGGCACCCGCCCGTCGTGCGGAGGAGTGCGACACGTGAAGATCACTGTGGACGAGGACAAGTGCTGCGGTGCGGGGTCCTGCGTCCTGTCCGCGCCCGAGGTGTTCGACCAGCGCGACGAGGACGGTGTGGTGGTGCTGCTCGACGCCGAGCCTGCCGAGGAGCTGCACGCCGCCGTCCGCGAGGCCGCGCAGGTGTGCCCGGCCGCGGCGATCGTGCTGAGCGGCACCGCGTGAGCACGCCGTCGAGCGTCCTGGTCGTCGGCGCGTCGGCCGCGGGCCTCGCCACGGCGGAGGCCTTGCGCCGCAAGGGGTACGTCGGTGAGCTGACCCTGTTGGGCGACGAACCGCACGTGCCCTACGACCGGCCGCCGCTGTCCAAGCAGGTCCTCGGCGGGGTCTGGGTGCCCGAGCGCGCGCACCTGCGCGTGCCGGAGGTGCTCGACGCGCTGGACGCCCGGTTCGTGCTCGGTGACGCGGCCGTGTCCCTGGACGTGCCGACGCGCACCGTCGGCACCGCCTCCGGCCTGAGCCTGCGGGCGGACGCCGTCGTGCTGGCCACCGGTGTGCGGCCGCGCGCCCTGCCCGACCAGGCCGGCCTCGCCGGTGTCCACGTGCTGCGCACCCTGGACGACGCCCTCGCGCTGCGCGCGGATCTCCTGACGTGCAAGCGGCTGGTGGTGGTGGGCGACGGCGTGCTCGGGGCCGAGGTCGCCGCCACCGCTCGGACGATGGGCGTCGAGGTCACCCTGGCGGGCCCCCAGCGCGCGCCCCTGGCGATGCAGCTCGGACCGCTGGTCTCGGGGCTGCTCGGGGAGTTGCACGCCGAACGCGGGGTGGACCTGCGCCTCGGGGTGGCGGTCAGCGGGTTGACCGCGGCGGACGGCCGGGTCACCGGCGTGCGCCTGGCCGACGACGAGGTGCTGCCCGCCGACGTGGTGGTGGTCGCGCTCGGGGCGATCCCGGCGACGGAATGGCTCGCGGGCAGCGGGCTGCGCGTGGACAACGGCGTGGTGTGCGACGCCCACTGCCGTGCGGCGGAGGGGATCTACGCCGTCGGGGACGTCGCCCGGTGGCACCACGACCGGCTGGACTCGTTGCTGCGGCTGGAGAACCGCACCAACGCCACCGAGCAGGCCGTGCTGGTGGCGGACAACGTGCTGGGCGCGGACCGCCGGTACGCGCCGGTGCCGTACTTCTGGACCGACCAGTTCGACGCCAAGCTCCAGATCCACGGCGTGCTGGCCGCCGACGCCGACGTGGCAGTCGTGGAGGGCTCCGTCGACGCGCGCAGGTTCGTCGCGCTGTTCCACCGCGGCGGCGAGGTCGTCGGGGTGCTCGGTTGGAACATGGCCAAGCAGTCCCGTCTGCACCGGCAGCGCCACCTGGTGGAGTTGGAGGACTTCGCAGGCTCGCACGTGACCGCCGCGGAGGTGGAGAAGGCGGACTTCTAGGCGTCCGCTGGAGGTCGATCAGCATCGGCGGGTGCGCTCGTGACCGGCGGGGGCCGACCCGACTACCCGTCGATCTCGAGCACGCCGATCGGGTGCACCTCGGGGAGGACGGCGTGGCAGGCCACGGCCGGGGCGCGCAGGTCGTGGGCCAGTCGCCGGACGCCGTCGACCGTGCCGCCCGCCCGTGCCAGCCCGTCCCACGCCAGGTCGTCCGTGGTCTCCTCGACGCGGGCGAGCAGCCGCTTGCCCGCGTCGCTGGTGGTCCGGTCGTCGCGGAGCAGCCCGCGGGCCGCCAGCCCCTCCGCGGCGGCCGTCCACTCCTCGTCGGTCCACCCGCGCGCGGCTTGCAGCACCGGGCGGGAGAGGTCGGAGCCCGCGCGCAGCACCAGCGACTCGACGCCGGTCAGCCCCGCCGCCACCAGGGCCGCGACGTGGCCGTCGCCGCGGTGCTCGCGCAGGATCGTGGCCGCCAGCCACAGCCGGTGGAGCGGGTCCTCCGGACGCGGCAGCGCCTGGTTGGCGGCGGCCAGCACCCGACCGTCGCAGGGCAGGGCCGACGCGAGCGCCCACAGGTCGTCGGCGAGCCGGTCGTGGGGGCCTTCGGGAAGCACCTCGGCGAGCGCCCGCCCGGTCCCGTCGAGCCGGGCGGCGAGCACCTCGGCGGGGGAGGCCAGGCCCCAGACGGCGGGCAGGGCGCGCGCGGTCATCGAGGCGGAGAAGCCGAAGAACGACGCGCGGACCGGAGCCTCGCCCACCGGGCCCAGCGGGGCCGACCGCTGCGCGAAGTAGCCGCGCCAGAACCCGCGCAGACCCGCGGCCTCCAGGGCGGCGAGCGTCGTGGGGTGGAAGTAGACGACCGCGTGCACCGACTCGAACAGCGCCCACAGCCGACGGGCCAGCGCGGGGCCCTCCTCGTCCGTCATGCCGTCGATGATGCCGCATGGCGCGGCGGAACCCGCTCTGGTGCGCAGGGTGTCCGCCTGGTTACGTTGGGCTCATCCATCCCCCGGCGCTGAGGGAGTCGGCATGAGCACGCGGATCGGTTGGCCGAGGGTGTTCACGGCCGTGTTGGCGCTCGTGGCGGTGGTGGCGACGACGGCGCCCGCCTCGGCGCGTCCCACCGGGTTCACGCCGGTGGTGTTCGTGCACGGCCAGCAGGGTTCGGCCCAGCAGTGGCAGTCCAACGCCAAGCGGTTCTCCACCAACGGCTACGCCGACCGGCTGCTGCACGCCTACGAGTACGACACCGCCGTGGCGGACAACACCGCCGCGGTGAGCGGGCTCGACGGGTTCATCGCGGGCGTCCTGGCCCGCACCGGTGCGTCGTCGGTCGACGTGATCGCCCACTCCCGCGGCACGTCGGTGGTGCACGAGTACCTGGCCGCACCGGCCCGCGCCGCACTGGTGCGCCGGTACGTCAACGTGGACGGGCGGTCCAGCGCGACGCCTCCGGGAGGCGTGCCGACGCTCGCGCTCTGGGGCAGCCTCCAGCCGGGCGGCTCGATCGGCGGCGCGACGAACGTGTACCTGACGTCGTTGGGGCACACCGAGACCACGACCTCGGCCGAGGGTTTCGCGCACATCCACGCGTTCCTGCGCGGCAGGCCCGCCTTCACCACCGCCATCCGACCCGAGCCGCCCGGCCGGGTGGAGATCGCGGGACGGGCGCTGTACTTCCCGCAGAACGAACCGGTCGCGGGCACCCTGGAGGTGTGGGAGGTCGACGACCGGACCGGCGCCCGCCGCGGCGCGCCCCGGCACACCGCGCAGGTCGCCGCGGACGGCGCGTTCGGGCCGCTGGAGGTCAACGGCCGCAAGCACTACGAGCTGGTGCTCCTGCGCGAGGGGCAGCAGACCTACCACTACTACTTCGAGCCGTTCGAGCGCTCCGACCGGTTCCTGCGGTTGCAGGTCTCGCGTCCCGGAGGCATCGCCGACTTCATCGACAGGTGCCCGACCCACAGCGCTTTCACCATCGTCCGCAACCGCGAGTGGTGGGCCGACCAGCCGGACCCGGCCGACGACGACCGGCTGGAGTTCAACGGTGTCGACGTCCTGGCGCCCGCCATCGCGCCGCGGACGCGGCAGGTCGTCGCCGCCTTCGTGTTCGACGACGGCTGCGACCTCGCGTCCACGCCGGGTGTCCCGCTGCCCCCGTTCGGCGCGCTGCCCTTCCTGACCGGCGTCGACACCTACCTGCCCGCGCAGGCGGACGCCGGAGGCGCGATCAGGGTCACCGAGGGGATCCGCGGGTCCGGTGGCCGCTCGCGCACGATCACCGCGCGGAACTGGCCGTCGGACCGGCACACCGTCACCGTGCAGTTCAAGGACTACGTGGACGACGCGTTCGGCCGGTGAGCCTCAGGTGAGCGCGGCGGCGGGGACGTCGGCGTCCCAGGTGAAGCCGGTCAGACCGAGCACCCGCGCGGCCATGCGGGTGGGGGAGACGAGCCACACCCGGTGACCGGTCCTGCCCAGGTGGAGGTTCAGCCTGGCGACGAAGGTCAGCCCCGAGCAGCTGAGGAAGGTCACCCCGGCGAGGTCGACCACGACGTGGGTGGGGGCGCGCCCGGCCAGTTCCGCATAGGCGGCGTCGAACTGCGGGTCGGTGTCCATGTCGACCTCGCCGGTCAGCGCGACGCGGGGGAGGTCTTCGTCGAAGGTGCACCGGACCTGTCCGGCCGGGAGCACGTCCTCTGTCAGCAGCAAGGTCCGTGCCACCTTCGGTTGTGGGTCGACGTCATCGTTGCACCACGACAAACATCGTTCCCACAGTATGCACGCCGAGTTGGTGGATCTCCAACGTTCACCCCGGAAGTTCATCTGATGCTCAGGTAGCTCGGAGCATCGTTGCTGGTCGGAGCGGCGAACATTTGCCAGACGACAAAAAATGATGCTCAGGCGTGTCGCTCCCACGACTCGTCGGCATCCGCCAGCGTGACCGCCTCGTTGAACTCGGACAGCCCCGTGAACAGCGCTTCCCGCCCGGCCGGGGACATGTCCGCCAGGATCCGCGCCAGCGCCTGGTGCCGGTTGCGGCCGATCTCCGCCAGCAGCGCCCGACCGTCCCTCGTCAGCGCGAGCATCACCTCGCGCCGGTTGTGCACGCTGGCCGCGCGGGTCAGCAGGCCCGCCGCCTGGAGGCGGTCGCACAGCCTGCTCGCCGACGACGGGATGGCGTCCAACTCGGCGGCGAGACCGTTGAGGTTGATCTGGCCATGCCGCTCCACGATGGCCAACGCCTGCATCTGGGAAGGGGAAACCCTGGTCTTCGAGGTCTGCTGGGTGCGGTCCCACAGCGCGGTCAGCACCTCGGCGGCGGACTCCACGGCCGAGGACACGTCCGCTGTGCGCGGACCTCGTCGGTGGCTGCTCGTCATTCCACTACCTTGTCACCTCGGCGCCCATCGGAACAGCCCGGTGCGGCGTGTCGACACTTGTCGTCGGTGCGGGTACGTAGTGTCGGCCCGCCGTGAACGACGGGAGCGCGCGGGCGGACCGCGCGTTCGATACCTGGAGGCCATGAATGAGCGCCATCGACGATCCGCTGGTCCGGGCGGAGCGGGCGCTGCGGGCGAGCCCGCCGCACGCGCTGCTCGACGTGCTGCGCGACACCCTCCGGGCGGGCTTCGGCGCCCTGGACTCCGAGCTGCTGGTCGCCGACTACCGGCTCAGCGTGCTCCAGCCGGTGACGAGGCTGCCGCACACCGCCGAGGCGATCCCGATCAGGACGAGCGCCGCCGGTCGCGCGTTCACCGCGCAGCAGATGCTCCTGGAACCCGTGAACGGCGACGGCGTGACCGCGTACCTGCCGGTGGCCGTGCGCGGGGACCGGCTCGGCGTCCTCGTGGTCACGCTGCCGGACGTGCCCGGCGACGGCGCCAGACAGGCGCTGGTCGACCTGGCCACGGCACTGGGGCACGAGCTGGTCGTGGCGGAGCGCGACACCGACCTGTACCTCCAGGCGCGCAGGAGGGAACGGCTGAGCCTGGCCGCCGAGATGCAGTGGCAGCTGCTGCCCGGCCGGGGGTGCTCGCGCGAGGAGTACTCGCTGGGCGGCCAGCTCGAACCCGCGTACACCATCGGCGGCGACAACTTCGACTGGAGCGCGTCGGCCGACCACCTGACCGTGACGGTCTCCAACGGCATGGGCAGCGGCATCCAGGCCGCGCTGCTCTCGAACCTCGCCATCAGCGCCCTGCGCAACGCGCGGCGGGCCGGTCTGGGCCTGGTGGACCAGGCGTGCCTGGCCGACCAGGCCGTGTACGCCCAGTACGGCGGCGCCCAGCACGTGGCGACCCTGCTGCTGCGCTTCGAGCTGTCGACCGGCCGGGTGGCCGTCGTCGACGCCGGGTCGCCGCACCTGCTGCGGCTGCGCGGCGGAAAGGTTGCGCTGGTCCCGTTCGAGGAGCAGATGCCCCTCGGCATGTTCGAGAGCACCGACTACCAGGAGCAGGACTTCGAGGTGCTGCCGGGTGACCGGCTGGTCGTCGTCAGCGACGGCGTGCACACCGCGCGCTCGCCCAGCGGCGGCGAGTACGGCGAGACCAACCTGGACCGGATCATCCACGACTCGCGCTACCTGCCCGCTCCCGAGGCCGCGCGGGCGATCATCACCGAGCTGCTCGACTACCACGAGGGCAGCGACCTGGTCGACGACGCGGTGGTCGTCTGCCTGGACTGGACCGGCGCCCAGCGCTGACCGGGAACCCGGACCGGTGCGGTCGCTGTTTGTTCAACGGTCCGCACCGGTCCGGCCGGTCCGCCGGAGCGGGCCTGCCGCGCGTTGTTGCTCCAACGTGCGCGCACGGCAAGCGAGGTCTACCCACCGGCGGACCGGCGCACACATCGGGTGGACGACCGGCTTCGGGGAGTTCGGTCCCGATCCCGCGCCGCGGCCCGTTCCGGCAGGTGATCACGGGTGTCCAGGAGGTGCGGACGGGCCGTGGGGCGCTCCCACTACGATCATCCACCCTGATGGCCGGGACGCTCTCGACTCCCGCCGACCACGAACGCACTGGGGGAACGGTGGAGCACGACGCGCGGTGCGCCGAGGAGCGGCTGGAGGCCGAGGGCGAGGTCGCGGTGGCCCGGCTGCTGCTGGCCGACGGCGATCCGGCGCACGCCGCACGGCACCTGTCGGACGCGCTCGCGCGCGATCCGGGGCTCGCCGAGACCTACGAGGCGTTGAGCGAACTCGCGGCACACGTCGGCGGCCCGCACCGCGCCTTGGAGCTGTTCGACCTGGAGACCCCGTACAGCGGCACCGTCGCGGGCCACGCGCACCTGAGCGCGGCGGCGGGGGAGTGGGACGAGGCGGTGCGGCTGCTGGTGCTGGTCGCCGCGCAGGAGCCGGACCGGGCGTGGCTCGACGTGACCTGGCTGCGCGGACCGGACCTGGCCGCGTCGGTCTCGCCGGAGATCATGGTGGCCTCGGCGCTGCACATGGCCTCGTGCCTGCCCGACCCGGTCGACGACGACGTCCGCGAGGCGCTGTCCCCGTTGCTGGCGCTGCTGCGCGAGTCCGTCGCGCTGAACCCGGACGACGCCAGGCTGCTGTGGAGCGGGTCGACGTTCGCCCGCCGCCTCGGCGCGGTGGAGGAGGCGATCGCGTGGGCGCGGCGGTCGTTCGAGGTGGAGCCGAGCCACGAGGCCGCCATCATGATCGGGTACGCGCTGCGCGCGGCGGAGCGGTACGACGAGGCCCTGCGGGTGTGGCAGGACGAGGCCGAGCGCACGCCGGAAGACCTCGGCCTGCACATCGACATCTCCGACCTGCTGGTGCGCCGAGGAGATCCGGAGCGGGCGCTGGTCTGGGCGGAACGCGCGCTGGAGGCCGATCCGACGCACCCGAAGGCCGGGCCGACGGCGGACGCCGTGCGGTACCGGATCGACGGGGACGTCCGGCACCTCCTCGCGCTGGCGGAGTCGGAACTGCCCTACGCGGCCGAGGCGCTGACCGACGTGAGCTGGGACCGGCCGGTGCTGGGCCGTGCCGCGGACCAGACCGAGGCGACCACGAACTCGCTCGGCCAGGCGCTCGAGCAGGTGGAGCCGTCGCCGGACCTGGAGGTCGGGATCACCGTCACGGCCCTGGAGCCGCCGAGTTCCGTGCTGGCCCTGCACCTGGCGTTCCCCAGCGCGACCGTGGTGTTCGAGTCCGTTCCGGACCCAGATCCGCGCGTCGCGAAGTACGAGGTGGAGCACGCGGTCTGGACTTACGACGACGCGATCGCGCGTCCGGCGGTGCCGCCGCCCTCGCCCGAGGCCGCCGAGGCGGTGCGCCGGATCGCGTCGTTCCGCTGGGAGAGCCTGCCCGCCCTGTACGACTCGACCGTCGTGCTGTCCGCCGTCGATCCCGCCGACCTGCTCGGCACCCTGGTCCACCCGCCCGCCACCCCGGACACGGAGTTCGGCGCGACGATGGCCCGGCACGCGCCCAACCTGTGGCTCAGCGGCGTGCAGGTGACCGCCTGCCTGGGGATCGCGCACCACGCCGTGGACGAGCCGTGGGAGACCTCGCGCAGGCGCGAGATCCTGCTGGACCTGTTGCACGGCGCGGAGGACTGGGTGAACGTCGCCGCCGGGATCGCGCTCGTCGCCACGGCGTGGGTCGTGCCCGAGACGCGCCAGGACGTGAAGTACCACGTCGTCACGCGGATGGTCGACGCCGTGCGGGCTTCCCACCAGCGGCAGGTGTCGATCCTCGGGCCGCTGTGCGAGCTGGTCCTGGTCACGCCCGGGACCGAGGACGACTACACGAGCCTGGCGAAGGACGCTCTGTCCACATTGGATGAATGACTACCGTGCTCCCGCGACAGCTTCGGCGATCATCGCCATCGTGGTGCGGGCGCGGACCGGGTCCTCGGTGAGGAAGTAGTGGTCCACACCGGGAGTCCGGTCGAGGACGACCGGGATTCCCTCCTGGCGCAGGCGTTCCGCGTAGCGCTCGCCGTCGTCGCGGAGAGCGTCCCGCTCCGCGGTCAGCACGACCGCGGGCGGGAGCCCCGACAGGTCCGGCGCGAGCACCGGTGAGGCGTACGGGTGCGCGCGCGTCGCGGCGTCGGGGAAGTAGACGCGCCGGACCAGCCGTCGCAACTCCGGCGAGATCATCCCCGGCCCGTGGTCCGGCACCTCGCAGGCCATGTCGAGCGCGGGGACGCCGAGCACCTGGAGCACTGGCCGGAACGAGCCGCTGTCACGGGCTTGCAGGCAGACCGACGCCGCCAGCCCGCCACCGGAGGAGAAGCCGCCGACCGAGATCCGGTCACCGTCCAGGCCGTTGTCGCCTTCGGCCGCCCAGGCCGCGACGTCGTGGCACTGGTGCTGCGCCACGGGGTAGGTGACGTACGGGCCGGTGCGGAAGTCGACGTTGAGCACCACGACCCGCGCGGTGGCCGCGAGGTAGCGGCACCACCAGTCGTCCATGGCCGGGTACCGCATCAGCCACGCGCCGCCGTGGAAGTGGACGTGCGCGGGTGCTTCGGTGCCAAGTCCTGGCGGCCGGTACACGTGCACCGGCACCTTCCCGTGCCTCGTCGGCACCCGGAACACCTGCGGTCGCGGCAGATCCGTGCCCGCGAAGCGCAGGTCGTCGCCGTACCGAACGGTCCACTTCGCGGTGGCGTGCATGAGCATCGCCCGCAGCCGGTCGTCGAGTCGCACCACAGGTCTTCGTGCCGGACCGGCAGATCGGATCACCCGAAGAGGTGTTTTTCAGGTGACAACGGGGTACCACCACCATGATCGCGTCATGGGACGCGGACGCACACACTCACCAGACCGGGAGTCGACATGCCTTGGGTTCGGGCTCACCGCCGCCGCGTGCCGTACAGCTGGTTCAAGACCACCAGGGTCGAGAGCCACCACCGCAGCCGTCCCGGTAGCAAGGCCATCATCGGGCTCGTGATCGCTTTCGCCGTGATCCTGCTGCTGATCGTCATCTTCTAGTGCTCGACCACCCGCCCTCGTCGGCGGGTTCCACGACTTCGCCGGTGCCGCGGGAACGTTCCGCGGCACCGGCTTTCGTTCGGGTGGAGAAGATCGTGCCAGGGGCGCATGGCTTGTCGACCTGCTTCGCGCGGTCGGGGAACGCTGGCGTCGCTCCGTGACATATTCGTGACGTGATGAGTGCAACTGCGGCCCCTCGGCAGGCACCTGACCGTTGTGACCAGTGAGATGACGCCGGAGCTGGCGGACGGGGTGGTCGGTGGAGCTGATCCGCCGGACCCCGTGCTGTGGAGTCGAGGCGATCGGCAGTCGTTCGGGGTGTTGTTCGAGCGGCATGTCGAGGCGGTGTGGAACCACGCCTACCGGCTGACGGGGTCGTGGGAGCAGGCGCATGACGTCACGTCGGCGACGTTCCTGACGGCGTGGCGGACCCGTGGCGAGGTGACCCTGGTCCGGGACAGTGCGTTGCCGTTGCTGTACACGATGGCGGGCAACGTCGTGCGGACCGCGCACCGCGGGCTGGCCCGGCGGTCCCGGTTGCTGCGCAGGATTCCTCCGCCGTCCCCCGTCGACGACCACGCCGACGCCGTGGTGCGCCGGATCGACGGCGAGGCGCGGTTGCGGGAGGTGATCGACGCCGTGCGAAGCCTTCCCCGTGCCCAGCGCGAGGTCGCCGAACTGTGCTTGTTGGGCGATCTGCCGGTCGCCGACGCCGCCGTGCACCTCGACATCGCCGAGGCGACGGTGCGGTCCCACCTCTCCCGTGCCCGTGCCCGCCTGCGCAGCCTGACGGAGGACACCCCGTGAACCACAAGATCGCTCCGCGTGCGCTTCCGCCCGAGCTGAGGGGGCAGTTGCGCGCCGAGTTCGAGCACGGCATGGACAGTCGACCGCGTCGCACGATCTTGGTTCCGCTCGTCGCGGCGGCCGCCGCCGTGGTGCTGCTGGCGGGAACGGTCTTCGTGCTGCGGCAGATGCCGGACGCCCAGGCCCCTGCGGCTGATCGGGCGTTCGACCCGGTGGTCGCGGGCATCAACCTGGACCGCTGCTGGAACGCGGTGCGCGCGGGTGGTGTGGCCGAGCGCTTTCCGGACCGTTCCCGGTGGACGCCGGTGTTCACCGTCGGCGACGCGCAACTCGGTGTGGTCGCGGTCCGTGCCGACGGCAGGCCGTTCTTCTGCCAGACCACGCCGACCACGGCGACCGTGTCCGATCCGGCCGCGGCACCCGACACCGGGGTCGCGGCTGTCCTGTCCAGTCGTGAAGGCGTTGTCGCCGGTGTGGTGGACGTGGCCTGGGACGCGCCTTCGCTGGAGGGCAAGGGGGCTTACGGCAGTGTCGCGGTGGTCCCGGTCGTCGGCGACGGCATGTTCGTGGCCCTGACGGGCATCAACCCGGACGGGACCGCGTTCACCGTCGGCGACGGGAAGGCGGACCGGTCGCTTGCCGCGCCCGCGCCTGCCGCTGCTGTCCGCGACCATCCGGACGGCCCGGCGCCGGACCGCACGTCCGAGGCGGGGCGGATGCTCGGGGACTGCCTGTCGCGCTCCGCCACGCCGGTGCTGGACCCGGATTCCTACCAGCCCGCGGCCTCCGTCGCCTATCCCGGCGGGACGCTGCTCCTCGGGCAGACCGCCAGCATGATGGCCATCTGCCAGGTGGACGGGCCGGTGGTCAAGACGACCGTGCGCCCACTCCTCCAAGGGCGCGCGGCGGTCATGCCCCACGTCCTCGTGGACGTCGGAGGAGGCAGGCAGGTCGTCGGCGGGGAGATCAGCGAGACCGGTGGAGAGGTCGCGGCTGTCGAGATCGGTTTCGACGGGAGCACGCCGCGACCGGTCGCCCTGGTCGACCGCACCTTCGCGATCCTCGTCCCGCCGGGCATCCACCTGGATCCGGCGTCCAGCACGGTGACCGTGATCCTGCGCGGTGCGGACGGTGTCGTGCTGCTGGAGAACGACTGGCCGTTCCTGAGGTGACCGGGTCGCGCGTGGCGGCGTCCGGCCACCACGCGCGACCGCGTCGTCAGGCCGCCGCTCCCGCGTGGTCGGCCTTGCGGGGCTTGAGGCCCAGGTCGGCGGTGGGGGTGCGGAAGGTTTCGCGGCCGGTGGCCACGGCGATGACGTTGACCAGGCAGAGGGCCGCGGTGAACGCGGCGACGCCGACCCAGTTGGCGCTCTTGTCGCCCGCGATGGCGGCGGAGATGGTGGGCGTGAAGCCCGCGACCGCGAAGCCGATCTGGGTGCCGATGGCCATGCCGGAAAGCCGGACCTTGGCGGTGAACATCTCGCCGTAGAACGACGGCCAGACGGCGTTGGTGGCGCTGTAGACGACGCCGAACAGCAGGATGCCGACGAGGAAGACGAGGGTGTAGTCGCCCGAGGAGATGGCGCCCAGGTAGGCGAAGATCAGGACGGCGCAGCCCAGTGAGCCGCCGATGAACACCGGCTTGCGGCCGACGCGGTCGGCGAGCCTGGCCCAGAGCGGGATGGCGGCGAGGGCTACGACGTTGGCGAGGACGCCGACCCACAGCATCGGGGTCCTGGCCAGCCCGGCGGAGTTGACCGCGTAGGACAGGGCGTAGACGGTGAAGATGGTGCTGACCGAGGCGATGACTGCGGCGGCGACCACCCGCAGGACGTCGGCCCAGTGGTCGCGGAACAGGATGGTGATCGGCAGCTTGGCCGGTCCCCGCCCGGCGATCTCCTGTTCGAACACCGGGGTCTCGTCGAGCTTGCGGCGGATCACGAACCCGACCACGACGACGAGCGCGCTGGCCCAGAAGGGAACCCGCCAGCCCCACGACAGCAGTTGGTCCTGGGGGAGCGCGGCGATCGGCAGGAAGACCGCCGTGGCGAGGATCTGCCCCGCCTGGGTGCCGCTGAGGGTGAAGCTCGTGTAGTACGCGCGCCGGTCGTCGGGGGCGTGCTCGAGGCTCATCGAGTTCGCGCCGGCCTGCTCGCCCGCGGCGGAGAGCCCTTGTAGCAGCCGGGTCGCGACGAGCAGGATCGGCGCGGCCACGCCGATGTCGTTGTACGTGGGCAGGCAGCCGATCAGGAACGTGGAGAAACCCATGAGCAGCAACGTGAACACCAGCACGCGCTTGCGGCCGAACCGGTCGCCGACGTGCCCGAGGAACACCGCGCCGACCGGGCGGGCGAGGTAGCCGACGCCGAACGTCGCCAACGCCAGCAGCGTGCCGGTGGCGGGGTTCGACGACGGGAAGAAGACCTTGCCGAAGACCAGGGCCGCGGCGGTGCCGTAGATGAAGAAGTCGTAGTACTCCAGCGCGCTCCCGATCCACGCGGCGACGGCCGCCTTGCGCGGTTTGCCGGTCGGGGGCGGGGGACCGGCGGTGTGAGCGGTCACGAAGGGCTCCTCTGCTGGTGCTCCGTTGCATGAACAGGGATTCGGGCGACGACCGGCTACGTACGTACTAGATAGTTAATAGCGCAGATGGTGGGGATTCGACACCGCCGTGTCAAGGGTTCAGCGAGCGGTCAGGTAGCTCACGAGCATGTCGCCGACCATCCGCCGGTGGTGCTCGCGGCGGGCGGGGTCCAGCATGTCGCGGTCGAAGATCGCGTGGAACGTGTGCCGGTTGGCGATGCGGAACACGCAGAACGCGCTGATCGCCATGTGCACGTCCAGCGCGTCCACGTCGTCGCGGAAGTACCCGGCCGCGCGGCCCCGGTCCAGGATGCGGGTGAGCACGTCGAGCGCGGGGTTCGCCAGCCCGGCCAGCTCGGTGGACCGCGCGATGTGCTCGGCGCGGTGGATGTTCTCGATGCTGACCAGCCGCACGAAGTCCGGGTGCGACTCGTGGTGGTCGAACGTCAGCTCGGCGAGCTGGCGCAGCGCGTCGATCGGGTCCAGGTGCTCGACGTCCAGCTCGCGCTCGATGGCGCGGATGACGGTGTAGGCCCGTTCGAGCACCTCGACGAACAGCTGTTCCTTGCCGCCGAAGTAGTAGTAGATCATCCGCTTCGTGGTGCGGGTCTTCGCGGCGATCTCGTCCACCCGCGCGCCGTCGTAGCCCTTGTCGGCGAACTCCAGCGCGGACACGGCGAGGATCTCGGCCCTGGTGCGCTCGGCGTCGCGCGAGCGGTCGACGGCGTCGGTCGGCGCCTCCTCGGACGGCAGTGCGGCCACTGACTTCCTTCCTCGCCGCGAGTGGTGGTCCGAGTCTAGGCGGCCCCTTCCGCCGATCGCCCGTCGTGGGGTACAACTAACTCACCAGTTCGTACATTAGCTCGAAAGGCGGTCCGTGGCCCACACCTCGTTCCCCGACGCGGTCCGCGAGCACGCGGG
Source organism: Umezawaea sp. Da 62-37 (assembly GCF_032460545.1). Classification (GTDB taxonomy): domain Bacteria; phylum Actinomycetota; class Actinomycetes; order Mycobacteriales; family Pseudonocardiaceae; genus Umezawaea. Next base: position 10,944,842 of record NZ_CP135965.1, read on the forward strand.
CCTGGCACGCGGCGCCCTGCTGGTGGCCTTGGTAGGGGCGGGTATCGGGCCGTCGCTGAGCCCGGCGCTGCACGAGCGCGAGGCGCGACGGGTGGGCGTGCCCTACCGGTACCGCCGCATCGACCTGGACGAGTGGGGGCTGCCGCCGGGGGCGATCGGCGACATCGTCGCCGTCGCGCGGGACGCGGGGTACCGCGGCCTGAACATCACCCACCCGTGCAAGCAGGAGGTGCTGGCGCACCTGGACGGGCTGTCCGCCGACGCCGAGGCGCTCGGAGCGGTCAACACCGTGGTCTTCGACGGCGGGCGGGCGATCGGCCACAACACCGACTGGTCCGGGTTCACCCGCGGTCTCGAAGCGGGGATGCCGGGCGCCGACCTGGGCTCCGTCGTCCTGCTCGGCGCGGGAGGCGCCGGTGCCGCGGTCGCGCACGGGCTGCTCACGGCGGGTGCCGGGACCGTGCGGATCTTCGACCTCGACCGGAGCCGCGGCGAGGACCTGGCCGCGTCGCTGGCCACCCGGTTCGGCGCCGCCCGCGCGACCGCCGGGCACGGCGACCTCGAACTCCCGGACGCGGTCCGAGCCGCCGACGGCCTCGTGCACGCCACGCCGACCGGGATGGCCGCGCACCCCGGCCTCCCGCTGCCCGCGGACCTGCTGCGGCCCGACCTGTGGGTCGCCGACATCGTCTACCGGCCGCTCGACACCGAGCTGGTCACCACCGCCGCGGCCGCGGGCTGCCGGGTGCTCGACGGCGGCCGGATGGCCGTGTTCCAGGCCGCCGAGGCGTTCCGCCTGTTCACCGGCGCCGAACCCGACACCGGGCGGATGCTGCGCCACTTCGACGTCCTGGCGCGGCGTCCGGAGGGGAAGGAGTCCGATGTCCGCTGACCGACGTCTCGGGATCGCCACCGTGTGCCTGTCCGGCACGCTGGAGGACAAGCTCGCCGCCGCCGCGGCGGCCGGGTTCGACGGCGTGGAGCTGTTCGAGAACGACCTCGTCGCCTCGCCGTGGTCACCGGAGCGCGTGCGGCGGTCGTGCGCCGACCTCGGCCTGTCCATCGACCTCTACCAGCCGTTCCGCGACTTCGAGGCGGTGCCGCCGGACGTGCTCGCGCGCAACCTGCGGCGAGCCGAGCTGAAGTTCCAGGTGATGGAGCGGCTCGGGGCCGACACGATCCTGGTGTGCTCGTCGGTGTCGCCGGACGCCGTGGACGACGACGCCCTCGCCGCCGAGCAGTTGCACGCCCTCGCCGCGCGAGCCGCCGAACACGGCATCCGGGTGGCCTACGAAGCCCTGGCGTGGGGCCGTTTCGTCAGCACCTACGACCACTCGTGGCGGATCGTGCGCGCCGCCGACCACCCCGCGCTCGGCGTGTGCCTGGACAGCTTCCACGTGCTGTCGCGGGACGTCGACCCGGTCGCCATCCGCACCATTCCGGGGGAAAAGGTGTTCTTCCTCCAGTTGGCCGACGCGCCGCGGCTGCGGATGGACGTGCTCCAGTGGAGCCGTCACCACCGGCTGTTCCCCGGCCAGGGGGCCTTCGACCTCAAGGGGTTCGTCGGTCACGTGCTCGCCACCGGCTACCCGGGCCCGCTGTCGCTCGAGGTGTTCAACGACGTCTTCCGGCAGTCCGAGCCGCGTGCGGCGGCGGTCGACGCGATGCGGTCGCTGCTGCTGCTCCAGGAGGAGCCGGGCGCCGCGCTCCCGTTGGCGGGGCACGCCTTCACCGAACTCGACGTCGACGACGCCACGGCCCCGCGGGTGGAGGCGGCGCTCACCGGCCTCGGGTTCGCGCCCGCCGGGCGGCACCGGACGAAGCCCGTGCGGCTGTGGCGGCAGGGCGAGGCGCGGATCGTGCTGAACCACCGCGAACCGCCGGGCGCCGGGCAGGTCGCAGTCAGCGCGGTGGCCGTCGCGGGCGCCGATCCGGCCGGTTCCGCGCGCCGCGCCGAGGCGTTCCTCGCCGCGCCGGTGGGCTCGTCCGCGGTCGCCGCGCCGGACGGCACGTCGGTGATCTTCTGCCGCGACGACCTCGGCTGGCTCGCCGACTTCACCACCGTCGACACCGGCGAGGACTCCGGGGCCGGACTCCTGGACACCGACCACGTCGGCCTCACCGAGCCGTTCGACCGCTTCGACCAGGCGGCCCTGTTCTACCGCGCGGTGCTGGGGCTCGAACCGGACGACGTCGCGGAGTTCGCCGCGCCGTTCGGCCTGGTGCGCAGCCGCCCGGTGGTCGACCGCGCGCGGCACGTCCGGATAGCGCTGGACTCCGCGCTGGTGCGGCGGGGCACCTGGGGCCCGGACGTGCGGGAGCCGCAGCACGTGGCGTTCCGCACCGCGGACGCCATCGCCAGCGCCCGGCGGATGCGCGAACTGGGCGCGCCGCTGCTGGACATCCCGGCCAACTACTACGACGACCTCGACGCGCGCCTCGGGCTCGCGCCGGACCTGCTGGCCGACCTGCGGGAGCTGTCCGTGCTCTACGACCGGGACGAGCACGGCGAGTTCCTGCACTTCTTCACCGAGGTGCTCGGCGACCGGGTGTTCTTCGAGGTGGTCCAGCGCGTCGGCGGGTACGCGGGCTACGGCGCGGTGAACGCGCCCGTCACGATGGCCGCGCACCGCGGCAGGCGGATGGCGGGCCCGCGGCCACCTGCGTCCACAGTGGACTGATGGCCGATCTTCGCCGAGTTCGGCGACCGTCCCGCTGGTACGTTCGGGTGATGACCGAAGCGGTGACCCTTGGTGTGGCGGCACGTGCGGTGGGCGATCTCCCCGGACCGAGGGGTCTGCCCCTGCTGGGCAACCTGCCGGGGTTCGTCCGGGGCGGTGTGCCGCACCGGACGCTGGAGGCGTGGTGCGACCGGTACGGGTCGACGTTCCGGATGTCGCTCGGCCGGATGCCCGCCGTCGTGACGGCCGACCCGAGCGTCGTCGCCCGGATCCAGCGGCAGCGCCCCGACGAGTTCCGGCGCAGTTCGCACATGACCGGCGTGCTGGACGAGATCGGGGTGCACGGCGTCTTCACCGCCGAGGGCGACGAGTGGCGCAGGCTCCGGAAGATGGCGACGCAGGCGCTGAACGCGGCCTACCTGCGGCAGTACTTCTCCACCATCGCGACGGTGACCGAGCGGCTCAAGCGTCGCTGGGACACCTCCGCGGGCGACGGTCGGAGCGTCGACGTCCTCGACGACATGATGCGCTACACCCTGGACGTGACCTCGGGGCTCGCGATGGGGCACGACCTGAACTCGCTGGAGCAGACCGGCGACGGGCTGCACCGCAGGCTGCCGCTGCTGTTCCCCGAGTTCGGCCGCCGGATCAACGCGCCCGTGGCGTACTGGCGGTGGTTCCGGCTGCCCCGCGACCGCAGGCTCGACGCCACGGTCCGCGAGATCGACGCGCTGGTCCGCGACAGGTTCGCCGAGGCCACCAGGCGGATGGCGGGCGGAGGCGAGCCCGCGAACTTCCTCGAAGCCCTGGTCGCACCGCTGGAGGGCGAGTCGCCGTTCACCCACGAGGAGGTCTTCGGCAACGTGCTGACGATGCTCCTCGCGGGCGAGGACACCACGTCGTCGACCGCCGCATGGGCGATCCACCACCTGGCGGAGAACCCCGACGTGCAGGAACGGGTGCGCGCCGAGGCGGACGAGGTGCTGGGGGACAGCGGGTTCCCGGCGGATCCGGCCACCGTCGGCAGGCTCGGGTTCGCGGAGGCCGTCGTCCACGAGGTGGCGCGGCTGCGCCCGGTCGCCCCCTTCCTGGCGTTCCAACCCCTGCGCGACGTCACCTTCGACACCGAGCACGGTCCGCTGCTCGTGGAGAAGGGCGTGCCCGTCTTCGCGCTCATGGCGTACGGCGCCCGCCGCGACCTGGACCGCTACCCCGAGCCGGAGGTGTTCCGGCCCGAGCGGTGGCTGGAGGGCAGGCTGCCGCGCGAGTCGCTGCCGTTCATGCCCTTCGGCGGTGGGCCCCGGTTCTGCCCCGGCCGCAACCTCGCGCTACTGGAGGCGACCATCGTCGTCTCCCTGCTCTGCCGGTCCTTCACCGTCGAACCCGACACCTCCGCCGGGGTGGTGGAGGAGCGGATGTCGTTCACCGCCTACCCCACCAACCTCCGGGTCCGGTTGCGGGCGCGTCAGTAGCCCGCGCGGAACGTGGCGTCCTGCTTGTCGGTGGCCGCTGACGAACTCGTGATCGGGTCGATCCGCAGCACGTAGCCCGCGTGCCGCAGGTAGCGGTCCGGGTGGTTGTAGGACCGGTAGGAGGTCCAGCCCGAGTCCGCCCAGCCCGCCACCGGCGTGAAGGTGGCGTCGGCCTTGAACGCGGCGGAGTTGTCGTTGGTGTTGAGCACGACGGCGTAGTCGGCGTGCCTGAGGTACATCGTCGGGAAGTTGACCGACTGGAACGACACCCCGGCGGAGTCGGCCAGGCCCGGCACGACCTTCCACTGCTGGTCCTGGTAGGGGTCGAACGGGTAGGTGTCCACGCGGGCGACGTTGCTCTGGTGCCGCACGTACCGGTCCGGGTAGTTGTAGGACTTCAGCCGGTTCCACGCGGGTTTGCCCCACTTGGTCAGCAGGTTCGCCATCTCGGTCGCGGTGATCGGCGAGATGGTGGCGTGCTTGGAGTTCAACGGTTGCGTGTAGGCGCGCTGGTTCACCGCCGTCCACGTCCCGGACGCCAGGTCGCCGGTCTGCCAGGCGTAGAACACCCCGTTGGGCGTGTAGGTGTCGCCCCACAGGTACCAGGTGTTCGCCGTCAGGGACTTCACCACGATCGGCGCCTCGGTGCCGCCGTGCGCGGTGCCGCCGGTGAACGTGGTGAAGCTGCCGGGGTTGAGCGAACTCGACTTCGCTCCCAGCAGCGAGCCGCTGGTGTTGTTCTTGAAGTACAGGTAGTTCGTGCCGTTCACGGACGTCATGTTCCCGTCGATGGCGGCGTAACCGGGGTCGAAGAACGTCTGCGGCGAGCCGACGTTCACGAAGTCGGTGGTGTAGTTGACCATGATGACGTCGTGGTTCCCGTTGCTCGCCGAGTAGATGATCGCGTACTGGCCGCGCGAGGCGTCCCAGAACGCCTCGGGCGCCCAGCTGTGCGTGGCCAGCGAGTGCAGCTTCACCCTGCGGTAGTTGGTGAACGAGCGCAGGTCGGTCGAGTCCCAGACGTGGATGTACTGGTTCTGGAGGCTCCAGTCGGTGCCCTTGAGGTCGGTGGCCAGCACGGTGAACGTGCCGTCCTGCTTGCGCAGGATGAACGGGTCGCGCAGGCCCTGCGTGCCCTGCGCAGGCGTCACGACCGGGGCGTTCTGGTTGAGCGGCGTCCAGTTCAGGCCGTCCGGGCTGACCGCGAGGTGCAGCCCGTAGTCGGCGCCGGCGAAGGTCGGCGACTCGGTGAAGTACCCCATGACGTAACCGGAGTACGTTGCCGCCGACGCTGTGCCGGAGCCCAGCGCGACTATCGCGGCTCCGGCCATCAGCAGTGTGCCGAGCAGGGCGGACAGGGCTCTGCGACTCATGGCCAACTCCGTTGTCGGTTCGTGCGGGTGGGGATCAGGCGGGTTGGATCGACCACTGCTGGCAGGTGTTGCCCAGCCACGTCCACTGGCGCACGTCGGCGCCGTCGGCCGTGCCGCAGTCGGCCACGTCGGCGACCTTGCCGGTGGCCTGGTTGACCAGCCGCACCCAGCCGCCGGTCGCGGTGTAGACCATGCGGAAGCGCTGGCAGGTGTTGTTGAGCCAGTTCCACTGCCGGAGGTCGGCTCCGTCCGCGGTCGAGCAGTCGGCGACGTCGAGCACCTTGCCGGAGGCGACGTTGACCAGCCTGCTGGTGTCGTCGGCCTGGTCCTCCAGCCGCCACCGCTGGTTGTTCCCGCCGTTGCAGGTCCACTGGCGCACGTTCGCACCGTCCGAAGTGGACCCGCCGTCGAGGTCGAGGCACTTGCCGCTGTTGCGGTTGACCAGCTTGTACGCCGCCGGCGTCGCCGCGGTCTCGCCCGAGGGCGCGGTGAGCGCGGTGCCGGTGGCCTGCGGGGTGCCCAGGTTCGGGGTGCCGTCGGAGTTCCAGGTGAACTTCTGCGCGCGTGTGGTCCTGCCGTTGCCGCAGCCGCCGCTCGCGGAGCTGTTGGCGTGGTAGACGATCCAGCTCTCGGTGCCGTCCGGCGAGGTGAAGAACCCGTTGTGGCCTGGGCCGTAGACGCCTGCGGAATCGTTGCGCTGGAAGATCGGCGTGGACTTCTTGCTCCACGACGACGCCGACAGCGGGCTGCCGCTGGTGTAGGTGAGCTGCCCCAGCTTGTAGTCCGCGGTGTCGCAGTAGCTCGCGGAGTAGACGATGAACGTCTTCCCGCCGCGTTGCAGCGCGACCGGACCTTCGTTGACGGCGGCGCCCGAGGTCTCCCACGACAGCGTCGGGCTGGAGATGACGCTGAACGTGGACGAGCTGAGCGTGTACGGGTTGCTCATCGGCGCGATGACGAGGCTCTGCTTGCCGCCGTTGATCGAGCCCGACCCCAGCAGGTAGAGCGAACCGTTGAGGGACAGCACGCTCGCGTCGATCAGCCAGCCGCCGGGGTTGAGGTTCGAGCCGGTCAGCATCCCCTTGTAGGTGAAGGGCCCCAACGGGTCGGTGCCCGCGCTCTCCAGCACGTGCGTGCGCTGGGTGTCGCAGCAGGCCGCGCCCACCGCGCCCGCGGAGTAGTACAGGTACCAGCGGCCGTTGAACCGGTGCAGCTCCGGCGCCCAGATGTTGGTGCCGCGCGAGGCGGTGGTGTCCTGCCAGACCTGGATTCCGGGGGCGGTCGCCAGCCCGGCGAGCGTGGGCGACCTGCGGGTCACCAGCGTGTTGGTGAACGTGGTGCTGATCAGGTAGTAGTCGCCGTCCTGGTGGACCAGCCAGGGGTCGGCGCCATTCTGGGACTTGATCGGGTTGGTGTAGGTGGTCGCGGCGGCTTGGGGATCGGCGTTCGTGGCCCTCGGGGCGGCGATCGCGGGCGCGACGAGCGCGAGGACCGCGCCGACCACGACCGCGGCGAATCGCCTGGGGAACCTGTGCGTACCTGGAGCAGGGTGCATCGTCGAACCCGCGCTTTCGGGACCTGTGACAGGGAATGTGAGCGATAACATTTAGCAGTTCGCCCGACCGTAGGATTCACGGAGATGCCAGGTCAAGGTCCGGGTGGCGCAATGTTCGCGTTCTCAGGTGCTAATCACTGAACACGCCACCGCGCACCACAGGAGCAGTGGTGCGCGGTGGCGTGCGGGTCAGTCCGCGCGCAGTCCGTGCCGTCGATCGCCCAGGACGATCTCGCACACGCGGGCCTCGGTCGCGGCCGAGAACGGGGAGTTCCCCTCGGTCGTCGTGGTCACGGGCGGTTCCGGTGCCATGGTTCATCACCTCCGCGACCATGATGCGGTCCGCGTACCGGTTCCGGCACGCTTTGTTGCCGTTCCGGCAAGAAGGGCGGCCGTCCCGCCGGACGGCCGCCCCCTGGTACCGCGTCGGGTCAGGTGCAGGTGACCGTGGCGTCGGCCCAGTCCACGTGGTCGAACCGCGCGCCGTCCGCCGTGGGCATCGCGGCCAGCTTCACGTACTGCTCACCGGTCACGTCGGCCGTGATCCGCTTGGCGCCCTCGGTCCCCCGCACGGTCGTGGCGGCGAGCTGCCCGGCACCCGCCCACACCTCCATCGACGCGCTGCCGTTGTCGCCGACCTCGTCGTCGACGCCGACCCACGCCTGGAAGCCGGTGCACTTCCCGCCGAGGTAGTAGCGCACCTCGCTGCGGGCGTGGACGCCGATGCCGCGCGCGTAGGTGGTGCCGCCGATGGTCAGCGTGCGGCCGTCGCCCCCCGCCTTCTCACCGTTGCTGCGGTCCTTCTCCACCGGGCCCCACGCGCCGGAGGCCAGGCTCGCCGGGAGCGCCGACACCTGCGTGGTGCCCGCCGGGGGAGTGGTGGCCGTGCCGGTCCTGGCGACCCGGTAGACCACGGTCGCGTGCGCCGGGACGGAAGCGCTGATCGTGCCGGAGGTGGTGGAGACCGCCTTCGACCAGAGGTCCGTGAGCCGGTAGGACGTGGCGTTGCCGAGTCCGGCCGCGGCGGCGGTCGTGCCGATCGTGGCGGTCGAGCCGGTCTCGTTGAACAGCGCCACCGCCGTGTCGCCGTTGTCCAGCGGCTTGACCAGGACGTGCAAACCGTTGGTGTTGCCGATTTCCGCGGCCTGAACGCCGAGGGAGTCCTGGTCCAGGGCGATCACGTCGCGGTTGGTGAGGATCGAGTACGTCGCCGCGCTCGCGGTGCGCAGGTCGGCGCCGATCAGCAGGGGGGCGTTCATCATCGACCAGAGCGTGAAGTGGCTGCGGTACTCCGCGTCGGTCATCCCGCCGTTGCCGACCTCCAGCATGTCCGGGTCGTTCCACGCCCCGCGCTGCGAGTCCGTCGACCGCGTCACGTTGGACTTGAAGATGTTGAGCATGCTGCCGTAGTTGTCCTCGATGTCACCGGTCGTGCGCCAGCTGTTGCCGACGGTCTGGGCCCAGTCCCACGGCGACTCCGACCCCCATTCGCAGATGGAGTAGAGGATGGGCCTGCCGGTGGCGAGCAGGGCGTCGCGCATGGCGGTGTACCGCTGCTGCCCGCCCTGGCCGAGGTGGTCGCCGCAGTTGTCGTACTTCAGGTAGTCCACGCCCCACGAGGCGAACAGGTTCGCGTCCTGCCGCTCGTGGCCGATGCCGCCGGGGAACCCCAGTTCGTTGCAGGTCATCGTGCCCGCGCTGCTGTAGAGGCCGAACTTGAGGCCCTTGCCGTGCACGTAGTCGGCGACCGCCTTGATGCCGTTGGGGAACCGCGTCCGGTTCGGCACCAGGTTGCCCGCCGAGTCGCGGCTCGTCTCGGCCCAGCAGTCGTCGATGTTGACGTAGTTGTACCCGGCGTCCTTGAGGCCCCGCGAGACGAACAGGTCCGCGATGCCGCGGATCATCTGGTCGTTGAACTCCGCCCGGCAGTGGGTGGAGTTCCAGTTGTTGAAGCCCATGGCGGGCGTCTGGGACAGGCCGTTGTCCAGGGCCGCCGCGGGCGGGGCCGTGGCCACGGACCAGGTGAGTGTGGTGAGCAGTCCGAGTACGGCCGAGCCGAGCGCTGTACGACGCTTCATTGCGTGGTTCATGCAGCCCCAATCCTTCGGGATCGAACAACACCAATCAGAAGGCGGCGGAGAATCATCGGACCTCAACATCGATGACCCGGTCAAGGGGCATCCGGAGGGTTTTGCGCGGTCCGTTCGGGTGGGTGTGCCCGGTCGTGGCGCGGACGGCCGGTCGGCGGGTCCTCGGGGGCGGGCGGCAACGCGGTGGACCGCCGCGCGATGATCGGCTTCCGGACGTAGCCTGCCTCCTGGCGGGAGCGACGCGGGAAGGGTGCTGGTGCGGTCATGGGGACGACGGCGGGGGCGCCCGGCGGTGGTTCGCGCCGCACCGAGGCGCTGTTCCGGACGGCGATGGTCGTCAAGGGCGTCGACGGCGCCGCCGAACTGCTCGGCGCGCTGTTCCTGCTCCTCGTGCCCGGTGCCGCCATCCACCGGCTGGTCGCCGACGTGCTCGCCCACGACCTGCTCGGCCCGCCCGACGGGACGCTGGCCCGGCACCTGTCGACGGCGGCCGACGAGTTCACGTCGGGGCGGCCGACGTTCGCGGTCGTCTACCTCGCCCTGCACGGGGTCGTGAAGCTCGGGCTGGTCGCGGCGCTGCTGCGCAAGTGGCTGCCCGCCTACCCGGTCGCCGTGGTCGTGCTGGGGCTGTTCGTGGTCTACGAGCTGTACCGGGCGGTGCGCACGGGCTCGCTGGTGCTGCCGCTGCTGGCCGTGCTCGACATCGCGGTCATCGTGGTGGTCGTGCGCGAGTACCGGACCGCCAGATCGCCTCGATGAACGCCGACCACTGGGACCTGGTCGTCGGGTTCGGCCGCCACCACGGGGCCGCGGGTCTCGCGATCGTCCTGGCGTTGCTGGCCGCCGTCCTGTTCGCGGTCGCCTCCGTCGCCCAGCAGCGGGCCGCGCGCACCGTGCCGGACGACGACCTCGGCGGCCTGCGGCTGATCCGGGCGCTGATCCGCCACCCGTCGTGGTGGGTCGGAACGCTCAGCGACCTCGGCGCCTACCTCGCGCAGGCCGCGGCGCTCGGGTTCGGCTCCCTGCTGCTCGTGCAACCGCTGCTGGTCACCACGCTGCTGGTCGCGCTGCCGCTGGGGGCCCGGTGGGCGGGCCGACGGCTGCGCCGGGCCGACTGGACCTGGGCGGTGCTGCTGGTCGTGGCGCTGGCGGCGTTCGTCGTCGTGGGGGAGCCGACCGCGGGCCGCGACCGGGCCTCGCCCGCGCATTGGTTGCCCGCCGGGGTGGTGGTCGCCGTCGTGCTGGTGTGCTGCCTGGTCGGCTCGTCCCGGTACCGCGGTGCCAGGGCGGCGCTGCTGGCCGTGGCCACCGCGGTCGCCTACGGCCTCACCGCCGCGCTGACCAAGGGCGTGGTCGACCTGCTCGCCCGCGGGCCCGTCGCGGTGGCGACCCACTGGGAGACCTACGGCCTGGTGCTCGCCGCGGTGGGCGGCACCCTGCTCCAGCAGAACGCGTTCCAGGCGGGGGACCTCGCGGCGTCGCTGCCGATCGTGACCGCGGGCGAACCGGTGGTGGCCGTCGCCCTCGGTGTCGCGGTGCTGGACGAGCACCTGCGGGTGCGCGGCGCGGAGTGGCTGCTGATCGGCGTGCTCGTCGCGGTGGTGGTCCTCGCGACGGTGGCGCTGAGCAGGTCGGCCGTGGACGTGCCGCGGCCGGAGGTCGACGCGCGCCGGTGAGCGCCGGTCAGCCCTGGCGCCACAGCTGGTTGACGGCTCCGGCGCAGGTCCAGATGATGATCGGCGTCCCGAAGGTCGTGTCCGCGTTGAAGACGTCGAAGCACAGCCCGGACTGCGTGCCCGCGACCACGCCGTTCGCCCGGAGCGTCCACTTCTGGGAGGCCGCGCCGTTGCAGTCGGTGATCTCCAACGGCGTGCCGGCCTGGGTTCCCGCGTCCTTGGGCTGGACGCACTTGGTGACGTACACCCTGATCTCGCCAGCCGCGGTGAAGTCGAACCGCTGGTTCTCCCCGCCGTTGCAGTCGAAGATGGTGATCCCGGTGCCGTTGTCGGTGGCCTTGTTCGGCACGTCCAGGCACAGGTTCGACGCCTGGGAGACGAGCGCTCTGCCCGAGGCGGGCAGTGCGCTGGCGGGCGGCGGGGCCGTGGCGACCTTCGGCGCGGACGTCGTGGTCCTGGCGGCTTCGGAGGTCTTCGCCGGGGACGTGGCCGGGCTGCCGCCGGTGCTCGACGGCCCCGCCGCGACCGCTGACGACTCCTGGTGGTCGAGGTAGAAGAAGGTGCCGCCGCCGATCACGACCAGCACCGCCACCGCCGCCGCGACGACCGCCACGACCCACCGCCGCCGCTTCCCGGTGTCCACCGCGGAGGGCGGTCGGGAGACCTGCGAGGTCAACAGGTCCCCGAGCCCCACCATCATCGTGGGGGCGGGGGAGGTGTGCCGGTCGAGCTGGGAGAGCTGGTCGGCGCACTCGGCCATCGTGGGCCTGGCCGCCGGGTCGAGCGCCAGCATCCTGGCGAGGAGCGGGGTGAGCGCGCCCGCCCGTTCCGGCGGCCGCACGGTGCCCGCCGCGGCGCGGTACATCTGGGCGATCGCGTTGTCCGTGAGGCCGAACGGCGGCGTGCCCTCGACCGCGGTGTAGAGCGTGGCGCCGAGCGAGAACACGTCCGACGGGTAGTTGCCCTCGCCGCCCCTGGCGACCTCGGGGGCGAAGTACGCCGGGGTGCCCGCGTACCGGCCGGTGGCCGTGGCGTTGACGTCGTCCAGCGCGCGGGAGATGCCGAAGTCGGTGATCTTCACCGTGCCGTCGTCGCCGAGCAGCACGTTGCCGGGCTTGATGTCGCGGTGCAGCACCGACGCCCGGTGCGCGGCGGTCATCGCGGTGGCCACCTGGGTGCCGACGCGCACCACGTTGGCGACGGCCAGCGGACCGGTCTCCGAGATCACCGCGGACAGGCTCTTGGACGGCAGGTACTCCATGATCAGCCACGGCTGGCCGTCGTGCTCGACGACGTCGTGGACGGTGATCGCGTTGGGGTGGTGCAGCCGCGCGGCGATCCGCGCCTCCCGCCGGGCCCGCCGCCGGGCGTCCTCGGCCTGCTGCTCGTCCAGGTGCGACGGCAGCAGCAGCTCCTTGACCGCGACGACGCGTTCCAGCTTCTGGTCGACGGCTCGCCAGACGCGCCCCATGGCGCCGGCGCCGAGCTGCTCCTGCAACGCGTAGCGCCCGGCTATCCACCGGTTCTGGTCTGGCACTCGGAACTCCTGGTACTGGCGGTTGGCGGTGGGGCGATGCTAGTGGAGTGGAGCCGCCGTGCCCCGGAGGAGGTGGCGGTGTCCTGTTGAGACGGCGACAACGCGTCGTGTCCGCCCGAAACGGGTGCGCGCACCCCGGATGACCTGCCTGTGCAGACCATCCGGTCCTGTCGTCACCGCCGGTGACGATCCGATCCCGCCCGTGCGCCCACCGGCCCAAATGCCCGCCGTGCCGCCGTGACGGCGGTCGCTGCGGCATTCGTCTCCGTCGCGTTCGACCGTGAGGACGTTGGGGCGCTTCGGGTTTCCGACCCCGCGGAATACCGGTGCGCCGGGAGCCGCGGCACCCGCTTGGTCGAACGGCCGGACCGCGGTCGAGGCGCCCGGCTCCCGGCATGTGGCCAAGCCAGGGCCCATCCGTTGCGCGGCAAGGGGATCGGCGGTCGGCCAAGCGGGTGGTGCGGCGTTCTCGCTGTGCGCTACCGGAGTCGGCCGACAGGGTGCACGGGCCGGGGGCGGGGTAACCCGGCCGGCCGATGTGCGGTCCGCGCGACTGCTGCCACGCTCCGGTGCCGCCGCGTTCGACCTGTTCGTCCGCTATTGGAGGAAGTCCGATGAAGTCATCACCCCCGTTACCCGGCGCCCGCCGGAGGGCGGTCGTCGTCCTCGGTGCCGCCGCCCTGCTCGCGCTCCCCGGCGTGGGCGTCGGCACCGCGTCGGCCGCACCGGAGGGCACCGTCGCGGCGGCCGTCGGCGCCACCGCGGTCCCGGACCAGTACGTCGTCGTGCTGAAGGACGGTGTCGTCGCGCAGTCGGCCGTCCAGCAGACCGCGGACGGTCTCGTCTCGCGCTACGGCGGCACGGTCAAGGCGACCTGGCGGCACGCGCTGCGCGGGTTCTCCGTCACCACGAGCGCGGTGAACGCGCGCAAGCTCGCCGCCGACCCGGCCGTGGCCTCGGTCAGCCAGGACGCGCGGATCAGCGCGGTCGACACCCAGCCCAACCCGCCGTCGTGGGGACTGGACCGGATCGACCAGCGCGACCTGCCGCTGGACTCCAGCTACACCTACCCGACGACCGCGGCGAACGTGCACGCCTACATCGTCGACACCGGCATCCGCACGACGCACAGCACGTTCGGCGGCCGGGCGAGCTGGGGCTACAACGCGGTCGACGGGAACAACACCGACTGCAACGGCCACGGCACGCACGTCGCCGGCACGGTCGGCGGCGCCCAGTACGGCGTGGCCAAGTCCGTGCAGCTGGTCGCGGTGAAGGTGCTGGACTGCGCGGGCTCGGGCACCTTCGCCCAGGTCATCAGCGGCGTCGACTGGGTCACCGGCAACGCCGTGAAGCCCGCCGTCGCGAACATGAGCCTCGGCGCCGTGGCGTCGGCCGCGACCGCCCCGCTGGAGGCGGCCGTCCGCGGCTCCATCGCCAGCGGCGTCACCTACGCCATCGCGTCGGGCAACTCCAACGCGAACGCCTGCACGTTCAGCCCCGCCCTGGTCGCCGAGGCCATCACGGTCAACGCCTCCGACATCACCGACCGGCGCGCGTCGTTCTCCAACTACGGCACGTGCACCGACCTGTACGCGCCGGGCGTGAACATCACGTCGTCCTGGAACACCGACGACAGCGCCACGAACACCATCAGCGGCACCTCGATGGCCACCCCGCACACCGCGGGCGTCGCGGCCGCCTACCTGGCGACCCACCCCGCGGACCCGCCGGCCACCGTGCAGGCCGCGCTGGTGAACGACGCCAGCGTGAACAAGATCGCCGACGCGGGCGCCGGATCACCCAACCGCCTGCTGTACCTGGGATCCGGGCCCTCCACGCCGGGGACCGTGGACGTCGTGCGCTACCTCGGCGGCCAGGACCACCTCACGTCGACCAGCGGCGCGCCCGCGGGCTACCAGCGCGAGGGGAGCCTCGGCCTGGCGTACTCGACGCAGGTCGCGGGCACCCACCCGCTCTACCGCTGCCGCGTGAACAGCGACAACTTCACCTCGTTCGACTCCGGCTGCGAAGGACGGGTCGCGCTCGGCCTGCTGGGCTACTTCCTCGACGCCGCCTCGGGCACGGCGCCGAGCGGGCCGGTCTACCGGTGCCTCGTCCGCGGCGGCGGTGACCACATGGAGTCCCCCGACCCGAACTGCGAGGGGCAGATCGTCGAAGGCGTCCTGGGGTACACCCTGCGCTGACGGGACGCCGTCGTGGGCCGGACCGGTCGGGGGTCGGCCCACGGCGGCGAACCCGTCCGGATCCGGCGCGACCCCGACCGGGGCCGCCCCTACCGTGGGGGGATGCTGGACAGCGATATCGACCTGCGCGCCCTGCGGTACTTCGTCGCGGTGGCCGAGGAGGGCAACTTCACCAGGGCCGCCGAGCGGCTGTCCATGTCGCAGCCGCCCCTGTCGCGGGCGATCCGCGAACTGGAGGACGCGATCGGCGGCCCGCTGTTCGTGCGCGGGTACCGCAGCGTGGACCTGACCCCGGCGGGCCGGGTGCTGCTGGAGTCGGTGCACGACGTGGAGGCCGGGATGCGGCGGGCGCTGACCCGCACCCGCCGGGCGATGGGCGCGCAGCCGCTCCGGCTGGCGTGCAAGGGGTGCGACGCCCCGCTGCTGGGCGACCTCGTGGCGGAGTACAACGAGCGCCACCCGGACGCGCCCGCCGAGACCGTCGTCACCGGGTCCGCGTCGCACGCCGACCGGCTGCGGGACGGGTCGCTCGACGTGGCGCTGCTGAAGGAGGGCTTCGACGGCGCCGGTCTCGACAGCGAACCGCTGCGCGCGGAGCCCGTGGTGGTGGTGCTGTCCGCGCGGCACCCGCTGGCACGACGGGAGGTCCTGCGCGCCGAGGACATCGCGGGCGAGCCCCTGGTGTCCGAAGTGGACGACCTGTCGCAGCTCCTCGCCGCCCTGGCGCTGGGGAAGGGGATCGCGGTGGTGTCCACGGCGATCGGGACGGCCCTGGCGGGCAGCGGGAGCGTCGTCGCGGTGCCCGTGACCGGACTGCCCGGCAGCGTCGTGCACGTCGTGTGGGCCGAGCGGTCCACGTCCACCGCGGTCGCCGCGTTCGTGCGGATGGCGGTCGAGGCGGTCTCGGCGTCCGCGGGGGTATAGCGCGATACCGAGCCGATCCTTCTGCCAGAGGGGGATCGCTGGTGTGGTCATGAGGTCGAATCCACGATCCCACCAGGAGTTCCCACCATGCACGTCTTCCTCACCGGCGGCAGCGGCTACGTCGGCCGCGCGCTGCTCACCCGGCTGGTCGCCGACGGCCACCGGGTGACGGCGCTCGCCCGCTCGGACGCCGCCGCCGGGCTCGTCGGCAGGGCGGGCGCCGAGGTCGTCCGGGGCGACCTCACCGATCTCGCCGTGCTGCGGGTGTCGGCGGTCGGCGCGGACGCCGTCGTGCACACGGCCGTCGACTACACCGACCCGGACATGGGGCCGTTGGAGGAGAAGGCGCTCGACGCGATGCTCGGCCACGGCCGGTTCGTCTACACGAGCAGCACGCTGGTCTACGGCGACACCGGCGACCGGCGGGCCACCGAGGACACGCCCGTCGCGGCCGACGGCGTGCAGCCGTTCAAGGTGGACGGTGAGCGCCGGGTCCTCGCCGAAGGCGGGCTCGTGCTGCGGCCCGGTCTCGTGTTCGGCGACGGCGGGTCGTCCATGATCGGCGGGATGCTGGCGGGCGCGCGGGAGTCCGGCGCCGCCACCTACGTCGGCGACGGCGCGAACGCGTGGTCGGCCGTGCACGTGCGCGACCTCGTCGAGCTGTACGCCCTCGTGCTCACCCGACCGGTGGAGACCGGGGTCCTCAACGCGGTCGCCCATCCCGCCCCGACCATGCTGGAACTCGCGACCGCGGTGGGGCAGGTGACCGGGACGCCCGCGGTGTCGATTCCCGTGGAACGGGCCAGGGAGACGATGGGGCCGTTCGCGGACCAGCTCACCCGGCCCCTCGTCGCGGACTCCTCGCGCGCGACGGCGCTGGTCGGCTGGCGACCGCAGGGCCCCGGCCTGCTGGAGGACGTCACCACCGGGTCGTACGCGGCTCGGTGACCGGGTCGGTGCCGGGGGGACGGGGCACCCCCGGCACCGGGCTCGCAGCCCGCCGGGTCGATCGGCCGGTGTGGACCGGTCCGTCTACCTGCGGTGATGCGGTCCCGCCCGATTGGTCCGTATTTCTCTGAACCGACCGGACGGTCCATCCGTAGTCGTGTTCAGGAGCCCCAGGAGGTTGTACATGCGCGCCCGTTTGCTCGTTGCGTTGGTCGGTTTCGTCGTGCTGGTGTCAGGTTGCTCGATCGCGAGCGGCACAGCTGCGACGCAGGCGGGCGCGAACGACACAGACATCCGTTTTTTGTGGGACATGGTCCCGCACCACAAGCAGACGCTGGAGATCAGCTCGCTGGTGCGGAGCCGGTCCAAGAACCCCGAGGTGATCAAGGTCGCCGACGCGATCACCGCCGAGGGCACGTCCGAGATCGACAAGATGAACGGCTGGCTGACCGAGTGGAAGGTCGCCGTCGCCGACTCGGGCCACCAGGCGCACGAGATGGTGGTGTCCCCCAAGGACGTCGACCAGCTCAGCGGGTACAACGGCGCCGACTTCGACAAGCAGTGGGCCGCCCTGATGGGCAGGCACCTGCGTGACGGTGTGCAGATGGCGGAAGCCGTCGGCAGCGGCGGCACCCACCAGGGTGTGCGCGCGCTGTCGAAGGAGATGATCACCGTGCAGAACGGGCTCATCTCCGATCTCGACAAGGCCTGACCAGAAGGCACCGCGAACCGGTGGCCTCCGGGGTGGATCCACCCCGGAGGCCACCGGTTCGTCGTTCCCCGGAGCGAACACCGGCTCTGGCCTGCGGTTCAATCTTTCCTCAACCCCCGGCTGCCACTGTCTTCACGTCAGGGGGCGGCATCACCACGGGGGTGGCGACGTCGGGTCCACGGGGTGGGCCCGACGTCCGGCCGCTCATCCGTCCGGGGTGGACCGCTCCAGCGCGGCCAGCCTGGGTTCGAGTTCGGCCACGTCGGAGCCGCGTCGCTGGTCGCGCAGCATCCGCAGCGTCTGCTGCCAGATCCGGCGGGCCTGGCGGTGGTCGCCGAGGGCGGCGTGCTCGCCGCCGAGCCGGATGAGCATGTCGGCCTCCTGCGACGGGTTCCCGACCGAGCGCCACAGGGCGACGGCCTGGCGCAGGTGCTCCACGGCGTCGGCGTGCCTGCCCGTGTTGCCCGCGACGAACGCGAGGGTGCCCAGCGAGCCGCACTCGCCGGGATGAAGCCGAGTCCGCGAGCGAGGCCTCGGCGTTGGCCCTGGCCGATTCGTGCCGGCCGAGCCAGGACGAGTAGGCGCCGACGGCGTTGAGCGCCTCGGCCGCCCGAGCCCGGAGCCCGCACGCGAGGTAGCGGCGCAGTGCCTGCTCGGGGTGCTCCAACGCCCGCGCGTGGTCGCCGCGCTGGAACCACGCCACGGCCAGGGCGCGGTGGGTGTGACCCCGCACGGCGTCGTCGCCGAACTCCTCGGCCATCGCCATGGCGGCGCGCAGGTGGTCGGTCGCCTCGGTGTGCCTGTCCGTCCGGGAGGAGATGTCGCCGGGGAACCGGCGGGCGAGCGCCTCGGTGGTCCGCGCGCCGAGCACCCGCGCGCTCGCCAGGCCGTGCAGCCACATCGTCCGCTGGTGCTCGTAGTACCCGTGCCAGTGGTCGAACGTGTTCAGGCACCACGCCAGCTGCCAGACCCTGTTGTGCAGCCCCAGTTACACCGCCACCCGCTGCACCTCGCCGAGCACGTCGTGCTCCGCCTCGAACCACGCGCGGGCGGCGGTGTCGTCGGCGAACGCGATCGGGTGGCAGTCGGGCACGGCCGGTTCCGGCGTGATCGGCGTGCGGAGCGGCTCGACGAGCATCGCCCCGCTGAACGCCGTGAGCGTCGTGAAGTCGACCAGCCTGCGCAACGCGGGCTCGCGCGTGGCGGCGGCGGCCTGCTCGGCGGCGTGCAGCCGGACCAGGTCGTGCATCCGGAAGCGGTTCCCGCGCTGCCTGCCGACCAGGTTCGCGGTCTCCAGCTCCGCGCAGCACGGCCCTGGTGCGGTCGGGTGGGAACGGGCTGAGCGCGACCGCGGAGGCCAGGTCGATGTCGGCTCCGGGCGCGACACCGATCAGGCCGATCAGCACGACGGCCTCCGGGGACAGGGCGCGGTAGGACCACGACAGCACCGCCCGCAGGCTCAGGTGCGACTCGCCGGTGTCCAGACCGTCCAACCTGGACACCTGGTCGCCGAGCTGGTCCGCGAAGTCCGCCAGCGGCAGGCCGGGGTGCACGGCCGCGCGCGCCGCGACGACGCCCAGCGCCGGCGGCAGGCCGCCGCAGTGCTCCACCAGCCGGGCGACCGCGGCGGGCTCGGCGGCGATCCGCCGCGCGCCGAGCCGCGCGCCGAGCAGGTCCACCGCCTCGGCCCCGGACAGCGGCTCCAGCGGCACGGGGCGCGCCCCGTGCCGCACGACCAGCCCGGTCAGCAGGTTGCGGCTCGTCACGACCGCGGTGCAGGTCGGGCTGCCGGGCAGCAGCGGGGTGACCTGGTGGGCCTGGCCGCGTTGTCCAGGACCGCAAGCATCCGCCTGCCCGCGACCAGGCTGCGGTAGAGCGCCGCCCGGTCGTCGGTGTCGGCGGGGACCGCGTCGGCGGTGACGCCGAGCGCGCCGAGGAACCCGCGCAGGACGGCCGCGGGCTCGACCGGGTCCGCGTCGGGGTCGAAGCCGCGCAGGCCCGCGTACAGCTGGCCGTCCGGGAACCGGTCGACCTCCTGGTGCGCCCAGTGCAGGGCGAGCCACGTCTTCCCGAGCCCGCCACCGCCGCTGACGAGGGAGACGTGCGTGGTGTCCCGGCTCCGGTCCTGCCGGTCCAGCCGCTCGCCGAGCTCCTTCAGCTCCTCCGCGCGCCCGGTGAACACGCCCGGCCGGGCCGGGAGCTGGCGCGGCACGACGCGGTGCGCGACCGCCGGTGCCACGGCGTCGGCACCGGCGAGGACCCGCTGGTGCAGGTCGCGCAACGTCGCCGCGGGCTCGGCGCCCAGTTCGTCGAGCAGCCGGTCGCGGAACTCCCGGTAGTGCGCGAGCGCCCTGTCCAGCCGCCCCGCGCCGTGCAGGGCGACCATCAGCTGACCGGCCACCCCCTCGTCCAGCGGGTGCTCGTCGGCCAGCGCGGGCAGCGTCGACAGGGCGGCCGAGTGCCTGCCGAGGCGCAGGAGCACGTCGACGCGGTCCAGCTCCGCGGCCAGTCGCGCGGCGGACAGCGCGGAGCGCAACCCGTTGGCCCACCGGGTGTCCAGCCCCACCAGCGGCTCCGCCCGCCACAGCCCGAGCGCGCGCTCGTACAGCTCCACCGCCCGCCGGTCGTCCGCGGTCCCGCGCGCCTGCGCGAGCAGCCGCTCGAACCGGTGCAGGTCCACGTCGTTCGCGGCGACCACCACGGCGTACCCGCCCGTCCGCCGTTCGATCACCAGGCCGCCGCCCGCCACCTTGCGCAGCCGGGCCACGTAGGTCGCCAGCGTGCCCCGCGCGGTCGCGGGCGGCCGTTCACCCCAGACCCGGTCGAGCAGTTGGTCCGCGGTCACCACCCGGTTGGCGTCCACCAGCAGCGCGGCGAGCACCCACCGCTGCCTGGCGTGCCCGACCTCCACGGCGGTACCCGCGACGTGCGCCCGCACGGGGCCGAGCAGCTCGAACTCCACCGGTGTCCCCTCCCCGACGTGGCACCCCAGCGCCACCGGATGACGGGTCCGGCTCCACGGGACCGGTCAGGGAGTCGTCCGCGCGCCCGGTCGGACGCGGTCGCGGCGGTGGGTGGTGGCGGGGCGGAGCGCGTCGATGCGGGCGGTCAGGCCGTCGGAGCGGCCGCGCAGGCGCGAGACCACCTTGCCCAGCAGCAGGAGCCTGGCCGTGGTGCGGACGGAGTCGAGGCGCTGGCACAGGTCGACCGCCTCGTGGCCGACGGCGGTGCCGTGCTCGGCGTGGCCCGACACCAGCAGCGCGGTCGAGAGCGAGATGAGGCACATCGCCTTGCTGCGCACCATGTTCGCGCTGTAGCCCTTGGCGGCCACCGAGAGTTCGGACACCGCGAGGTCGGCGAACCGGGGGTCGACGGTCTGCGCGAGTTCGGTGTGGACGGTGCCGGTCAGCGAGAGCAGGTCGGTGGTCGTGAAGAACGCCGCCCAGCCCGGCGCCTCGTCCGGGTCGGCCATGGCGAACTCCTCGGCGGCCCGCGCCAGCAGGGTCTGCGTCTCCTCCCGCGCGCCCATCCGCGCCTGCGCCCACGCCTGGTTCGCGTGCAGGATCGCCATGGCGAGCGCGGAGCCGCAGGCGAGGGCGGCACGGGTGCCGAGCCGGAACTCGGCGGACGCGCGGCCGGTGGCGCCGTGGTGCAGGTAGACCCGGCCGAGGCGGTAGCGGACGTCGGCGGTCAGGG
The DNA here is from genome assembly GCF_032460545.1 of Umezawaea sp. Da 62-37. GTDB lineage: Bacteria > Actinomycetota > Actinomycetes > Mycobacteriales > Pseudonocardiaceae > Umezawaea. The sequence goes on from NZ_CP135965.1 coordinate 10,965,713, forward strand.
CGTTGTCGCCGTCCGCCCCCGCGAGTTCGAGGGCCCGGTGGAACTGGCGGAGGGAGTCGTCGTGCAGGCCGGTGTCGAAGCAGACCCAGCCCGCCAGGTTGTGCAGGTCCGCGACCGCGCGGCGCATCCTCGCGGCGACCCCGGTCGAGGCGGGGACGCGGAGCAGCGCGTCGGCCATGGGCAGGGCGCCCACCACGGTGTCGACGCAGTGGCCGCCGCCGTGCTCGCCGTCCACGGACCGCAGGATCCGGGTGGCCTCCTCGACGGCGTCGACGTCGGCCGCGCCCATTCGCGGACGGGTGGGGTAGGAGCGGGGAACGGGACTGGGCGCCGCCATGGACATACCCCTCCGGTGTGCGGAAGCCGATCTGGCTGCTGTCCGCCGCGGACCGGGGGGCGAACCCGCGTACCTCATCGTGCCACTTCCGGGGCGTTAAACGGGGTGCGAAGCCCACTACGCACGGTGATTTTCGCGCGTACCCGTGAACGGGTGCGTGTCGTGGGCACGGCGGAACCCGGCAGGTTCGCGACATTGGGTGATGCCGTGTCGCCGCCGTCACCACGGCGTCAGGAACGCGTCAACGGGCTCGTCGCAGGTGTCAAGGAAGCGTCAGGGAAGCCCCGAACGGCTGAGTTGGGGGTGCACGCTCCGTGTGCGGCCGCCGTCGGGGTGGCCCGGAGCCCAAGTGGGGAAGGAGCATCGCAGATGGCCGACCTGGCCTACGCCTTGCTGCTGATCGGTGTGTTCGCGTTGACGGCGCTCGCGCTGCGCGGTCTGGAGCGGTTGTGAGCGGCACCGGGGTACTGGCGAACGCCGTCGCGGGCGTGCTCGCCCTGCTGCTGATCGGGTACCTGTTCGTCGCGCTGATCAGGCCGGAGAAGTTCTGATGCCGTCCACCCTCGCCGGCCTGCTCCAGGTCGGCATCCTCATCGCGGCGCTGGCGGCGGTCCACCGCCCGCTGGGCGACCACATGGCCCACGTGTTCAGCAGCGTCAAGCACACCCGCGTCGAAGCGCTGGTGTACCGCGCCGTCCGGGTCGACCCGGACTCCGAGCAGCGCTGGGGCACCTACGCCCAGGGCGTGCTGGGCTTCTCCTTCGTGTCCGTGGTGTTCCTCTACCTGCTGCAACGCCTGCAACCGCTGCTGCCGTTCGACTTCGGCCGCGGCGCGGTCGCTCCGGGGATGGCGTTCGACAACGCCGTCAGCTTCGTCACGAACACGAACTGGCAGTCCTACGTGCCCGAGGTCGTCATGGGCCACGCGGTGCAGCTGGTCGGCCTGACCGTGCAGAACTTCGTCTCCGCCGCCGTCGGCCTGGCGGTCGCGATGGCGCTGGTCCGCGGCTTCACCCGGTCGCGGACCGACCGGCTCGGCAACTTCTGGGTCGACCTGGTCCGCGGCACGCTGCGCGTCCTGCTGCCCATGGCGTTCGTGTCCGCCATCGCCCTGCTGGCGCTCGGCGTGGTGATGAGCCTGCGGTCCGGTGTGACCGTGGTCGGCCCCGACGGCGTCGCGCACACCATCGCGCTGGCCCCCGCGGCGAGCCAGGAGGCGATCAAGCTGCTCGGCACCAACGGCGGCGGGATCTTCAACGCGAACTCCGCGCACCCGTTCGAGAACCCGAACCCGTGGACCAACCTGCTGGAGATCTTCCTGCTGCTGGTCGTCCCGGTGTCGCTCACCCGCACGTTCGGCACGCTGGTGGGCAACCGCAAGCAGGGGTACGTGCTGCTCAGCGTCATGGGCGCGCTGTGGGCGGGGATGCTCGCGGTGATCTGGTGGGCCGAGTCCACCGGCCTGCGTCCCCTGGAGGGCAAGGAGACCCGGTTCGGGATCGCCGGTTCGGCGCTGTTCGCCGACTCCACCACCGGCACGTCGACCGGCGCGGTGAACGCGGCGCACGACAGCTTCAGCGGTCTGGGCGGTGGCGGGACGCTGCTGAACATGCTGTTCGGCGAGATGACGCCCGGCGGCGTCGGCACCGGCCTCTACAGCGTCCTGGTGATGGCGGTCATCGCCATGTTCCTGGCCGGGCTGATGGTCGGCCGCACACCGGAGTACCTGGGCAAGAAGCTCGGCAGGCGCGAGGTGACCGCCGCGGCGGTGTCGATCCTGGCCATGCCCGCGGTCGTCCTGCTCGGCGCCGGCATCGCGTTGATGCTGCCCGGCGAGATCGGCAAGGCGTTGAACAACCCCGGCGCGCACGGGCTGTCCGAGGTGCTCTACGCCTACGCGTCGGCGTCGAACAACAACGGCAGCGCGTTCGCGGGCCTCACGGCCACCAGCGACTGGTTCCAGTCCTCGCTCGGCGTCTGCATGGTGCTCGGCCGGTTCATCCCGATCGTCGCCGTGCTGGCGCTGGCCGGATCGCTGGCCGCCCAGCGGAAGGTCCCGGAGTCGGCGGGCACCCTGCCCACCACCGGACCGCTGTTCGCCGCGCTCCTCGCGGGCGCCGTCGTGCTCGTCGCGGCGCTCACGTTCATCCCCGCTCTCGCACTCGGTCCCATCGCGGAGGCACTGCTGTGACCACCACAACCCATCGTCCACAGCGGACCGTCGAGGACGTTCCGCCGCCCGCGCGAGGGCGTCAGGTCGGCGGGGGAGTGTTCGACCCCCGGCAGCTGCTGACCTCGTTCCCGGACGCGCTGCGCAAGTTCGACCCGCGCCACCAGCTCCGCAACCCCGTCATGTTCGTGGTGTGGGTCGGATCGGTGCTGGTCACCGTGTTCGCGATCGGCGACCCGAGCGGGTTCTCCATCGGCGTGGCGGCGTGGCTGTGGTTCACCGTGCTGTTCGCCAACCTCGCGGAGGCGGTGGCCGAGGGGCGGGGCAAGGCGCAGGCGGAGTCGTTGCGCAGGAGCAAGGAGGACGTGGTCGCCCGCAGGCTGGTGGACGGCGTCGAGGAACGCGTGCCCGGCGGCGGACTCCACGTCGGCGACCTCGTCGTGGTCGAGGCGGGCGAGGTTATCCCCGGCGACGGCGACGTGGTCGAGGGCATCGCCGCGGTCGACGAGTCGGCGATCACGGGGGAGTCCGCGCCGGTGATCCGCGAGTCCGGCGGCGACCGGTGCGCGGTGACCGGCGGCACGACGGTGCTGTCCGACCGGATCGTCGTGCGGATCGGCAGCAAGCCCGGCGAGTCCTTCGTGGACCGGATGATCGCGCTGGTGGAAGGCGCGGAGCGGCAGAAGACGCCGAACGAGATCGCGCTGACGATCCTGCTGTCCACGTTGACGATCATCTTCCTGCTCGCCGTCGTGGCGCTCCAGCCGATGGCGGCGTATTCGGGCAGCGCCCAGTCGGTGATCGTGCTGACCGCGCTGCTGGTGTGCCTGATCCCGACCACGATCGGCGCGCTGCTGTCCGCGATCGGCATCGCGGGCATGGACCGGTTGGTGCAGCGCAACGTGCTGGCCACCTCCGGCAAGGCGGTCGAGGCGGCGGGGGACATCGACACGCTGCTGCTGGACAAGACCGGCACGATCACCTTCGGCAACCGCCGCGCGACCGACCTCGTACCGGTCGGCGGGACCACCCCGGAGCAGTTGGCCGAGGCCGTCCGGCTCTCCAGCCTCGCCGACGGCACACCGGAGGGCCGCAGCGTCGTCGAGCTGTGCGCGGAGCGGTTCGGCCTGCCCGCCGAGGCGAGCGACCACGAGAAGACCGGCGTGTTCGTGGAGTTCTCCGCGAACACCCGGATGAGCGGCATCGACCTGGACGGCAGGCGGATCCGCAAGGGCGCCGCGAGCGCGGTCCGGGCGTGGGTGCTGGACAACGGCGGCGAGGTCCCCGACGCGGTCGGCACCGCGGTCGACCGGATCAGCGCCCAGGGCGGCACGCCGCTGGTCGTCGCGGACGGCGGCGTCGTGCGCGGGGTGGTCCGGCTGTCCGACGTGGTCAAGCCCGGCATGAAGGAGCGGTTCGCCGAGCTGCGGGCGATGGGCATCAAGACGGTCATGGTGACGGGCGACAACCCGTTGACCGCCAAGGCGATCGCGGACGAGGCCGGTGTGGACGACTTCCTCGCCGAGGCCAGGCCCGAGGACAAGATGGCCCTGATCCGCAAGGAGCAGGAGGGCGGCAAGCTGGTCGCGATGACCGGCGACGGCACCAACGACGCCCCCGCGCTGGCCCAGTCCGACGTCGGCGTCGCCATGAACACCGGCACGTCCGCCGCGAAGGAGGCGGGCAACATGGTCGACCTGGACTCGGACCCGACCAAGCTGATCGAGATCGTGGAGATCGGCAAGCAGCTGCTGATCACCAGGGGAGCGCTGACCACGTTCAGCGTCGCCAACGACCTCGCGAAGTACTTCGCGATCCTGCCCGCCATGTTCGCGGGCATCTACCCGCAGCTCGACAAGCTCAACATCATGCACCTTGCGACCCCGCGGTCGGCGATCCTGTCCGCGGTCATCTTCAACGCTCTGATCATCGTGGTGCTGATCCCGCTGGCCCTGCGCGGCGTCCGGTACCGGCCCTCCAGCGCCTCGGCGCTGCTGCGGCGCAACCTGCTGGTCTACGGCCTTGGCGGCGTCGTGACGCCGTTCGCCGGGATCTGGCTGATCGACCTGCTCGTCCGACTCATCCCTGGAATCGGGTAACCGTGAACAACCTCGCCAAGCAGACCCTCGCCGGACTGCGCGTCCTGCTGGTCCTCACCGTGATCACCGGCGTCCTCTACCCGCTCGCCGTGTGGGGCCTGAGCCGGATCCCCGGCCTCCAGGCCAACGCCGAGGGCTCAGTCATCACCCGCGACGGCCAGGCGGTCGGCTCGTCGCTGATCGGCGTCGATCCGATCGCCGCGGACCCGGCGAACGACCCCTGGTTCCACACCCGCCCCTCCGCGCTGTCGAAGGACCCGCTCGGCCCCGGTGACCCGTCGTCGTCGTCGGGCAGCAACAAGTCCGCCGTGAACGAGGACTACGACGCCGTGATCGCCGAACGCCGAACCCTTGTCGCACAACGCGAAGGCGTCCCGTCGGACCAGGTCCCCCAGGACGCCGTCACCGCCTCGGCCTCCGGTCTCGACCCGCAGATCAGCCCCGCCTACGCCGACCTCCAGGCGAACCGCGTCGCACGGGTCACCGGCCTGTCCACTGACCTGGTCCGCGCGCTGGTCACCGAACACACCACCGGCCGCGGCCTCGGCGTGCTCGGCGACCCGGCCGTGAACGTCCTGGAACTGAACCTCGCCGTCCAGGCCGCACGCTGACACCCTCCCGGCCCGCGACCGGATCGCGGGCCGGGAGCCCGCCTCACACCTTGATGACGATCTTCCCCAGCGTGTGCCCCTTCTCGGCGAGCGCGTGCGCCTCGGCGATGCGGTCGAGCGGGAACTCCTCGGCGACGTGCGGCGTGTAGGCGCCACGCCCACCCAGCTCGGAAGCCTCGACCAGGATCGAGGAGTCGTTCTCGGCGCTCACGACCCGCACACCGAGCGCCGGCGCGTTGACGAAGTCGGCGACCGTCACAACCCGGTCGGCACTCCCCGCGATCGCGACCAGCTCGGCCAGCGACCCGGACGCGGCGGCGTCGAGCACGACATCGACCCCACCGGGCGCGAGCGCCGCCACCCGCTCCGCGAGACCGTCACCGTAAGTCGTCGGCAACGCGCCCAGTTCGGCGAGGAACCCGTGCTTCGGCTCACTCGCGGTGCCGATCACCGTCGCACCACGAGCCACCGCGATCTCCACGGCAGCAGTACCCACCCCACCCGCGGCACCCTCCACCAACAACGTCCGCCCGCTCAACTCCCCCAGCGCGTTGAGCCCACGGGCAGCGGTCACGTACACCAACCCCGCCGCACCCGCTTGCGCCATCGTCCACCCCGCGGGCACCGCCGCCCACGCCGACAACACCGCGAACTCGGCACTGGCCCCGAACACCCCACCCAGCCCGAACACCTCGTCCCCGACCGCCACCCCGGTCACACCCTCGCCGACCTCATCGACGATCCCCGCCGCGTCCCGCCCCGGAATCGCCGGGAACTCGACCTCCAACATGCCACGAGCAGCCCCGGACCGAACCTTCCAGTCGATCGGATTGACACTGGCCGCCACAGTCCGAACACGAACCTCTCCCGACCCCGCGTGCGGCTCAGGAGCCTCCTCGACGATCAGGACATCACTGCTGCCGTAGTCGTGGAAGCGCGCTGCGCGCATGAAAACCCTCCTAGGTACCGACCTGATTGCTCCACAGAAAGTATCGGTCCAAGTGGAATCCGGCTTCCCGACCACCACAACACCAACCCACAAGCACCACAACGGCGACAACTCCACAAGCACCACAACGGCGGCGAACGCGCCCGCACCCGGAGCACGGCGGGCACCGATGGCCTGTTTCGAGGGATCAAGCCGCCCCACCCACCAATCCACCCTCCCCTCCCACCTCCACACGGCCCGGCACACGCCCCGCCACACGAGCCGCTCGAACGCGAAGTTGCGATACTGGCGTCCGTGCCCCCTCTCGGTCTGCGGTTCATCGGCCACTCCACCACCCGGCTGGAGCTGGCGGGACGGGTCGTGCTGACCGATCCCGTGCTCACCGACCGGGTCTCCGCGTTGACCAGGCAGACCGCGCCGAGCACCGCCGCCGACCGGGCCGACGTCGACCTCGTCCTGCTGTCGCACCTGCACGGCGACCACGTGCACCTGCCGTCGCTGCGCCTGCTGGGCCGGGACGTCCGGGTCGTCGTGCCGCGCGGCGCCGGGGCGTGGCTGCGGTCGAAGGGCTTCCGCCGGGTCGACGAGCTGGCGCCCGGCGAGGAGCTGGCCGACGGCGACCTGCGGATCACGGGTGTGCCCGCGGCGCACTCCGGCCACCGCTGGGGGCCTCGCTCGACCCGCGGCCCGCAGGCGGTGGCGATGGGCCACCTCGTCGAGGGCGACGGGGTCCGCGTGTACGCCGCCGGCGACACGGACCTGTTCCCCGCCATGGCGGAGCTACCCGGCGTCGACATCGCGCTGCTGCCGGTGTGGGGGTGGGGGCCGACGCTCGGGCCCGGCCACCTGACGCCGTCGCGCGCGGCCGAGGCGGTGGGGCTGCTCAAGCCGAGGGTCGCCGTGCCGGTGCACTGGGGCACGCTCGCGCTGGCCGGTCTGGCGCGCGCGCCGGGCAAGGCGGGTGCGCGGATGCGGCGGTTGCTGGTCGACCCGCCGGACGAGTTCGCCGCCGCCGTCACCGCCGCCGGGTCGCCGACCCGCGTGCTGGTCACCCCGCCGGGCTCCGACGTGGCCCTGCCCGACACCGTCCGGGACCCCCGAGGATGAGCGCGCTGTCAGTGGACTGGGCCGACCCGTCGACCATCGGCTACCCGGCCCTCTTCGGCGGTGTGCTGCTCGGTTCCGTCGTCCCGATCGTGCCGACCGGCGCCGTGGTCGGCGCCGCCGCCGCGATCGCCGTCAGCACCGACCGGATGAACCTGGTGCTGGTGGTGCTGTTCGCGGCGGTCGGCTCGCTGATCGGCGACCTCGTCACGTTCGCCGCCGCGCGCGGCGGCAGCACCGCCCTGCTGCGCTGGTTCTCCCGCAGGCAGTCCGAGGAGAAGCTCGCGGCCGCGCGGGAGAGGTTCACCCGGCAGGGGTGGCTGGTCGTGGTGATCGGCCGGATGGTGCCCGCGGGCCGCATCCCCGTCCTGCTCGCGGCGGGCGCGCTCGCCTACCCGTGGCGGCGGCTGGTCCCCGCGGCCGCCGCGGCCTGCCTGCTGTGGTCGGTCGCGTACGCGGCGCTCGGCGTCGTCAGCGGCGGCCTGTTCGACCACCCCGTCGTCGCCACGCTCATCGCGACCGTCCTGGTCCTCGTCGTCTCGGCGCTGTCCGCGCTGGTGGTCCGGCACCGGGAACGCGGTCGCGCCAAGGCCACCACCGGGAAGGAAGCCCCATGACACCGGTGGAGGACACCGACACCGGACGGCTGCTGCGCGGCGGACGGCTGATCGCCCGGCTCCTGCTGGTGTGGGTGCTCGTGGCCGTCGAACTGCACGTGCTCGACGTGGTGCTGGAGGACTTCGCGCTACCCAGGTGGTGGCAGCCCACGGCGTTCGCCCTGCTCTACGGCGTGCTGAGCGCCGTGGTGTGGCCACTGGTACTGCGGGTCGCGCTGCCCGTGGCGATCTTCACGCTCGGCATCGGCTCGCTGCTGCTGCTCGGCGCGGGGCTGCTCGCGGTCTCGTTCGTGCTGCCCGACGTGGTGGTCGCCAACCTGCGCACGGCGGTGCTGGTCGTGGTCGCCGTGTCGGCGGTGAGCGCGCTGGTCAGCAGCCTGCTGTCGATCGACGAGGACGAGGTGTTCTTCCGCCGCGCGGCCCGCCGGTTCCGCCGGGCCGGGGATGGTGACGAGGAGCAGCCTCCGGGCGTGCTGCTGCTCCAGATCGACGGGCTCGGCTACGACACCGTGCGCCGGGCGGTCCGCGACGGCGACCTGCCCACGTTCGCGGCCTGGCTGGCCGAGGGCAGCCACGTGCTCACCGACTGGCACTGCGACTGGAGTTCGCAGACCGGCGCCAGCGTGTGCGGGATGCTGCACGGCTCCAACGAGGACATCCTCGGGTTCCGCTGGTACGAGAAGGACCGCGACCACGTGATGGCCTGCGCGCACCCGGCCGACGCCGCGGAGATCGAGCGGCGGCACTCCGACGGGCGCGGCCTGCTGGCGGGCGGGGGCGCCGCCCGCAGCGGCCTGTTCACCGGCGACGCCGACCACGCCAGCCTCACGATGAGCGCGGTCCCGTTGCTCACGCCCTCCCGGCGCCGGGCCCGCAACGCCAACGGCTACTACACCTACTTCGCGAACCCGGTGAACCTGGTGCGGACGGTCGGCGCGGCCGTCGTCGACATCCTGCGCGAGGTGTCCGCGTCGGCCCGGCAGCGCCGCGCCGACGTGCGGCCGAGGGTGAAGCGGGGCGGCTTCTACCCGTTCGCCAGGTCGGCCACCACGGTCATCACCCGCGACCTGGTCGTGTCAGCGATCATCGGCGACATGATGGAGGCGCGTCCGGTCGTCTACGCCGACTTCCTCGGCTACGACGAGGTCGCCCACCACACCGGCATCGAGCGCTACGACGCGCTGGCCGTCGTCCGGGCGATCGACCAGCAGATCGGCAGGCTGCACCGGGCGGCCAGGCTCGCGCCGCGCCCGTACCGGCTCGTCGTGCTGTCCGACCACGGCGTCACGCAGGGCTGGGCGTTCACCGACCGCTTCGGCGAGTCGATCGAGGCGCTGGTCGGCAGGCTGTGCGGCGCCGAGCCGCGCAAGGGCGGCCGCGAGCGCGCCAAGCCGACCAACCCGTGGCAGCTCGACGCCGCGCTGGCCGAGGCGGGCCCGATCGCCCCCAGGCTGCGCGCCCGCGCGGGCAAGTCGCCCGACCACCGGCACCGCACCCCCGAGGGCGCGCCCGGCGCGGTCGCCCGCGCGGCGCCCGGCGTCGTCGTGGTCGTGTCCGGCCACGTGGCCATGGTGTCGTTCACCGAGCACGCGGGCCGGGTCGACCTGGAGACCGTCGAACGCGAGTTCCCCGACCTCCTGCCCGCCCTCGTCGACCACCCCGGCGTCGGCTTCGTCCTGGTCCGCAGCTCCGAGACCGGGCCCGTCGTCCTCGGCCGCGACGGCGTCCACCGGCTCGCGACCGGCTCGGTCACCGGCGAGGACCCGCTGGCCGGGTACGGCCCGCACGCGGCGGACCTGGTCCGCCGTACCGACGGCTTCGCCCACTGCCCGGACCTGCTCATCAACAGCCGCTACTCCCCGTCCACCGACGACGCCTCCCCGTTCGAACCGCACGTCGGCTCCCACGGCGGCCTCGGCGGCGGCCAGTCCCGCGGCTTCCTCGTCCACCCCGCCGACCTGCCGCCCGTGGGCGAGATCGTCGGCGCCGAGGCCCTGCACCGGGTCCTCCGCGGCTGGCTCACCCACCTCGGCCACCCCGAGCCGGAGCCCCGCCCCGCCGACGCCGGCAGCAGGGTCGGCGCCCCGTAGGTCCGGATCCGTTCGCGGAAGGCGGTGCCGGTCCGGACGGGCCTCGGCGTGTTCCGAGGCCTCCGCCACCTGGATCGGCCGCCGCCCCGCGCTCGTGTTGGAATGGCCTCCGGGGGCGACAAGGAGGGTGCGACGTGGCGGATGAGCAGGACTGGAGCAGTGCCAAGGAGCGGTTCGTCGTGGACGCCTACGACGCGGCGCTGGCGAACCCGACACCGACCGAGGACCACTCGCCGCCGGGGAGTCCGCTGGTCGAGCAGTTCACGCTGCTGACCCGGTCGCTGCTCGACGCGCGGACGATCGGCGAGGCGCTGGAGCGCGTGGTGGCGGCGGCCGTGGCGGTGATCCCCGGTGTGGACGTGGCCAGCGTGACGATGCGCGCTCCGGACGGCACGTTCCACACGCCGATCGAGACCCACGAACTCGCCCTGGACCTCGACCAGGTGCAGTACGCGACCGGCGAGGGCCCGTGCGTGGACGCCGCGCGGATGCCCGGACCCGCGCTGGCCTACAGCGGCGACCTCGCGGCTGACCCGAACTGGCCGGTCTTCGGGCCCGCGGCGGCGGCGCGCGGGATGAGGTCGCTGCTGTCGACGACCGTGCTGCCGAACGTCAGGCCGCCGCAGCTCTCGGGCGCGCTGAACCTGTACTCCGGCGAGCGCCACGGCTTCACGGCCGCCGACCGGGACACCGCGCTGCTGCTCGCCACGCACGCGACGCTCGCGCTGATGGCGACGACGGCGCTGACGAACGCCGAGCTGAACGCCGCGGAGCTGCGCAAGGCGATCGACAGCCGCGACGTGATCGGCCAGGCCAAGGGGATCCTGATGCACCGCCGCGGCATCACCGCCGACGAGGCGTTCGAGGTCCTCCGCAAGACGTCGCAGAACCTCAACGTGAAGCTCGCCGAACTCGCGGGCACCCTGGCCTCGCGGCACACCGAGATCGACCTGCCCTGATTCCCATTCCGGTGACGCTGAGTGATCGGCTGCGGCGACCGCGTCACCCGGAAACACTTTCGGGGCCGTCCGGATCGCCGTGAGGTAGTGCTTCCGTATGGAGCAGACCGTGCAGCGCTTCCATGCGGGTGCACGTGCAGATGCACGAGGACAGGTGACTGTGGAGTGACCTAGACTCACTCCCCGTGCGCAGCCAACCGATGGACCTCCTGCAACGGTCTTCGACGACGCTCCTGCCGGACGCGGACCACGACCCGATCGCAGTCCTGGCCGACGCCGTGGACGCCGCGATCGCCGACCTGGGGGACACCCCCGCGTCCGGAACCGGGGCGGGCGCCGCGGTGGACGCCATGCTGATGCGGTTCACCGCCGCCATGTCGCCGGTCCGCGCCCGGATCGCCGAGCTGACCGCCGCGGAGCCGGGAGGGCAGCTGGTGGTCGTGATCGGCTACCTGTCCAACGCCTTCACCCAGGCCTCGGAGGGCAACGTCCGGGCGACCCGCGCGGCGCTCATCGCGGCCAGCGTCGCACTGCTGCGGCTGACCGGCGACGGGCACAGCGCGGGCGGCCTCGACGTCCCGTACTGGCGGTTCTGAGCGGGCTCTACGGAGCCCAGCGCCTGACGAACGCGAGCGACACGTCGCAGACCTCGCGCCAGCCGTGGTCGATGACCAGGCTGTGCCCGCGGTCCGGCATCGTGACCGCCTCGGTGTGGCCGGGGTTCTTCTGCTGCTTCCGGAAGATCGCGCCGGTGATCGCCGGGGGAGCGGTGTTGTTCTTCTCGCCGGACATGACCAGCATCGGCCCGCGGCCGGGGTTGCGGTAGTCGGCCTTGGCCTCGGTCCACGGGTTGAGGTTCGCGGTGGCGGCCTGGAACAGCGGGGCGCCCGACGCGGGCACGGCGAACTCCTCGTACAGCGCCCGTGCCTCGTCCTCGTCCACGGCGTTGGTGAACGCGAAGCGGAACTGGTCGTAGGTCAGCGGCACGGCGCGGTGGTGGTTGAGCGGGTTGCCCAGCACCGGCGCGGCGGCGCGCAGCGCGGACACCGGGAGCGGCAGCACACCGCGGAACGGGGCCGCGTCGATAGCGACGGTCGCGGCGGACAGCCCCCGGCCCGCGACGATCTGGGCGAGCAGGCCGCCGAAGGAGTGCCCGACGACCGCGGGCTTGCGGTCGAGCTTCCCGATGATCGCGGCGTAGTGGTCGGCGACCTGCCCGACGGTCTTGCCCGCGAACACCTCCGGATGGGCGTTCGCCTCCTCGACGGTGTCCGGGTCGTCCGGCCAGCCGGGCGCGACGGGGGCGTAGCCCGCGTCGGCGAACACCGCGGCCCAGCGGTCCCAGCTGCTCGGCAGCAGCCACAGCCCGTGGATGAACACGACCGGCGTGAGGCCGCTCGCGTTGGCCCGGTCGACCTGTTCCTCCGCGGTGGCTGGTGGCTGCGGGCTGCTGGACATGGCTCTCCTCGTTCGTGGTGACTACCAAAGCGGGTTCCGGTCGGTGCGAAGGCCCGGCCACGCGCTTTCGGTTGTGGCGCAACAAGCATCACCGACAGGAGCGATCACCGCCATGGTGTGGCTGTCGAAGTCGACCGGGCGTGCTTTGTCATCCGTGCCAAAGTAGGGTCGCGCGATGACGACGCGAGGCCGTGCCAACCGACGGAGGCTGGTGGCCGCGCTGGCCGTCGACGCCGAGCCGTTCGGCGAGCGGATCCTGACCCGCCTGCGCGCGGAGATCCCGGTGTACGGCCGACGGGGCGCGGACGACCTGCTCCCCGCGATCCTCACCAGTCGGGCGTGGATCCTGGAACCGCTGGAAGAGGGACGGACGTTCACCGACGACGAGCTGGCCGCGTTCAGCTCCTACGGCGAGGTGCGCGCCCGCCAGGGCATCCCGGCCGAGGACATGCTCCGCGCGTGGCGGCTGTCCATCCGCGAGTTCTTCGACGACATGGTGGCCGCCGGACGCCTGCTGCGGATGACCGACGGCGCCCTGCTGGAGCTGACCCGCGACCTGCTCGCCACCACCGACGCCGCGATCCTCGCGTTCAGCCAGGGCCACCACCGCGCCGAGATGGAGCTGGCGCGCCAGGAGGAGCACCGCCGCACCGACTTCGTGCGCGGCGTCCTGCTCGGCGGGCTGGGTTCCGCGGGGATCCGCCAGCAGGCGCTCCGCCACGGGCTCGACCCCGACCGCGAGTACCACGCGGTCCGCGCCCGCCCGGCCGCGGAGACGCCGATGGCCGTGGTCGAACGACTGCTCGGGTTCGAAGGGCACGGCGGCCGGGCGCGGGGCATGGTGGCGCTGGTCGAGGGCGACGTCGCCGGGTTCGTCGACCGGATGCCCGCCGACGCGGCCGGGGTGGTGATCGGCGTCGGGGCGCCCGCGCGGCTGGACCTGCTCGCGCCCGCGTTCCACCGGGCCACCCGCGCGCTGGCCACCGCCACGGCGTTCGGCCTGACCGGCGTCCACGACCTGGGCGGTCTGGGCCTGCTGCCCGCCGTGCTGGCCGACGTGGACGTGAGCGACGAGCTCGCCCGCCGCTACCTCCGGCCGCTGGGGGACGGCGAGGCGGCCAAGCCGATCCTCGAGACCGTGCGGCGCTACCTGTCGTCGGGCTGGCGCGCGGACGTCACCGCGCGGGAGATGTCCGTGCACCACAACACCGTGCGCTACCGGGTGCGCCGGTACGAGGAGCTCGCGGACGTCGACCTGCGTGACCCCGACCGGGCCCTGGAGGTGTGGTGGGCGCTCCAGCACGCCCGCCTCGGCGAACGCCCCGAACGGCGCTGAGGCCGTCCGGGGCGCGACCGGGCTACTTCCGGGCGACCGCGACGTTGTCGAAGGTCGCGGCGGTGTTGTACACGCGCACACCGGTCGAACCGGTGGTGTACGAGGTGTCCGTGACGGTGATCTTCGGCGTCGCGAGGTCGTTGACGAACACCTTGATCGACGACCCGACGGCCTCCACGCGGAGGTGGTAGCGGGTGCCCGGCGTGATCGTCATCGGCGTTGACGCCAGCGGGGTCCAGTTGTCGGCGGCCTTGCCGAGGACGACCCGGCCCGCCGCGCTGATCCCGGCGTAGTAGCCCCGGTAGCCGTCCACCCCGGCGTTCGGCTGGGACGCCCGGAACACGATCCCGCTGTCACCGGACGCCGACGTCGTGGTGACGTCGGCGTCGTAGGACAGGTTGCCGAAGTTGTTGTCCAGCAACGCCTTGCCGCCGAACGAGGACGTGGTGGTGTACTGGCCGGCGCGCGCCGCCCACGTGCCGCCGCCGTAGGTCGTCCAGCCGATGGCGTTGTCGTCGCCGAAGTCGTCCTCCACCTTCATCGACACCGATTGGATCTTGCCGTCGGCCGCGAAGTACATCCGGTCGTAGGCGAGCTGCCGGTCGTTCGCGCCGGTCCTGCTCAGCGGCCTGCGGTGGTAGAGGATGTACCAGATGTCGGTGCCGGGGACGTTGAGCACCGAGTTGTGGCCCGAGCCCATCGCGACCGCCGAGTCCTGGGCCAGCACCCTGTCCACCTTGGCGAACGGTCCCGTCGGCGAGTCGGAGATCGCGTAGGACACCGAGTAGTTCGGGCCGGTCCAGCCGCCCTCGGACCACATCAGGTAGTACTTGCCGTTCCGCTTGAACATCTGCGGACCCTCGGTGTAGTTCGCGGGCGTGATCTCCTTGTACGTGCTGCCGTCGGCGAACGTGCCGAGGCTGGTCATGTCGGCGTTGAGCTTGGCGACGTTCGCGTGCCCCCAGCCGCCGTAGTAGATGTAGGCCTGCCCGTCGGAGTCGACGTACACGTCCTGGTCGATGGGCTGCGCGCCGTTCACGAACTGGCCGATCAGCGGCTTGCCGATCGCGTCGGCGTACGGGCCCTCCGGCCGGTCGGCGACCGCGACCCCGATGCCGCCGGTCTCGGAGTTGCTCTGGATGTCGTTCGCGCCGAAGTACAGGTAGTACTTCCCGTTGCGCTGCACCGGCGCGGGCGCCCAGACGGCCTTGTGCGCCCACGAGACGTTCGCGGTGGTCAGCACGTTCGGGTGCTTGGTCCAGTGGACGAGGTCGGTGGTGGAGAAGGCGTCCAGGTACGTCTGCTGCTCGTAGGGCCGCGACGAGGTGGGGTAGACCCAGTACGTGCCGCCGTAGTCGGCGACGTCGGGGTCGGCGTACCACCCGTCGACGAAGGGGTTGCCCGCCTCCGACGTCGAGTAGTCGGGCACGGCGGCCGCCGGTGCCGCGGTGGCGGCGAGGGCGGGGAGGCCGCTCGCCAGCAGGGCCGCGGCGAGCGTGGACAGGAGGGCTTTGCGGGTGAACCGGTACCGGTTCGAGGACATGGCAGCTCCAGTGCAGGGGCCGGACTCCGCGTCACGGAGGATTTGCAACGTTGTAAATCCTCTGACGATCACAGCACCCCGCGACCGGGCTGTCCAGGGATGACAGGAAGCTCGGCTTGATCAAGACAGCGGTCGGCCTGCCCTCGTGCCGATCAGCCCGCGGGCCGCCAGCCGAGCGCCGGACCGAGCCTCGTGGCGATGTCGGTGAGGATCTGCACGTAGTCGTCGTGCTCGAAGGTGAACGGCAGCGCGAACGCCACCTCGCTGACCTGCTGGAACCCGACGTGCGCGTAGAGCCGTTCGGCGATCTCGGCGGAGGAGCCGACCAGGTCCTGGGCGAACATCATCCGCGCGGGCCCCTGCGGCGTCGTTGTGCGCGGCGTGCGCTTCTCCGCGTAGGCCAGGTACTTCGCGCGCTGCTCGGCGGTGGCGCTGTCGGTCGGGATGACCACGAGCCCCTGCGACACGCGGGCGTTCCGGCCGTCGGGGTGGTGCGCGCGGAACTCCTGGACGTGGGAACGCTGGATCTCGGCGAAGTCCTCGGCCTCCTCGGCCTTCACCACGCTGCTGGTCAGGAAGTTCATCCCGTTCTCGCCCGCCCACCGGGCCGACCGCAGGCTCGCGCCGCCGTACCACAGGCGCTTGCCCAGCCCGGCCGACTGCGGCTGCACCCGGTCGGAGAACACCTCGAACCCCTGCACACCGCCGATGTCCGCGGCCTTCTCGCCGCGCACGAGGTCCAGCAGCCGCTTCACCCTGCCGTAGCCGAAGTCCTCGGCCTCGGCGGTGTCCGGGTACAGCGCGTCCTTGACCTGCTCCCACCGCATCGGCGGCCCGACGCTGATGCCGGGGTTGAGCCGCCCGCCGGACAGGATGTCCACCGTCGCCAGGTCCTCGGCGAGCCGCAGCGGGTTCTCCCAGCCCAGCGGGATGACCGCCGTGCCCAGTTCGATGCGGCTGGTGCGCTGCGACGCCGCCGCCAGCACCGCGACGGGGGAGGAGATGCCGTGCTGGAGGTGCCGGTGGCGCACCCAGGCGCTGTCGAACCCGAGCCGCTCACCCAGCGCGATGATGTCCAACGTGGACTCGTGCCCCCGCCGGGGGTCGGCCTCGTCGAACAGGCCGATGGTCAGGAAGCCCAGCTTCCGCAACGGTTCCGAGGACAGCGGCACGGGTTCCTCCAACGTCGGCGCGGCTCCGATTGTGGCACCGGGACGACGCGACGGCCCGCCCGTCCCATTCCCCGAACGCGTGATCAGGGCCACGTTCCTCCCGCTGAGCGGAAGTTGACGACTTTTCCGCTCAGCGGGAGAACGACCGTCCAGCGGGTGATCGAACTCCGTAGCGTTCGTGGTGTCCGGAACGCGCCGGACCGAGCCCCGAAGGACGCGAATGAGCGAACAGGACGTTCTCACGGCGGTCCGCGCACTGGCCCCGGCGGTGCGCGGACGCGCCCACGAGGCCGAGGCGCTGCGCCGCGTACCGGACGCGACGATCAAGGAACTCGAGGCCGTCGGGCTGTTCCGGCTGTGCCAGCCCCGACTGCACGGCGGGCTCGCCGCCGACCCCGCCGTCTTCCTGGACTGCGTCAGAGAGCTGGCCCGCGCCTGCGGGTCGACCGGCTGGGTGGTCGGCGTGTTCGGCAGCAACACGTGGCAGCTGTCGCTGTACGACCCGCGCGCGCAGGAGGACGTCTGGGGCGTCGACCGCGACGCCCGGATCTGCTCGTCGATCGCACCGGTCGGCGAAGTGGCCCGTGTCGACGGCGGCTACCGGCTCACCGGGCGGTGGGGGTTCTCCTCCGGTTCGGACCACGCCGACTGGGTGATGCTCGGCGGGATGGTGCGCGACGACGACGGAAAACCCGTGGAGATGCGGCACTTCCTGCTGCCGCGCGCGGACTACGCCGTCGACCGGGTCTGGGACACCGTCGGCCTGCGCGGCACCGGCAGCAACGACGTCCTCGTCGAGGGCGCGTTCGTACCCGCCCACCGCACGATCGGCGCCGAGCAGATCGCCGCACGAATCCGCCCCGGCCACGCCGTGAACCCCGAACCCCTCTACCGCCTGCCGATGGGCTCGATCTTCACCTCCACCATCTCCGCACCGATCGTCGGCATGGCCGAGGCGGCCTACCAGGGGTACGTCGACGCCACCCGCGACCGCATCAGGGTCGCCGGCATGTCCAGGGCCGCCGAGGACCCGTTCGCCCAGGTCCGCATCGGCCGCGCGGCCAGCGACATCGACGCGGCCTGGTTGCAGCTCATCCGCAACATCTCCGACTTGTACGACTGCGCCAAACGCGGCGAGGACCCACCGATGGCACTGCGCACCCGCTTGCGCCGCGACCAGGTGCTCGCCACGGAACGCTCGGTCGCCGCGGTGGACCTCCTGGTGGAAAACGCGGGCGGCGGCGCGATGCGCACAGGTGACAACGTGGTCCAGCGAGCATGGCGCGACGTCCACAACGGCCGCGGCCACGTCGCCAACGACCCGGAACGCGCACTGGTCCTCTTCGGACGCAACGAATTCGGCTTCGACGTCTCCGACCCCATGCTGTGAAACCCCTACTGCACAACAAGAAGCAGAGCCGAAGTTCCGCACCACCACGGACCACTTCACGTCCGGACTCACCGTCATGGCACCACCCGACCACCACCCACCGGACAAAGCGCCCACCCCACGCCCGACCGAGCAAACCGCCCAACCACAACGGCACCAAGCAAACCGCCTGACCACCGCCGACCGAGCAGCACTCGTCCGCCGTGCGGCCGGCTTTACTCGGGGTTTTTCGGCCCTGCACTTTCGACGGCGGGCAGGAGCACCACCACCTGCCCTTTTAGACCGCCGAGGGCCGAAAAGAGGGGCCCCAAGTCAAGCAGGCCGCACCCGGAGACCTTGGATCCGCCACCGGCGACCCAGCACCACACCCGCCCACACCCACTGACCCAGCACGACACCCACCCCACATCCGATACCCTCCCCCCGGAAGCCCCTGGGGAGCCCCCGATGCCACAAGACCCGTCAACCACACCCCCGCTCCTGGTCAAAGCGACCCGCATCCTCAACGCCTTCGAAGGCCAGCGCTCCACCCTCACCCTCACCGACGTGGTCCGGCACTCCGGCCTCTCCCAGACCACTGTCCACCGCCTCATGGACCAGCTCGTCCAGGTCGGCTGGCTCGAACGCGAGGGCCGCGAGTACCGCCTGGGTCTGCGCCTGCTGGAACTCGGCGCGTTCGCCTCCCACCACAACCGCCTCCGCCGCGCCGCCCTCCCGCAGATGATCGCGCTGCACCGGGAGACCGGCCACTGGGCGCACCTGTTCGTGCTCGACGGTCCGGAAGTCGTGTGCCTCGAACAGATCGGCGATCCGCGCGAGTCGGTCCCGCCGTTCCAGGTCGGTGGTCGGCTGCCCGCGCACTGCACCGCGTCGGGCAAGGCGCTGCTCGGGTTCGGCGGCCCGGCCGTGGAACCGCACGTCGCCGGTGAGCACGCGCCCCGCACCCGCCGCACCATCACGCGCGCGGACACGCTGCGGACCGAGCTGGCCGCCGTGCGGGACGCGGGGGTCGCCTTCGACCGGGGTGAGTGCTTCCACGACGTGACCTGCGTGGCGGCACCGCTGCGCGGCGGCGGCCGGGCGCTGGCCGCGATCTCGGTCTCGCGGCTCGCGGGCTACGCCGACCTGAACCGCCTGGCGCCCAGGGTCACGGCGTGCACGCGATTGGTGTGGGCGTCGATGTTCGGCGCGCTCCGCCGGGCCGAGGACACCCCGGCGGAGCCCGTCGCGGCCGACGACGCGGAGAACCTGCGGTCGTGGCTGAGGTTCAGCGAGTGGGGTTGAGGC
Organism: Umezawaea sp. Da 62-37; assembly: GCF_032460545.1. Taxonomy (GTDB): domain Bacteria; phylum Actinomycetota; class Actinomycetes; order Mycobacteriales; family Pseudonocardiaceae; genus Umezawaea. The sequence goes on from NZ_CP135965.1 coordinate 10,984,835, forward strand.
CCCGGCACCACGGGGGTGTGCCGGTGCGGTGGTGGTTCGCGCGCCACCACCGCACCGGTGGACCAGGGGCACCGGCGCGGGTGGCCCTGGTCCGTCAGGGGGTCACGCGTTGGGGTTGAAGGGGATCGCGGAGGGCTTCGCCTTCGCGAGCGAACCCGCGAACGAACCCTCGCGGAGGTCGAGCTGGGCGGAGCCGAAGTCGGCCGACGTCAGCTTGTCGCGCAGGCCAGCCGGGTAGTTGTCCCAGCCCACCAGCGGCGGGTACTGCCAGGTGCCCTTGTGGTTCTCCGGCTGCTCGGTGGAGCTCGCGAGCCGGAAGCAGTGCGTCGAGAGGCCGTCCTTGTGGTAGATGACCTTGGGGTGGGTGCCCGTCTCGTCCCAGGTCACCTGCGAGCGCGAGTAGATGTTGTACTTGCCGTGCGCGGACGTCGACACGTACTGCGCGACGCCGTTCTGCACCCACACCACCACGTGCTCCCAGTCGTGCCGGTGCCCGCCGAGACCCGATCCGGCCACCGCCTGGTCCTTCTCGAAGTACAGCCCGTAGAGGTAGCCGCACCACCCGTTGTTGCACTTCACCCGCGAGTAGGCGTTGGTGTTGTCCAGGTCCCACGAGTCGTGGCAACTGCCGTTGACCGCGCCGGACGTCTTCAGCCCCGGAGCGATCGTGCCGTCACGGCCGATCGCGGGGGTGGGGTAGCAGCCGTCGCCGTCGTAGTCGAACGCGGGCTCGAAGGCGCGGTCCTCCTGCGGTGCGCTCCAGTCGAGCGCCTGCGGCGGGTCGGCGAGGGCGATGCCGGGGATCGCCACCATCATCGCGATGGTCGTGCCGATCACGGCCGCCACCTTCCCGAACCGCCTCCGCCCGCGGGTGGGGGGCGTGCTGTCCACCGATGCCCTGGCTGTCACTGCGTGCACGTGCGCTCCTCGTCGGTTTCTCGCGCGGTCACCGGGCGGCTCGGTGAGCTGTGGACACCTCAGTACCAATGTGAGGCCCGTCACCGGAACAAACATGAAGAAGTGTCGCGAAAATGAGATCAAACGCAGGTGACGGCACGACTGACTCCCCGTGAACGCGCGAGCCGCAGTGGATCAACGTTGACGACTTCTCGCCGCCCCCGGATCGGCCGCGAAAACCTGTCGTACCCCACCTCTAGCGTCGGGCGTCCCGACCGATCATGAAGTTCACGAATGCGCAAGCTGGTCCTGCCTGACGAGAACGAGTTCGTCGTGCCCGAGGTGTGGCGGACGGCGCTCCACCGCCGCCGAGGCGGTCTGCCGGGGCCGGACATCCCCGTTCCACCGGACGCGGCGGAGGCGTACCGCGCCTGGCTCACCTCCGAGCGGACCGTCAAGCACCGGAAGGAGCTGCTGCCACCGGGACGCGGCGTCACCCTCGACCCGGTGCTGCTCGCCGAGGGCACGGAGTACCTGCGCGGCTGGCTGGGACCCGGCGACCCCGCCGAACCGACTCCGCGGGCCGCCGCCGTCGGCGTCCTGATGACCCTCGCCTACGCCAGGACGGGGAACACCGAGGCCTTCCCCGCCGTGGACGCCTGGATCTCCCGCTACGGCATCGTCTTCGCGGCGTGCGCCGCCGCCGAACTGGCCGTCCTGGTCAAGGAGGAGGGCAGCGCGTTCTGGACCCACGACCCGGCCTTCCCCGACTACAGCTCCTCCTGGCGGTCGGAGGACCAGGACTCCCTCGCCGCCACCGCCCGCGCGGTCCGCACCCGCCTGGCCACGGCGGCCGACGACGAGTACCACCGGGTCGTCCGGGAGCTGGGCGGGTACCGGATCTCGCCCGAGCAGCGGATCATCACCTCCTACCTGGCGCCGACGGAGGTGGCCTGGGTCGACGAGGACTGCGCGGCCGACCGGCCCGGCACCCGGACGCTGCGCGGGCTGCTCGTGCTGGCCGCGAGCACGGTCGGGCACCTGGAACTCCTCCAGGACCGGATCGGGGACCGGATGCTCGGCTACCACCGCGTCGACGTCGTCGGCACGATCCTGGACGGGGTCGGCCCCGCCGCCGCCCCGATCCTGGTCGGGCCGTTCTACCTCGAGCTGCTGAGGTTGAACGACCGCGACAAGTTCAGGTACCGCCACCGCCTGGGCGTCGACGGTCTTCGCCTGCTCGCGGCTGCACCCACCGACGAGGCGTTCCGACTGCTGTGCCGGAGCACCATCGGCGCGGAGCACGCCCGGCTGGCGACGCTGCTGAAGTCCGGTGCGCTGACGCGGTTCCCGGTGCGGGCGCTGCGCGTGCTCCACGAGCTGGAGTCGGCACCGCTGTCGACGCACGAGAACGAGCACTGGAAGCGGCAGGACGTGTCCAACCCGGACGAACCGTCGATCTACACCGATCTGCTCGGCAGGCAGGTGCTGGCCGATCCGCGGCTGCCCGCCGCCGCGGCCGACCTGCTGCCGTCGGGGACGCGCGACCGCGTGCGGGAGATCGTGGCCACCGGCGGCGCGGGCCTGGGCGCGGGCCTCGCCGGGTTGCTGGACCGGCACGACGCGCAGAGCTACCGCAAGTTCCTCGGCTCGGCCGACGACGAGAAGCGCGCGATCGGCGCGCTGGCCTCGATCCGGGCCGACGACGCGTTCGGGCGCCTGGTGGACCGGGTCGACCGCAACCACGTCCGCCCCGCGCTGCTGACCGCGGCCAAGCGCGATCCCGAGCGCGCCCTGCGGGGGCTGCTCGCCAAGGCCACCGGCGGCACCGTCGCCGAACTGCTGCGCAACCACGTGCTCGCCCACCCGGACGGGGTCGCGGAGGCGCTGTCCGCGCTCGACGAGCCGACGCGGGCCAGGGCGGAGGCGATCCTCGGCGACGTGACGTCCCCCGGAACGCCGGTCGCCGAAGGCGCGACCCCGCCGGTCCTCGCCGGGCCGCCGCGGGGGAGCGGCGGCAAGGCGGTGCGCGCCCCGGATCTGCCCGACTGGCTGGTCCTGCCCGCGCTGCCCGCCGTGGCGCTGCGGGACGGGGGAGAAGCGCTGTCCCGGAACGCGGTCCGGCAGCTGTGCGCGCTGCTCGCGGTGTCGAAGGTTGCGGCCGCCCACGCCGGGATCGAGGAGGTGCGGGCGCTGTGCGAGCCGCACGACCTCGCCGCGTTCGCCTGGGCGGTCTTCGTGCAGTGGCGGGCGGCCCACTACCCGCCGAAGAGCGCCCTGGCCATGACCGCGCTGGCCCTGCTGGGCGACGACAGCGTCGCGTCCCCGCTGGCGGAGCTGTTCCCGTCGTGGGCGAAGGGCAGCAGCGGCCGGGTGCGGACCGGGATGGACGTGCTCGCCGCCCTCGGCACCGAGGACGCGCTGAGGCAGCTGCACCGGTTGGCCCGCAAAGCGAAGACCAGGGGTTTCCGGCGGCTGGCCGAGGAACGGCTGGACGACGTCGCACGGGCCCGCGGCCTGGGCCCCGAGCAGCTCGCCGACCGGCTCGTGCCGGACCTCGGCCTCGACGCCGACGCCCGGACGACGCTCGACTACGGCCGCGGCACGTCACCGTCGGCTTCGACGCCCAGTTCACCCCGCACATCACCGACCAGCACGGCACGGCGCTCACCCGGATGCCCCGCCCGGCGGCCACCGACGACGCCGAGCTGGCGTCGGCCGCCGTCAAGCGGTACACGGCGTTGAAGAAGGAGGTGCAGACCATCGTGAAGGAACGGGCCGGGGCGCTCGAAGTGGCGATGGTCGCCGGTCGGCGCTGGAGCGAACCGGACTTCCGGCGGCTGTTCCTGGACCACCCGCTGATGTGGCGGCTGGCCCAGCGGCTGCTCTGGGCCACCTTCGACGAGCGGGACGCCGTCGTGACGACCTTCCGCCCGGCCGAGGACCGCACGTTCGCCGACCTCGACGACAAGACCGTCGACCTCGACCCGGCCGCGACGATCGGGGTGGCGCACCCGTGGCACTTCGCCGCGGACCGCGAGGAGTGGTCGACGGTCTTCACCGACTACGAGATCATCCAGCCGTTCCCCCAGGTCGGCCGGGAACTGCTCACCCTGCCCGACGCCGACGCCGACCGCGGTGAGCTGACCCGGTTCGTCGGCCGGGCCACCGCGGGCCGCAAGGAGTGGGTGCTGGCCGCGCGGGGCTGGGTGTTCAACGACAACAACACCGGGCTGTCGAGGGAGTGGCCTGGCGGTCGGATCGTCGAGGTCGCGTTCCACGGCTACTCGTTCCACGACCCCGACGCTCCTGATCAGCTGACCGGGGTCCGGGTGGTCGCGGCGCACGGCACCGGCCCCGCCACGTTCGCCGACCTCGACCCGATCGCGGCCTCGGAGGTGTTGCGCGACCTGGAGTACCTGGTGTCCTGACACGACCGGGCCGCCGGTCCACGGGTGTCCGCGGACCGGCGGTGGGATCAGAACGCGCTCCGGTCCCCGCTCCGCACGTCGTCGTGCGCGAGGTGCGGGTCGTAGACGCCCGAGCGCGCCGTGCGCCGCCACGGCCGCGCCGGGTCGTCCGGGTCGCGGCCGAGGTCGGCGACCACGATCGCCCGCACCCCGTCACGGGGACAGCGCGCGGCCCACCTGCCGTCGGGGGAGGTGATGCCCGACGGGGCGTCGACCGTCGCGGGACCCGAGCAGCTCACCCAGAAGCTGTTGGTGGCCGCGTGCGCCCGCGCCTCCAGGGCGAAGACGTCGTCCACGTCCGGGCCGCCCGGTCCCGCCGTGGAGAACAGGACGCAGTCGACGTCGAGCCGCTCGTACTCGAGGAACACCTCGGGGAAGTGGACCTCCATGCCCAGCGCCAGCCCGAACCGCACGCCGTCGACCTCGAAGGTGACCGGAGCCGCCCCCGGCGTGTACATGCGGGTGACCTTCGTGTTCGACAGCATCCGCTCGTCGTAGCGCGTGGCGACCCGGCCGCGATCGGAGATCACGTACAGGCTGTTGTGCGGACGCCGCGGCCCCGTCAACCGGTGCACGGCCCCGAGGACGACCCAGATTCCCAGCTCACCGGCCAACGCGGCCGTGGCGGTCAGCTCCCGCCGGTGGACCTCCCAGTCGAACCGGTCCCACCGGGCGGGCCCGACCCGGTCCGGGCCGTCGGCGGACATGACGCGTTTGTGGGGCGAGCACATCGCGCCCTCGGGGAAGTGCACGACCCGCGCGCCCGCCTCGTGCGCCTCGCGCACCAGCGCCCGCACGTCACGGCCGCTCTCGCGCAACTCGTCGCGGTCACCGGGATCCGGGCGCAGGTGGGTCTGCGCCACCGCCAGCCGCAGGGTTCTCGTCTCCGACATGTCGTCTCCTGGTGGAGTCGGTCGGAAGTGCCGGAGCGCGGCGGTGTAGGACTCGCCGGTTCTGGCCGCGCGGGCACGTACCCTGCGCTTGAGGTTCCCGTTCGCCGTCACGTCTGGCCTTCCGCGCCTCGAACGGCGTCCCCCAGCGACCACCACGTCCGAGACCGGACAGACCAGGACAGCGACCCGAGACGAGAAGTCCCTTTGCCTCCGGTGGAGGACCGCGCTGGGGGCGGTCGGTGGAGGTTCGGCGTGGGTCCCGCCGTGCGACCGACGATAACACGGTCGCACGGCGGGAAGCCGGCCTCAGCGGGTCGTGCAGAGGGTGCCGTTGAGCCGGAACGCGGTCGGCGGCGCGTTGGGCCCCTGGTAGGCGCCGACGAACCCGGTGTTCGTCGTGGCGCCGGGTGCGATGACGCGGTTGTCGGCGTTGCTGGCGACCTGCACGGTGGTGCCGGTCTGGGTCCAGGTGCCGCTCCAGCCGCTGCTGACCTGCTGCCACGTGGTCGGCCACTCGAACGTCAGCGCCCAGGTGTCCACCGGGGTGGTGCCGGTGTTGGTGATGTCGACGCTGCCCACGTAGCCGTTGCCCCAGTCGTTGACGTCGGCGAACGCGACCGCGCAGGTCGACGCGGCCGGGGTGGCGGTGGTGAAGGTGACCGGCGGCGAGGACCACGAGACGCGGCCCGCGCTGTCGCGGGCGACCACGTTGACCGTGTACCGCGTGGCGGGCGTGAGGTTGTGGACGGTGAAGGAGGTACCCGTGGTCTCACCCCACTGCTGGGTCGTCGTGCCGACCTGGCGGTGGATCTCGTACTTCACGCCCGGAATGGTCGGCGTCCACGAGATGGTGGCCTCGCGGTCGGTGACCGCGGACGCCGTGGGACGGGCGGGCGCGGCGGGCAGCGCGGTGGCGGTCTTGGGACGCAGGACGAGCGTGGTCAACGAGTACGGCGGGAGCGTCGTGGCCGCGCTGGTGCCCGTCGTGGTCGCGATGCTCTTGGCGCCGTTGGTGTAGGTCAGGACCTGCGCGCTCGCAGCCGGGGTGAAGCCCGCGTAGTCCAGGGCGACCGTCTTGGCGGCGTCCGGGTCCTGGTTGAGCAGCAGGACCGCCAGGCCGCCGTCGCGCTTGCGGGTGGCGTGCACCTTGACCAGCGGGTCGGACGCGGCGGCCTGGACGAGCTGGTCGCCGGGCCCGGCGAACTTCGACGTCATCGCCAGCGCGTAGTACGGCGCGAACGGCGTGTTGAGCCCCGGTTCGCAGGTCGTCCCGTCGGCCAGGCACTGCGCGCTGGACAGCAGCCCGAAGTCGGCGTAGTCGGGCTGCCCGGCGACCGTGGAGTAGCTCGTCGGTCCGTTGTGGACGTTCCACCAGTCGACGGTGAACACGCCGTTCTCCAACAGGGTCGCGTAGGCGTCCGCCGCGAACAGCGCCCCCGGCTGGGTGTTCATCCCGTAGGAGGTGTTGACCTCGGTCAGCGAGATGGGCAGGTCCTTGTGCGCGTAGCGGGTCGCCTGCTCGCGGGCCATCCGCACGAAGTCGGCGACCCGGTTGGTCTTGGACAGCGACTCGGGACCGTTGGTCCCGGTCGGGTACCAGTGCACGATCCCGAAGTCCACGACCGGGCCCGCGATCGACAGCACGACCTGGTTCCACGTGCCCGCGTCGCCCGCGGCCACGATCCCGTCCGGCCACTCGCCCGGCGTCGTCAGCACGACGCCGATCTTGATCGTCGGGTCGACGGCCTTCATCGCCTCGGCGTACTGCCTGACGTACGTCGCGTACTCCGCCGGGGTCTTCTCCGGGTGGTCGTCGGCCTCCCAGCCGGAGCCGTAGTGGCCGTTGCCGTAGATCTCGTTGCCGATCTCCCAGTACTTCACGCCGTAGTGCTTCTCGACGTTGGCGTAGCGGACCCAGTCGGCGGCTTCCTGCGGCGTGCCGGTGCCGTAGTTGGCGGTGACGATCGGCTTGGCCCCGGCGCGCTGGGCACCCGCCATGAAGTGGTCGAAGTCGGTGTTGGGGGCGACGTAGCCGCCGGGCGCGGTGTGGTCGCGCCAGTGGTAGATGTCGGAGTAGGAGCCGCCGGGGTAGCGCAGGGCCTGCACGCCCGCGCCCTTCATCAGGTCGGCGACCTCGGGCGTGCCGAGCGTCGTGTCCCAGATGGCGTGGTTGGCGCCGACAGCGGTGTCGCTGACGGTCTCCAACCCGGCTCGGGCGTTGACGGTGACGCTCACGCCGGGGGCGGCGTCCGCCCCCGCGTCCGGCACCAGGATTGACGCGGCGACCATGGCCAGGACGGGGAGAACCGTGGAACGTGTGCGCATCGTCGAGTGTCCTCGTTGACAGTAGCGGCGATCTGGGAGCGCTCCCAGATTGAGGTTCGGGTGCGTGGCTGTCAATCGCCACGACGGTCTAGTGGGCCTGGAATCGGGGCCGTGACCTGCGAGGACACGACCCCGATTCCGGTCGGCGCTACTTCTGGGTGATGTCGGACGGCTGGTAGATGCAGTTCACGCCGTCGGCACCGGAGCCGATCTTCGTGGGCTCCTCGCCCTTCGGCACGCCCTTGTACTTGTCGCAGATCGAGGTGGTGCCGTAGACGGTGATCCGCGAGAACCGGGCGGTGTCGCCCCAGTTGGTGTTGATGCCCGCGAGCGCCTTCGTGGACCGCGCGGTCACGCCGTCCAGGACCACGTTGCGCTTGTAGGACGTGGTGCAGTTGCCGCACGCCCGGTACAGCTTGCCGGAGCTGTGCACCTGGAAGTTGCGGATGGTCAGCGTGCCCGCGCCGTTGTGCTGGAACACCTTGTCCTCGGCGGACTTCGCGCCGCCGCCGTCCACCAGGTAGGTGGCCGACGAGCTGGCGCTCAGGAACGTGGCGGCGTCCTCGCCGACGTCGTTCCACCACACGTTGCGGATCGTGCAGGACCCCAGGCAGTGGATGCCGTCGCCCGCGGGGGCGTCCAGGAGGACGTTCTGGATGGTGCCGCCGTTGGCGACCTCGAACATCGGGTCCTGGCTCTCGCCCTGGCCGCCGTCGCCGATGCCGTAGTAGCGCTTCATGCCGCCGTCGAAGAACGTGCCCGCGTTGACCGTCGTCGTCTGGTGCACGCTGCCGGTATCGGACGGCCAAGCCCCGCTGCCGTCACCGCCGCCGCCGCCCGGCGGGGTCGTGGTGGTCGTCGTCGTGGTGGTCGTGGTCGGACCACCACCACCGCCCGCGACGGTGAACGCCCACTGCTTGGTGGCCGCGCTGTCGCAGGAGTTCGTCTGCGCCAGCGCGCCCGCGGAGGTGGAGTTGTCCTTGAGGTTCAGGCACTTGCCGCCGTTGGTGTCGACCACGCGGTAGCCGGTCCCGCTCTCGGTCAACGACCAGACCTGGCCCGCGGCGCCGGTGCACGACTCCTGCTCGACCGCCTTGCCCGCCGACGTCGAGGCGTCCCGGACGCCGACGCACAGACCGCTGGCGACCGAGGAGATTCGGAACCCGCCGCTGGCCGCGGTCAGCACCCACTTCTGGCCCGCGCTGCCCGCGCACGACGCCTGCTGGAGCTGCACGCCGCTCGCCGTGCTGCCCCCCGGCACGTCGAGGCAGAGCCCGCTGCCCGAGTTCGCGACCGCGTACGTCCCCGCGCCGACCGCCGCCTCCGCCGGCGAGGCGATCGGCAGGGCGGCGATCGTGGCCGCCAGCGCGGTGGCGCTCACGGCCGCCGCCGCGCCCAACCGCCACCGCGTGCCGTGCGACCTCCGCGTGGACGGGGGTCGATCCGATGTGCTCATGACAACTCCACTTCCCGACGTCCCGCGATTCCGGGACTGGTGTTCGGCCTTGTCGAAAATGTGCTCGCGAATCCCATCCACGCATGGCGGTGCAATGGTGGAAATCGAATTGGAGAAGGCGCTTCGTGCCCGTTCGCGCCGGAAACCGCTTTCCCGTCGGACTGTAGATGGGGCGTAACCGGCTGGTCAACGGCGGTTTTCGGGCTCGTTCGACATCATCGCCGTCGAATTCGATCGAACGCACAGGTCGGAGGATGTCGCCGATGATCGCCGCCGGGTCTCTTTCGGGGAAAGGGCAATGTCGCCGGTCATGTTCGTGAACAGGGGCGCCCTGTTCCGGTCACATTCGTGAACGTCCTGCACCCCTGGGCGTCTTTGCGCCGTCCGATACCTAGCGCTACTATGCATCGCAGAGCTAGGTACGAGACGGGTGGAGGTCGCGTGAAAGTCGCGAAGGATCTGGTGGCCGCCTCGGCGACGCCGATGGTGCTGGGCATCCTGGCGGAGGCGGACAGCTACGGCTACGCCATCCTCAAGAGGATCAACGAGCTGTCCGGGGGAGAGCTGGACTGGACCGAGGGGTTGCTCTACCCGCTGCTGCACCGGCTCGAACGGCTCGGCCACGTGGAGTCCAGCTGGCGGTCGGTCGTGGGGGAGCGGCGGCGCAAGTACTACCGCGTGACCCGCAGCGGCCTGGCCGAGCTGGCCGAGCAGCGCAGGCAGTGGGACACGGTCGTGGACGCGCTCAAGGAGATCTGGAACGGCGCGGGCGGCAGCCCGTCGGCCGCGTTGGGGGGACTCGCATGACGGACGGTCAGGACGGGCTGGAAGCGCAGTTCTCCCAGTGGCGGCACTACGTGCAGCGCCGCAAGGAGCTGCGGTCCTCCGACGCGGACGAGCTCGAGGACCACCTCCGCGGCTCGGTGGACGAGCTGGTCGCCGTCGGCCTGCACGCCGACGAGGCGTTCCTGGTCGCGGTCAAGCGCATGGGGAGCCTGGACGACCTGTCCCGCGAGTTCGCCAGGGAGCACTCCGAACGGCTGTGGAAGCAGTTGGTGCTCAGCGGCGACACCGACGGCCCGGAGCGGGACACCCCGCGCTCGCGGCGCGACCTGCTCGCCATGATCGCCTGCGCGGCGGGCGCGGCGGTGGCGGTCAAGGTGCCCGAACTGCTCGGCAAGGGCTTCGACGACGACCCCGCGTTCTACGCGACCAACGCCACCCTGCTCGTGCTGCCCTGGCTGGCGGGTTTCCTCGCCTGGCGCCGCAGGGCAGGGAGGGCGGTGATCGCGGTCCTGGTGGCGCTGTTCGCGCTCGGAGCGGTGGGGGCCAACGCCTTCCCGCTCGGGGAGGAGTCCCAGTCGTTGGTGCTGACCGCCATCCACCTCGCCATCGCGCTGTGGTTCGTGGTCGGCCTCGCCTACGTGTCGGACGACCTGCGCGCCCCGCGACGGCGGATGGACTTCGTCCGCTTCACCGGCGAGTGCTTCATCTACTACGTCCTCATCGCCCTCGGCGGAGCGGTGCTCGTCGCGTTCCTGTTCGGGACTTTCGCGGCCATCGGGATCACACCGGACGCGTTCGTCGGCCAGTGGCTCGTCCCCTGCGGCGCGGCGGCGGGCCTGGTGGTGGCGGGCTGGCTCGTGGAGGCCAAGCAGAGCGTCGTCGAGAACATCGCCCCGGTGCTCACCCGGCTGTTCACGCCGCTGTTCACCGCGGTGCTGCTGGCCTTCCTCGTCGCGCTCGCCGTGACCAGCGGCGCCATCGACGTCGAGCGGGAGGCGCTGATCCTGTTCGACCTGCTGCTCGTCGTGGTGCTGGCGCTGCTGCTCTACTCGATCTCCGCCCGCGACCCGCTGGCCCCGCCCAGCCTGTTCGACAAGCTCCAACTCGCCCTCGTCGTCAGCGCGCTGATCATCGACGTGCTGGTGCTGCTGGAGATCACCGGGCGCATCACCGAGTTCGGCACCACCCCCAACAAGGCGGCGGCGCTCGGGGAGAACGTCATCCTGCTGGCCAACCTCGCCTGGTCGGCGTGGCTGGCGCTGGGACTCGTCCGCCGCCGCACGCCCTTCGCGGCGGTCGAACGCTGGCAGACCGCGTACCTCCCGGTGTTCGCGGGGTGGGCCTGGATCGTCGTCCTGGTCTTCCCCCCGCTGTTCGCCTACGTCTGATCGGACGCGGGGACGTCCTGGGCCGGGGTGTCCTGGACCGGGGCCTCCTGCGCGGGGGCGCTCTGGGCGGGAGCGCTCTGCGTGGGGGTGCTCTGCAGGATCGCGAGCGCGCCGAGGGTGTCGGCGAAGGCCGCGGGGTCGGGTGCCGGGGTGCGCGCCCACCCGATCAGGAGGGGCAGGTCCTTGGCGGACTTCGGGTCGAGCATGACCTTCTGGAGGCCGTTGCGGACGACGGTGATCACGCCGGTCACCGCGCTGGCCAGCTCGTCGTCGCCCACGAGCCGCGCGGACTCGCGGAGGCGGCGCAGGCGGGGGACGGCGACCGGCGGGTCCTGCTTCATCCCCGTCGCGGCCCAGGTGGCCACGAGCCTGCGGTGCACGGCCCGCGGCATGGCGGGGGCGCCGTCGAAGACGAGGGAGCCGAGCACGTCGGCGAGGGCGACGGTCTTGTCGCTGTCCGGTGTGCTGTAGGCGTTCCAGGGGGCCAGCGGCCCTTCGAGGTGGTGACGGCGGTCGTCGGGGCCGGTGAGGGTGAGGGCGACCGTCGACACCCCCTCCGGCAGGTACGGGGCGATCACGCCGATGGCCGTCACCACCTTCGCGTCGAGGGGCAGCGTCGCCTCCACGGTCAGCGAGGTGTCGTCGAGCGAGACGGAGTCGACCTGCCAACCCCAGATGCGGAGCCCGACCTCGGTCGTCCGCGCGGCGTCGAGGCCGAGCAGGTCGAGACCGCGCGGGTCGGACAGGTCGGCCCGGCTCCGCGCCGCCGCGACGATCAGGCCGATGTACGCGGCGTGGACGGCCTCGATGCCCGCGATGTGGTGGTCGAGCGGGTCCCGGACGTCGACATCGGCGGCGGGCGCGTCGTCGACCTCGGCGCGCAGCGTGCCGTACGGGGTGTCGGTCCGGACGGCCCGCAGCGCCGTCGCCAGCCGCCTGCCGAGGCCGTCGGCCAGGTCGCGGGCCAGGTCCGGCAGCGCGGTGTCCTCCGGGTGGGAAGCGGCCCGCAGCGCGGCGGTGACCAGCCTGCCGGACATCAGGTGGTCGTGCGCCTCGGCGAGGTCGGCCCGCACGTGGGGATCGCCGAGCAGCGCGGCCAGCCGGTCGGGCGAGGAGCGGAAGGCCGCGTAGGACGTCCGCACGGCGTCGTCGAACGACACCTCGTCGAACACCACCCGCGCCGGCAGCGCCAGCACCAGCAGTTGGACGCCGAGCCCGGTCAGCCGGGGCAGCGGTTCGCCGATGGCGGTCTCGATGGCGGACCACCCGCGGTCGTCCCAGACGAGGGGATCCGTGCTGCCGGTGACCCGGCTCGCCAGCTCGCTGAAGCTCGTTAGGGCGTCGAGGTCGGAGGTGGTGTCGGCGTCGAGGAGTGCCTGCGCGGCCTCCAGTTCGGCGACGCGGAGCGGCAGCCGGTCGAGGTGCCGCTGTTCCTGGTCCTCGGCCGGTTCGAGCAGGTCGCGCACGGCGGCGAGGACGTCGCCCGCGGTCTCGTCGACCGTGCGGACGATCCCGGTCCACGGCCGCCGCAGCGGCAGGTCGCGCACGGCGACGGCCATCTCGTCGAGTTCGGCGGTCAACCGTCGCGCCGCCTCGTCGTCCACCGGCTTCCGGAGGTCGTCCGACACCGCGCGCGTGACGGCGGTGATCCGCCGCAGCAGTCCGCCCAGCTCGTCCTTCGACCCGACGACTACCGCACTCCCGGAGCTCTGTTCCACGCGGACATCATGCTGCACCGGCTCATCGGGCCGGTGGGTCGGTCGCCGCGGCGGTGTACCGGCGGCCCAGGAGGGCGAAGGCGTCCCTGAGCTCGGGCGGGCCGACGACCTCGACGTCGGCGTCGAACCGGCCGATGGACGCGGCCAGCGCGGGCCACGACCAGGAGCCGACGACCAGCCGGCAGCGGTCGGGGCCGAGCGCTTCGACGACGCCGTCGCGGGTGTACTCGGACACGGCGGCCGCGGGCAGGTCCAGGACCACCTCACCCCGGCAGGGCCACTCGGCGGAGCTGTCGGAGCCGCGGAACCTGGCCGCCACGAACGTGGCGACGTCACCGCCGGGCAGCTCGCGCGGCGTGAAGCGCGGGCCGGTGGGGGTGCGCGGGGTGATCCGGTCGGCGCGGAACGTGCGCCAGTCCTCGCGGTCGAGGTCCCACGCGACGAGGTACCAGCGCCCGCCCCAGGTCACCAGGTGGTGCGGCTGCGCCCGGCGCGGCGGACGGGGGGCGTCGTCGCCGTCGTCCGGTCCGGGGTAGTCGAAGCGCAGCACCTCCCGCGCGTGGACGGCGGCGCTGAGCGCCACCAGCACGGTGCCGTCGACCTGCGGTTCCGTCCGGGCCGACGGGCGATCGACGGTGGTGAACCGGAGGGTGTCGACGCGGCGGCGCAGCCGGTCGGGCATGACCTGCCGGACGGTGTTCAGCGCGCGCGCCGCGGCCTCCTCGATGCCCACGCCGCTGGTGGTCGCGATCTGGAGCGCGATGGCCAGCGCGACGGCCTGCTCGTCGTCGAACAGCAGCGGGGGCAGCTCCGCGCCCGCTCCGAGCCGGTACCCGCCGTCGGGACCCTTGAACGCCGCGATGGGGTAGCCGAGTCCGCGCAACCGGTCGACGTCGCGGCGCACGGTGCGCGGGCTGATGTCCAGCCGTTCGGCCAGCGCCGCCCCCGGCCAGTCGCGACGCGTCTGGAGCAGCGAGAGCAACGACAGCAGTCGCGCTGAAGTCTTCGGCATGTCCTCCATGATGCCCGGAGAAGCGGTCACGTCCTGTCCGCTACGCCTGCGACCGTGGCCACGTGCCGGTCGAAGCGCGGCCGGGACCACCACCGAACAAGGGAACGAGCACACCGTGAAGACGCGCGAGTTGGGGCGGACCGGCATCCGGGTCAGCCCGTACTGCCTGGGCACCATGATGTTCGGCCAGGCGGGCAACACCGACCGCGACGACTGCGCCCGGATGGTCCACCGGGCGCTGGACGCGGGGATCAACTTCATCGACACGGCCGACGTGTACTCCGGCAGCGAGTCGGAGGAGATCCTCGGCGCGGCGCTGGAGGGCAGGCGCGACGACGTCGTGCTGGCCACCAAGGTCAACGGACCGATGGGGGACGACCCCAACCGCCGCGGCAGCTCCCGGCGGTGGATCACCACCGCGGTCGAGGACTCGCTGCGGCGCCTGAGGACCGACCGCATCGACCTCTACCAGGTCCACCACCCCGACCCGGACACCGACGTCGAGGAGACGCTGTCGGTGCTGACCGACCTGGTGCGCGCGGGCAAGGTGCGCGCCATCGGGTCGTCGAACCTGCCCGCGTCGGAGATCGTCGAAGCCCAGTGGGCGGCCGACCGCCACGGGCTCCAGCGGTTCCGCACCGAGCAGCCCACCTACTCGATCCTCAACCGCGGCGTCGAGCGCGAAGTCCTGCCGACGTGCGCGCGCTACGGCATCGGCGTGCTGGTGTGGAGCCCGCTGGCGTCGGGGATGCTGACCGGCCGCTACCGCAAGGGCCAGGCCAGGCCCGACAACCCGCGGATGCGCTGGGTGTCGCGGCACCTGACCGACGAGCGCAAACTGGACGCGGTCGAGCGGCTGATCCCGCTGGCGGAGGAGGCGGGCATGTCGTTGACGCACCTGGCGATGGCGTTCACCATCGCCCACCCCGACGTCACCTCGGCGATCATCGGTCCCCGCACGGCGGAGCACCTGGAGGACGTCCTGGCGGGCGCCGGGACCGTTCTCGACGACGAGGTGCTCGACGCGATCGACCGGATCGCCGAACCGGGGGACGACGTAGGCCCGCTCGACATCGCCTACTCGCCGCCGGCGATCACCCGCCCGGCGCTGCGCCGGCGTCCGGCGGGGGAGCGCGGCGCGGCATGACCGTCCTCGGCACCCGTGCGCTCAACCGCGCGACCCTGGCCCGGCAGCTGCTGCTGGACCGCTCCGACCTGCCGGTCCTCGACGCCGTCGCGCACCTCGGCGGTCTCCAGGCCCAGGAACCGCAGGAACCGTTCGTCGGGCTCTGGTCGCGGCTGCGCGCGTTCGACCCGGCGGTGCTGTCGGACCTGCTGGTCGGCAGGAGCGTGGTGCGGACGCACCTGATGCGCCGCACCGTGCACCTGCTCACCGCGGCCGACACGCTGGCCTGGCGGGCCCGCCACGACGCCATGCTGCGGCAACGGGTGCTGGGGACCTACCGCCGCGAGCTCGACGGGGTCGACCTGGAGGAGCTGGCGGCGGCGGGCCGGGAGGTGCTGGCCGACGACGAGCCGCGCACGATGTCGGAGATCGCCCGCGCCCTGTCCGACCGCTGGCCCGCGCCAGGTCCGCGGCCGTTGGGGGAGGTGGTGGTCGCGGCCCTCGTCCCGATGGCGCAGCTGCCGCCGCGCGGGCTGTGGCGGACCAGGGGCGGGGCCCGCTACCTGCCGCTCCCGTCCTGGCTGGGGCAGGACATCAGCCCTCCGTCCCCGGACGCCTCCGACCCCGTCGGCCAGCAACTGGTGCGGCGCTACCTCGCCGCCTTCGGGCCCGCGGCTTCAGCCGACCTGCGGGCCTGGTGCGGCCTGGCCGGACTGCCCGCCGCGGTGGCCGCGGTGCGCGGTGAACTGGTCGCCTTCCGCGACGAGCGCGGCCGGGAACTGCTCGACCTCCCCGACGCGCCCCGCCCCGACCCCGACGTCCCGGCACCGGTGCGGTTCCTGCCAGCGTTCGACAACGCGATCCTCGGCTACCACGACCGAGGCCGGATCGTCGACGACGCCCACCGCGGCCTGTCGGTCGCGGGCACCCGCGTCGTCCTGGTCGACGGCCGGGTCTCGGCCACGTGGACCGCCACCGCCGACACCGTCGTCGTCACGCCCCTGCGCGGCCTGTCCGGAGCCGAACGCGACGCCGTGGCCGAACAGGGGCAGGCCCTGGCGTCGTTCCTGTCCGACGGCGACAGCGACCGGGTGCGGATCGACGCACCGTCCGGCTAACTCCGAAGGCGGCGCAGGTAGTCGGCGGCGTCCGGGTGCGGGTGGTCCTGGGCGCCGTGGCGGTGCAGATCGAGCGTGCCGTCCGCGTGCAGGCGGAGCGTGGTGGTTGCCTGCCGGGCGACAGGCGGGCCCGAGTCCGCCAGGGCGAGGACCGGTGTCGTCGGGGCGAACATGGCGGTCGCCTCGGCCGTGGTGGCGGCGGGCGGGTGGCCGGTGGTGTTGGCGCTGCTGACGTACAGGACCGGGAAGCGGTCCAGCAACGGGAGCAGCGGAGTCCAGCGGGCGCCGAACAGCAGTGCCCAGCCGTCCTTGCTCGCTGGCGCCAGCCATGCAGGCGCCTCGGGGCGGAGGGGGACGAGGAGGGTGAGGAGTTCGTCGGTGAGCAGGCGGCGGACGAACGCCGCGGGAGGGCCGTCCAGGGCGATCGAGGGCGCCAGGGAACGCCAGGTGTCGTCGTGGTGCGCCCACAGGGCGACCGGCTGGTCGGCGGGGCGGCCCTTGGCCGTGTTCACCGCGTCGGGGCGGGCGCTCGCCACCACGTGGGTCAGCGGCGCCGGGTTGGGCAGCACCACCGCGCCGCCCGCGTCGAGGGCGCGGCGGGCGCCGTCCAGGTCGGTCACGGGCACGGCGTGTCCTGCCCGGCGGTGAGGAGGTCGAGGTGCTCGGCGAAGGCCCGGTCCTCGACGACCGCGCGACCGGTGCGGTAGGCGTGCTCCTTCACCCAGCCCATCGCGGACCTGGCCTGCTCGCGGTCCAGGTCGTGGCCGAGGCGCGCGGCGACGGCGGTGACGACGCGGGCGCTGGCCAGGTGGGTGAGGACCACGGTCGGCTCGATCCCCAGCAGCGCCAAGGGGTCGAAGGGCTGGAACAGTCCGGGGTGGACGAACGGGGTGCCGGTGGAGATCGTGCCGACCCCGGTGCCGACGATCGGCGTGGTGACCGTGAGCGGCACACCGGTGTGCGCGGAGACGGCCCGCGTGAGCGCGGGCAGGCGCGTGAGGTCCGGCGCGGTCCACCACAGCGCCCGGCCGTCGGGGACGCCGATCACGTCGGCGGCCCGGTCGGGATCGCCGCCCAGCAGGAACAGCAGCTGCTCGGTGGCGACCATGCCCGAGCGCTCGGCGACGCCCAGCCAGGAGCTGGACAGCACGCGCACCCCGGCCGCGGCGGCCTGGAGGGTGTTGGCCAGCCCCAGACCGAGGTCGTTGTGCAGGTGCGAGCCGAGCACCACGCCGTCGTCGGCCTGCTCCGCGACGCGGGTGAACATGGCGGACGTCTCGGCGGGCAGCTGGCACCCGACCGTGTCGGCGAGGACGACGACGCCCGCGCCCGCGGCGGTCACGACGTTGGCGTAGTCGGCCATCAGCGCGTGGTCGGCCCGCGAGGCGTCGGCCAGGCACACGTCCACGGCCACCGCGTCGTCGAGGTCGCGGGCCAGCGCGACGAGGCCGACGCCGTCGTCGAGCGCCTGGCGCGCGGTGCGGTGGACCATCACCCGCGCCATCGCCTCCGAGGCGGGCACGACCACCATGATCCGGGCGTGCGCGCTGCCCTTGACCGACGCGAGGGCCTGCCGCACGTCGGACGCCGTGCCCCGGCACACCGCGGCCACGCTCACCGCGCCCTCGGCCTCGGCGGCGACGCGGCGAACCGCCTCGAACTCCTGCTCGCACACCGCGGGGAACCCGGCCGCGAACACCACGTGCCGCGGCCCGTCGTCGCCGAAGACCCGACCCTGGCCGCGGGCCAGCTCGACCCGGAACCCCGCGTCCATCAGCGTTTTGCCCTGGGCGCCGTCGCGCGCCGACTCCTCCCACAGCACGACCCGGCCCGCCAGGGCCGACTCACGGACCACGTCCACGCGCCACTCCGCATCCATTGTTGTCAACCTTCACGGGCAATTTTCACCATGAAGAGTGACATATTCACCGGGTTCTTCTTTACCTCGCGAAACAGTACCCGACGTTTGCGGTCGGCGGTCCACCGTGCGATTTACAGCGACGTCGATGGTGAATGGGAAGTACTGCCGCAACGAATTCGCTGAGCGGCGCAGACGTGCTCTCGCCGTCATGTCGGTGCAGTTCCCACTATGTGCGAGTTGTTCAGCCGTGCTCGACCAGCTAATAGCACTGTGTGCATTATTCGTCAAGCTTCACCGACGTTGTCACTTCGGCTTACCTGGTAGAGGGGTACGTTGTCGGGAAAAGTCGTGAATTGTTCACAGCCGATTATTGACACCGATTTGACGACCTTGCTAGTTTACCGGCCCTCATCCCACTTTGTGGTGCAGCAGAATAGAGGGCTCCAGTGCGTGCCGTTGCTGAATCCAGAAGAGCCGATTACCTGCTCGGTGGCTCGCCGGACGAACGACTCAGGCTGCTGAGACAAGGGGAGGGCCTCCGCGACCTCAGTTCGGCGTTGCTCGACCGCGTGGGAGTGCTGCCGGGGTGGCGCGCGGTGGACATGGGCTGCGGGCCGCTCGGGATCATGGACCTGCTGCACGACAGGGTGGGGCCGACCGGGAGCGTGACCGGTGTCGACGTGCAGGAGTCCATGGCGGAGGCCGTCAGGGGCTGGGCCGAGGAGAACGGGCTCGCCAACGTGGACGCCGTCACGGCGTCCGCCGACGACTGCGGACTGCCGGACGACTGCGTCGACTTCGCGCACGCCCGGCTGCTCCTGGTCAACGTCCCCGACCCTGCGGGCATCGTCCGGGAGATGGTCCGGATCACCCGCCCCGGCGGCTGGATCGCGCTGCACGAGATGGACTGGACGTCGTGGACCTGCGTCCCAACCGCCCCGGTGTGGGACCGGCTCCGCACCCTGCTCGCGCGGGAGTGGAGCGGCGACGTGCACCAGGGGCAGAAGCTGCCCGCCCTGCTCCGCTCGGCGGGGGTCGTCGACGTCGGCTTCGCGCCCACGGTGCCCGCGGTCATGTCGGGCGACCCGGACCACGGGCTGATGCTGTACTTCGCGAACCGCGCCCGGTCGAGGCTCCTGGACAAGGGGCTCGTCACGGAGGTCGAGCTGGACGACATCGTCGGTGAGCTCGGCGAGCACCTGGCGAACCCGCACAGCGTCGTGGTCCGCGAGATGGTCTGCCAGGCCTGGGGCCGGGTTCCGCTGGTGTAGCCGGGAAACCCGTCCGTCCACACGCGAGTGTTCCGGAACGCCGGATCGGGCAGGGCGCGATCGGGGCCGTGTCGTCCCACCCGGACGGCGGCACGGCGTCGCGCGCCCTGCCCGACCGAGCCCGTGCCGAGCACTTCGTCCGCCACCGACGAACTGCGCGGGACCGGCGGTCGCCGCGCACCGATATCCTCTGCCGTTCCCCGACCCGAACGAGCAGGAGCACACCACCATGCCCGGAGCACCGCCGTCGGACGAACCGCTGTTCGGTGATCTGCTGCGGTTCTTCAGGCTGCGCGGCGCGTGGACCCAGGAGCAGCTGTCGACCCGCACCGGGGTCAGCGTCCGGGCCATCGCCGACATGGAACGCGGTCGGGCGCGCGCTCCCCAGCGGCGCACCGCGGAACTGCTCGCCGCCGGCCTGGAGCTGTCCGAGGCGGAGGCGGACGGCCTCCTGTCCGCGCGGCGGACGAGCCGGAACCGGGCCGCGGAGCAGGGGGAAGCGCCGTGCGCGCTGCCGGAGGCCATCACCGACCTGGCGGGCCGTGCGCCGGAACTGGCCCGGCTGACGGAGGTCGGCGACGAGCAGCAACTGGTGGTCGCCGTGGTGCACGGCGCTCCGGGCATCGGCAAGTCCACCCTGGCCGTGCACGCCGCGCACCGGATGGCGGGCCGCTTCCCCGGCGGCCGGTTCTTCCTGGACCTGCGCGGCATGGACGACGAACCGCTCCCTCCCGCCGACGCGGCGCACCTGCTGCTGCGCGCGATGGGGGTCGCCACCGACTCCATCCCGGCCGACGGCGAACACCGCCTGGCGCGCTACCGATCGCTGCTGGCGACCCGGAAAGTCCTGCTGCTGCTGGACAACTCGGCCACCGAGGCCCAGGTCCGGCCGCTGCTGGCGCACAGCCCCGGTTCGGTCGTGCTGGTCACGAGCCGGAACACCCTGGCGGGGCTGGACGCCGTCGTCCGGGTCGAGCCCGGCCTGCTCGACCGGCAGCAGGCCGTCGACCTCCTGAGCGCGATCGCCGGTGCCGAACGGGTGGCGGCGGACCTCCCCGCGGCGCGGCGGGTCGCGGAGCTGTGCGACGGGGTGCCGCTGGCGGTGCGGATCGCGGGCAACCGGCTGGCGGGCATGCCCGCGTCGCCGATGGGCGCGCTCGTGACCGAGCTGGCGGACGAGCGTCGACGGCTGTCCGCGCTCGCGGTCGGGGACGTGCAGGTGCGGGCCGCGTTCGCGACGTCCTACCGGCACCTGCGCGCAGAGTCGGCGGAGCTGTTCCGCAGGCTCGCGGTGATCCCCGGCACCGACACCGGCGCCGACCTGGCCGCGGTCGCCGCCGACCAGCCCGTCGAGGTCGCCGAACGGGCGCTGGAGGACCTGCTCGACGCCAGCCTGCTCCGCGCGGGCACCTCACCGGACCGCTACGGCTGCCACGACCTGCTCCGGGTGTTCGCCGCGGAACTCCTCACCCGGGAGGAGGGCGCCGCCGAGGCCGAACGGAAGCGGGCGACGACGGGGAAGTGGTTGCTGGACAAGGCGGTGGAGGCCGCGTTGGGCTTCCGGCCCGAGCAGCCGGCCACGCCCGGCGAGCAGTTCCCCGACCAGGGCGCGGCGGCCGACTGGCTGGCGGTGGAGACGGCGAACTGGCGCGGCGCGCTGCGGGCCGCCGTGCTCGCCGGACGGCACCGGCTGGTGCTCGACGTCGCCACCGCCATGCACTGGTACTCCGACTCCCGCGGTGACGCCGAGCTGTGGCTGGAGGTGTTCACGGCGGGGGAGGCCGCGGCGACGGCGCTCGGCAGCGTGCGGGACCAGGCGGTGCAGCTGAACTTCCTCTGCTGGACGGTCGCCACGCTGTTCGGCGACCCCGTGCGGGGCAAGGAGCTGTCCCTCCGCGCCGCGAAGGCCGCGAAGGCGGCAGGGGACCTCGTCGAGCAGGGGTGGGCCGAGGTGTACCGCGGCGCCGTCGAGCGGATGTTCGGCGACCTCCCCGAAGCCGTGCGCAGGGTGGAGTCGGCGTGCGCGCTGTTCCACCGGGCGGCGTACGGCACCGGGGAGGCCCTCGCCCGGTCGTTCCTCGGCGAACTCCTGCACAAGGCGGGGCGGTTCGAGGAGGCCGTCGCCGCCCAGCGCCAGGAGATCGCCCGCTACCGGGTCACCATGGCGGACGACGGGCAGAACCTGGGGGTGATGCTGACCAGGCTGGCCGAGGGCCTGCTGGCGCTCGGCGAGCTGGACGAGACGATGGCCGTGGTCGACGAGGCCGAGCGGCTGTTCGACGACTCCAGGGCCGCCACGTCCCTGACCTACGTCCGGTACCTGCGGGGAGTGGTGCTCACCCGGCGCGGCGACCTGGCCGCCGCGCGCGAATGCCTGACCGGCGCGCTCGTCGGGATCCCGCACCCGTCCGACGAGGTGGACGTCCTGGCCGCGCTCGGCGACGTCGACGAGGCGGTCGGCGACCGGGAGTCCGCGCACGACCACCGCGCCAAGGCGTTGGAACTGGCCGAGCGCTTCGACGTCCAGTCGATGCGGGAGCGGGCGGACCGGATCCGGTCGGCCATGGACGCCGCCGTCGCGCCGGCCGGGGCGCGGTCTACCCCGTGAAGTAGGTCCCGTCCCGGAGGTCGTCCAGCAGCGACCGGTGGGTGGGCTCCCAGCCCAGCCGGGCCTTCGTCACCGCGCCGGACGTCGGGTTGTCGGTGCCGATGAAGGGTGCCAGGAAGCCGTACCCGGCCTTGATCTCGCCGGGGGTCGCGGATCGCGTAGGCAGGTCGAGGCGCCTGCCGATCGCGGTCGCGATGTCGATCACGGGGACGCCCTCCTCGGCGATCGCGTGGTGGCGCGAGCCCGCGTCGCCCTTCTCCAGCGCCTGCACGAAAAGCCGCGCGGCGTCGAGGCGGTGCACGGCGGGCCACCGGTTGCCGCCGTCACCCACGTGGCTGACGACCCCGTGCTTGCGGGCGGCGGCGATCATCATCGGCAGGAAGCCCCCGCGGTCGCCGTCGCCGTGGACCACGGGCGGCAGCCGCACGACGGACGTCCGGACGCCGCGCCCGGCGAGGTCGCGCATCGCCTGTTCGGCGGCTCCTCGGGCACCGCCCACGGACCGTGGGTCGATCTCGTCGTCCTCGGTGCCGAGGCGGCCGGGGGCCAGGGCCATGGTGCCGAACGCCGCCACGAACGGGCGGTCGGGACCGGTGAGCGAGCCGCCGATCGCGTTGATGGCACCGAGATCGGTGGCCAGCGTGGCGGCGAGGAAGCGGGACACGACGTTGCGGGGACTGCCGCCGAGCACCACGCGCATCCGGGTGCCGAGGCTCGCGTGCGAGAACGCGTGGAAGAACGCGGTGTGGATGGCGCCGTCGGCCTGGGCGGCACCCGCGCGCAGGCTGTCGACGTCCTCGGTGGATCCCCGGTGCGGGATGGCGCCCGCCGCCTTGAGCGACTCGGCGGCCGCGTCGGAACGGGCGAGGCCGAGCACCTCGTGGCCGTTCGCGATCAGCTCCGCGACGACCGCGGAACCGATGAACCCGGTGGCGCCGGTGACGAATACGCGCATGATCCTGACCTCCGTCGGACCGGGGGCTCCTCCACGAGCGGTGAAGGTGATGACACCCGGTGTCCTCATGAACGTAGCAGTGATGACACCCGGTGTCGACACGACTAGGATGGGACTCATGCCGCGATGGGGGCCCGACGCCGACAACAGGCTGTACCTGGCCGCGATGGAGCTGATCTTCGAACGGGGGTACGACGCGGTCACCGTCGCGGAGATCGCCGAGCACGCCGGGCTGAAGAAGCGGTCGTTCTTCCGACACTTCGCCGACAAGCGCGAGGTGATGTTCGCGGGCGCCGCCGACCTCGAGAACACGATCGTCGAGGCGGTGCGCGCGGCCCCGGCGACGGCGAGGCCCGTCGACGTCGTGATGACGGCCCTGTCCGACGGCGGTGCCGGACTCGCGCGGTGGGGTGAGCCCGTCCGCCGGCGCCAGCGCGTCGTCGAGTCCTCGACCGAACTGCGGGAGCGCGAGCTGATCAAGCTGGAGTCGTTGGCGTCGGCCATCGCGGAAGCCCTGGAGCGCAGGGAGGTCGACGCCTTCACGGCGATCCTCGTCGCGAAGGCGGGGGTGGCGGCGTTCGCGGCGGCGTTCCGGCAGTGGGTGGAAGCAGGCGAGCCCGCCGACTTCCCGGAGATCATGGCCGACGCGCACCGGCGGTTGCGGAAAGCGTTGTGCGAAGGGGGCTGACGGGCCCTGTCCGAACTTGACGCAGTCCAGAGGTCAGCCTGACGAACGGGTGGGAACACCGGCCTACGGTCGTTCTACCGCAACGGAAACATCCTTCTTCCGTTCCTCCCGATTCGTCAGGGGTTGCATGATGCGCAAGTTCAGCAGGAAGTTCACCGTCGTGGTCGCAGGAGCCGTTCTCCTCCTCGCCGGGACCGGTGTCGCCTACGCGTTCTGGACCGCGGGCGGCACGGGCACCGGCAGCGCGGGGACCGGCGTGAGCGCCGACGTGGTGGTGCAGCAGACGAGCACCGTGACCGCCATGGGGCCGGGAGTGGCCCCGCAGACCCTGTCGGGCAACTTCGACAACGCCAACACCGGCCCCGTGTACGTCACCGACGTGACGGTCTCCATCGACGGGGTCACCCAGGCCTTGGGGGCCGTCGGCGCCTGCACCGCCGCCGACTACGCCCTCGTCAACCCGACCATGCCGGTCAACGCCGAGGTGCCCGCCGGGACCGGAGTGGGCGCCTGGAGCGGCGCGACCATCGCCTTCGCCAACTCCGGCGTCAACCAGGACGGTTGCCAGGGCGCCACGGTCAACCTCCTCTACACCGTCAGCTGACCGACCGGTGGACGGCCGGCGGGCCTGATCCCGCTGGTCGTCCCCGCTGACGGAGGGAGGCAGATGATGACGAAGACCACGCGCCGGACCTCGCTGACCGCTTGTGCCCTGGTGCTCATCGCCGTGGTCGTGCTCCTGTTCCTCCGCGGGTGCGAGTCCGCGGTCACGGCCGGGACCGGGGCGGGCGACGCCGGTGGCGCGGTGCAGGTCGTGCGCATCGAGGGCGACCTGGCCGGGACGATCTCACCGGGGGTCGTGGTGCCGCTCGACCTGAGGTTCACCAACCCGCACGACGTCGGCCTGTCGATCACCGGCCTCACCGTGGTGGTCCGCGGGGTCGTCGCGCCCGGCTCCTGCGCGGTCGACGACTTCGAGGTCGACCAGGCCCCCGCGGACCTCCGCGTCACGCTGGCGGCCCGCGCCACGAACACCCTCAGCGGACTCGGGTTCCCGTCGACCACGTGGCCGCGCCTGGGAATGCGGGACCTGCCCGTCGACCAGGACGGCTGCAAGGGCGCGTCGTTGACGCTCGACTACACCGCCTCCGGGACCAGGGGTGACCGGTGATGCCGCGCCTGGTCGCGGCCGCGCTCGCCGTCGTCCTGGTCCTCGTCGTGGACGGCACGGCGTCCGCCCACTGGGGTGGTTCCGGCGACGGGGCCGAGTCCGCGACGACCGGCACGGCCGTCCCCGTCGAACTCGGCTCCGCGACCCCCGCGGCGACCCTGCGCCCCGGCGCATCGGCGGACGTCGTGCTGGTCGTGGCGAACCGGAACCCCTTCACCGTCCACTTCGGATCCATCGTCCTCGACACCGCCCGCGGTTCCGGCGGGTTCACCGTCGATGAGGACCACCTGGGCTGCTCCACGGCGGCGCTGGGCTTCACCGCGCGGTCGACCGGGTGGACCGCGCCCGCGGCGGACACCCTCACGATCATCTTGCCGGAGGCCATCACCATGGGCACCACCGCAGCGAACGCGTGCCAGGGCGCGATCATCGCCGTCCACCTGGTCGTCGCGCCATGACCGCCGTGCGCCGGGTGTCCCTGGTGCTCCTCCTCGTCGTGGCCACCCCGGTCGGTATCGCACGAGCGGACTGGACGGTGGGTTCCGCCGGAGGCGACCACGGCTCGTCGGCGGCGGCGTCCGTGGACCGGGGGGCCACGCCGACCGCGACGGCCGACGGTGATGTCATCACGGTCGCGTGGGACGCCACCACCCTGTCCACCGGCCTCGCCGTGGACGGCTACGCGATCACCCGGTACGACCGGACCGCGCTCACCCCGCGTGGCGGGTGCGTGGGCGTGGTCGCGGCGACTTCGTGCGTCGAACCCGGTGTGCCGGCAGGGGAGTGGGTCTACTCGACGACTCCGCTGTTCGCGGCCCACTGGCGCGGTGCGGAGAGCGCCCAGAGCGCCGTCGTCACGGTGCAGCTGCAAGGTCCGGTGTCTCCGCCGGACGACGATCGGGCTCTGTCCGACGTCGTCGCACCAACGTCGGAATCCACGGCACCGCACCGAGAACGGCCAGCAGCGCCAACAACGGCGTCCGCCACCACCACGAGAAGCTCGACGACGGCGGGGACGCCTGCGCCACCCACGGCCGTGCCGTCTTCGACCACGCCAGGAACGCGTCGCCGACGGGGAGCAGGCCGAAGCCGTACCGCTTGGTCCACGGGGTGTCGACCGGCACGCCGACCAGTTCGGCGTAGTTCGCCAACGCCCCGGCCAGCGCGTCGTCGCCGTGCACCTGGGCGGCGCCGATCGTGACCACGGTCGCGGACAGGCTCACGCCGAGCGGGAGCGGCCCGGAGTCGACGTCGGCCGGACCGTCCACGCCCTCGGGGTACTCCCGCACACCGGGGCCGAGGCCGAGCGGTGAGACGACGTACCGGTCGCGGAATCGTTGGTACTGCTCGCCCGCGAAGACCGGATCGATCTCGGGGAGGAAGCGCTGCACGAGGCTCTGCGAACTCCCCCTGGCCACCTCGACCGGCTCGCCCGTGCCGGGATCGGCCCGGTGGGGGAGCAGGCCGGTGTCCGGGTCGAGCCGCCCGCGCACCTCGCGGACCCACCTCTCGACGGTCGACGGGAACCGCGCGGGCAGCAGCTCGTCGTGCAGCCGCAACGACGCCATCGCCACGGTCGAGTCCACCGGCCACGCCTGGCCGGGGTACGCCTCCAGGTACGGCGAGTCCGACGCGTCGAACGCCGCGCCGAGTTCGGCGGAGTCCTCGGCGAACCGCGCCAGTTCCGCCGGGTCGCGCCGCTCGGCCGGTTGCAGGCTCAACACCCCACCGCGCAGCCAGTTGCTCCACCCGCGGTGGAAGACGCCGTACGGCGGCACGAGAGTCGGGCTGAACGGTGCGGTGCCCGCCGGGGAGTCCAAGCGCTCCAACGCGTACCGGGCTTCCCCCAACGCCTCCGCCCGCTCGTCCACCGGCCGGCGCATCCCGATCTCGACCCAGCTCAGGCCGTACAGCGCGTGCAGGAAGAAGTACCCCTCCGGGAACAGGCCCTGCGCTTGCCCTCCCGCTCCGTCGTCCAGCGCCGTGCGCAGGAACGCCAGTTGCCGCCGGACCCCGACCGCCTCACCGCTCGTCCCCGCCGTGGCGGGCACGACCAGCCGTACCGCGCCAGCCAGCGCGCAGGCGGTGATCAGGACGGCGACCAGTCGACGTGACCAGCGCAGGACTTGGCGGGCGGTCGGTGCTCGTCCGGGCATCGGTTGATCTTAGGGAGGTGGTGGTGACCGCACTGTGATGACACGCCATGTCATGACTGTGTAGACTCATGACATCGCGTGTCGTCACTCGGGCGGCAGCGGCGGTCGATCGGAGCAAGTGATGAGCACCGAGGTCTGGATTCTGGGTGGCACCGGCCGCAGCGGTCGGGCGATCGCGGAGGAGTTGGTGAACAGGGGCGTGACGCCGGTGCTGGTCGGCAGGAACGCCGCCCGGCTCGCGGAGACCGCCGCGCGGTTCGGCGGCGGTCGAACCGTGGTCGCGGCCACCGTCGAGGTGATGGCGGACGAGATCCGGCGGCAGCGGCCCGCCGTGGTCATCAACACGGTCGGCCCGTTCACCGCCACGGCGGCGCCGATCATCCGGGCCTGCCTACCGGGCAGCCACTACGTCGACCTCGCCAACGACCTGGCCGCCGTCTCCGGCGTGTTCGACCTCGACGAGGCCGCCGCCACCGCGGGCCGAACCCTGGTGACAGGCGCCGGATTCGGCGTGACCACCACCGAAAGCGTCGTCGTCAAGCTGTGCGAAGACCGCCCCGCCCCCACCTGGGTCCGCGTGGACATGGTGCCCTCACTGGACGTCGAGGCCGGAACCGTCGGCGAAGCACTCGCGGGCACCCTCCTCGACGGCCTGCCCGGAGTCCCCGGCGGACGGCGGTTCGACGGCCGCAGCTACCGCGACGGCCGCCTGATCGCGACCCGCATCGGCGCCGACGCGCAACCCCTCGTCCTGCCCGACGGCTCCACGGTCACCACCGCCGGCATTCCGCTGGGCGAACTCATCGCCGCCCAACGCGCCAGCGGCGCCCCGTCCGTCATCGCCGCCTCAAGCGAAACCCCGTCCTCACCCGTCATCCGCGCGCTCCTACCCCTCGCCACCACCCTGCTGTCGATCGGCCCGGTACGCGAGTTCACCAAGCGCAGACTCGCCAAGGTCAACCTCAAAGCCCGCCCCCGCCCCCGCGAGTACTCATGGGGACACGCCCACCTCCGCTGGGCCGACGGCACCACCCGCGAGGGCTGGGTACGCGTCGGCGACGCGCAGTCCTGCACCGGCGCCGTCCCCGCAGAAATCGCCCACCGCCTGCTCGCAGGCACCGGCAAACCCGGCTCCCACACCCCCGCGGCCCTCTTCGGCTCCACCCTGATCGAATCCTGCGGCGGCGAATACCTACTCACCTAGCCACCCACACCCAAGCCCGACAACGCTTTCATCCGCGAAGCCCGGACGCCCAAGTCCGTCGCGGAGCGTCGGCTGCCTTGTCCGGCGAAGCTCGGATGCCCAAGTCCGTCGCGGAGCGCCGGATGCCTTGTCCGGCGAAGCTCGGATGCCCTGTCCAAGGGCGGAGCCCCGGATGCCCTATCCGTCGCGGAGCGTCGGATGCCCTGTCCGGCGAAGCTCGATGCTGGCGAAGCCAGACCTCCCCCTCAGCCCCCGATCCAAAGCCTGCTCTCGCTTCACCCCCGCTTGTCAAGATGGCTTTATCGTCTTGACAAGCGGGGGTGAAGTGCTAGAGACGATATGGCGACGGGGGGCGCTTCGCTCACACAAGCCCACCCCTACGTAATCGTCGCCCGAAACTGATACCGATCCCCCCGATAAGCCTGATCCGTCAACTCCAACGGATACCCGTACTGGCTGTACGTGAACTGCCGAGCCATCAACACGGGCACCGAAGTCCCCTCCAACTCCAACACCCGCCTCTCCTCCCGATTGGGCGGCCGCGCCTCCACCGCGTACTCCGCCCTCCGCGGAATCTGCGGCGGATCCGCCATCAACAAAGTGGCGTACAACGAAGCGCTGGCAAAATCCGTCTCCGCCAACGCCGGACACAGCGCCAACGGCAGGCGGTTGTGCTCAAGCACCACCACCATCCCGTTGGCGTAGCGCAATCTCCGCATCTCGAACAGCTCCTCGCCGGGTGCGATCCGCAACCGCTGGGCCTCGCGCACGGTGCAGGGGCGGACCCGTGACAGCAGCATCTTGGTGCTGGTCGGGATGCGGTGCTTCTGGGCGTGGTCCGCGAAGCCCTCGACGCGGGCGGCGGAGGTCGCGCTGGTCACCTCGCCCGCGATGAACCAGCCGCGGGACGGGGAGGCCTGGACGGCGCCGTGTTCGGCGAGCAGTGCCAGCGCCGAGCGCAGCGTCACCCGTGAGACGTCGTAGCGCTCGGACAGGACGCGCTCGGACGGGAGCCGGTCGCCGATGCGGGCGCCGCTGGCGCGGAGGTCTTCCCACAGCCACAGGGCGGCGCGTTCGTACAGCGGCACCGAGTCCGGGTCCAGCGCCCCGCGCGGGAGCTCCAACGGTCGCAGTCCCCGCTCGACTCCGGGCATACCGGTATGGTACCAGTATCATTCCCATTGCCGACCGGTCCCGGTCTGCCTAGCGTCTCGCGACATGTCCGATCACCGCGCCGCTGTCACCTCCCCTCCCGCCGACCTCGACGCGGTCACCCTGTGGACAGCACGGGAAATCGCGCAGCAGCCGCAGGTCTGGCGCGAGCTGGCCTCCTACCTGGACGCCCACCGGTCGCTGGTCGACGGGTTCCTCGCGCCGCTGCTCGCCCGCGACGACCTGCGGATCGTGCTCGCGGGCGCGGGCACGTCGGCGTTCGCTGGGCAGATCCTCGCGCCCGGCCTGGCGCGCGTGCTCCGCCGCCGGGTGGACGCGGTGGCGACGACCGACCTGGTCGGCAACCCCCACGACTTCCTGGCCGAGGACGTGCCGACGCTGCTGGTCTCCTTCGCCCGCTCCGGGGACAGCCCCGAGTCGCTGGCGGCGGTCGGACTCGCCGACGAGCTGCTGTCCGACTGCCACCACCTGGTCCTGACGTGCAACCCGGACGGCGCGCTCTACCGGACCTTCGGCGGGGACGCCGGGCGGGGACGCAGCCTGGCGCTGCTGATGCCCGCGGGCACCAACGACCAGGGTTTCGCGATGACCTCCAGCGTCACGTGCATGCTGGTGGCCGCGTTGACGGTGCTCGGCGGGTTCCGCGACGCCGGTCTGCTGGCCGACGCGGCCGCGGACGCGTTGCCGGACCTGGAGGAGCGGGCCCGCGCGCTCGTCGCGGGCGGCGTGGACCGGGTCGTGTACCTCGGCAGCGGACCGCTGGGCGGGGTGGCGCGCGAGTCCGCCCTCAAGCTCATCGAACTGACCGCGGGCCGGGTCGTGAGCTACTTCGACTCCTCGCTCGGGTTCCGGCACGGGCCGAAGTCGGTGCTCACCAGCGGAACGCTCGTCGTCGTGTACCTGTCCAACGACCCGTACACGCGCTGCTACGACCTCGACATCGTGAGCGAGCTGCGCGCGACGCTGCCCGCCGAACGCGTGGTCTCCGTCGGCTGCTTCGGCGACCCCGACGAGGAGAGCTGGTCGTTCCCGGCGCTGCGCCACCTGCCCGACGCGGCGGTCGCGCCGGTGCTCCTGCTGGTGGCGCAGCACATCGCCTTGGCGCAGTCGCTCGCACTGGGCCTCGATCCGGACAACCCGTTCCCGGCCAACGAGGTCAACCGCGTCGTGAAGGGAGTCACCATCCATGGACTCGACCAGTGACCAGACCGGGCCGATGACCGACGCGCGGGTGTTCCTCGGCGTCGACGGCGGCGGCACCAAGACCGCGTTCGCACTGCTGACCGATGAGGGCGAGCTGTTGGCCACCGGCCTCGCGGCCAGCTGCTACTACCTCGGGCAGAGCATCGACCTGGTCGAGCAGGTGCTGCGCAGCGGCGTCGACGCCGTCTGCGGCGAGGCCGGGATCGCACCCGACCGGATCGCCCACGCGTTCTTCGCGCTCCCCGGCTACGGCGAGGTCAGCGGCGACGTCGAGACCCTGGACGCCATCCCGGCCCGCGTCCTCGGGCACCACCGGTACGGCTGCGACAACGACATGGTCGCGGGCTGGGCGGGGTCGTTGGGCGCGATCGACGGCGTCAACGTCATCGCGGGCACCGGGTCGATGACCTACGGCGAGCACGACGGCCGCAGGCTGCGCGTCGGCGGCTGGGGGGAGCTGTTCGACGACGAGGGTTCGGCCTACTGGATCGCGATCCGCGGACTGGCCGCGTTCGCGAAGATGTCCGACGGCAGGCTGCCCACCGGCCCGCTGCGCGCCCGCCTGTCCGTCCACTTGGGACTGGCCGCCGACCTGGACCTCGTGGACGTGGTGCTGAACCGCTGGCAGGGCGACCGGGCAAGGGTGGCCGCGCTCGCGCGGGTGGTCACCGAGGCCGCGGGGGAGGGCGACGAGGTCTGCGCGGGCATCCTGCGCGACGCCGGGAAGGCGTTGGCGGACCTGGTGAAGGCCACCACCGCCCAGCTCGGCTACGCGGCGGGCGAGGTCGTCCCCGTGTCGTGGTCGGGTGGCGTCTTCGCCGCCGCGGACGTCCGCGCGTCGTTCCGCGAGCACCTCGCCGACGCCGCGGTCGACCTGCGCGACCCGTTGCTGCCCCCGGTCCTCGGGGCCGCGCTCTACGCGGCGCGACTCGCGGGCACCCCCTTGAGCGCGGAGATCGTCGACTCGCTGCAAGCGCACACCACGGCCGTAGCCCTTGGAGGCAGTGATGAGTGACCTCACGAAGGTGTCGAGCACCCGGTGGATCCCCTACGCCGGTCTGCTGGTGCTGTTCTGGGGCGTGTGGGGCGCGTTCTCCGGTGCGCCCACGTCGTTGTACGGCTACCCCAACGAGATGGTGTACATCCTGTGGGCGCTCACCATGCTCATCCCCGCGGCGTTCGCCCTGCGCGGTCAGCGGCTCGACCGGCGACCGATCGCGGCCGTGTACGGCCTCGCCGTCGGCCTGACCGGCGCGGGCGGACAACTGGTGCTGTTCAAGGCGCTCAGCAACGGACCGGCCTACCTGATCTTCCCGCTCGTCTCGATCTCCCCGGCGATCACCGTGCTGATGGCGGTGTTCATCCTGCGCGAGCGCATCAGCCGCCTGGCCACCGTCGGCCTCGTCGCCGCGCTGGCCTCCATCGTGCTGTTCAGCATCACCAGCGGGTCCGGTGACGCCGCGGGCGGTTCGTGGCTGGTCCTCGCCCTGATCGTCATGGTCGCCTGGGGCGTGCAGGCCTACTTCATGAAGAAGGCGGCCAACGTCGGCGTCAACGACGCCACCACGTTCGCCTGGATGACGATCAGCGGCCTGCTGCTCGTACCCGTCGCCTGGGTCATGATGGGCGGCTTCCCCACCGGGGCTCCCTGGCAGGCGCCCGCCCTGACGCTGGGCACGCAGCTGCTCAACGCCGTCGGCGCGCTGTTCCTCGTCATGGCGCTCTCCCGCGGCAAAGCCACCATCGTCGCACCGGTGACCAACGCCCTCGCGCCCGTGCTCACCATCGTGCTCTCGCTCATCGCCTACCGGACGACGCCGTCGGTCTACGGGTTCATCGGCATCCTCCTGGCCATCGGCGGTTCGACGCTGATGGTCTACGCCGACGAGTCCGGTGACGAGGTCGCGCCCGTTCCGCTTGCGGTCAACGATTCCAGCGCGGATGACACGGCCGTGAGCGAGGCCGGTTCGTCGACCGTCGACCGGTAGAGCAGCTGGAGGCCGGACCAGCCGGCGAGGAACGCCCACAACGCCGGGCAGGCGGCCAGCAGCCCGCCGCCGACGCCCATCCGCCGCGAGCAGCACCGCGATCACGGCGACACCCAAGCCGCCCATCGCCTGAGGCGCCGCGCCGCCTACCCCAGCACCTTCCGGAGCGCGGCGAAGATCCGGTCCACGTCCTCGTCGCCGGTGCGCCAGTTGCTGATCGCGGCGCGCAGCGCGGGCTGTCCGTTGTAGACGGTGGGGGTCAGGAACGCCTCGCCGCTGTCGCGGACGGCTTCGACGACGGCGGCGACCCCACCGGGAACGGCGAAGCAGACCACGTTGAGCCGCACCGGGGCCAGCAGTCGCACGCCGGGGATCGTCTCCAGCAGCGCGCCGAGCCTCCGGGCGGCGGCGATGTCGCGCTCGACGATCTCGCGGTGGCCCTCGGCGCCGTAGGCCGTGAGGGAGAACCAGGCCGCCAGCGCCCGCAGCCGCCGGGAGTTCTCCGGCGTCAGGTGGAACAGGTCCGGTTCGTCGGTGGGCACGCCGAGGTAGGCGGCGGAGTTCTGGAACACGGCCACCTGGAGGTCGCGGCGGCGGGTGAACTGGACGGCCGCGTCGTAGGGCACGTTGAGCCACTTGTGCAGGTCCAGGCACACCGAGTCCGCGAGGTCGAGGCCGTCGACGAGGTGGGCGTGCTCCGGTGACAGGGCGGCGAACCCGCCGAACGCGGCGTCGACGTGCAGCCAGAAGGGAACTCGTCCCGGAGCGCCGCGACGGCCCGCAGGTCGTCGAAGTCCACGGTGTTCACCGTGCCCGCGTTGGCCACCACGATCGCGGGCCGACCGCCCAGCGCGGCCAGCTCCTCGCGGAGGCGGGCCACGTCGACCGCCTCGCGGTCGGGTAGGACGGCCACCGGCCGCACGCGCGACCGGCCGATGCCCAGCATCGACAACGCCTTGTAGACGCTGGAATGCGGAGTGCCGGACAGGACGACGACGTCGCCGAGCGCTCCGACGCCGTCCTCCGCGACGGACACGCCGAGCTGTTCGCCCAGCCACTCCCGCGCGATCGCGAGGCCTACGAAGCTGGACATCGTCGCGCCGGTGACGAAAGTGCCGCTGTGCGCGTCGGAGAGGCCGACCAGCTCGCGCAGCCAGCGGACCGTCTCGCGCTCCAGGTCCACGGCACTGGAGTCACCCGCCACCGCGTTCTGGTCGAACGCGCTGGTCAACCAGTCCCCGGCGATCGACGCGGGCGTGGCGCCGCCCGTGACGAAACCGAGGTAGCGCGGCCCGGCGCTGCCGGAGAAGCCCGGTTCCCAGCGCTGTGCGAACCGGGCCAGGGCGCCGTCGAAACCGACGCCCTCGACGGGGAGCGGGTCCGGCTCGAAAGCGGTGGGGCCGTGGGCGACCGGGCGCTCGTCGAGCCCGGCGAGCACCTGCACGGCGAAGGACCGGGTCGACTCCAGCACCGCGGGGAGCGAGGCGAGGTCGTGACTGAGTCGGGGGTGCACGGCCTCGACGGTAGGTGGCCGCGCTCCCCGGCGTCTCGGGCCAATCCGCCGAAACTGGCCCCCGGCAGTCCGCTCAGGAGCCGTCGCGGAGGTCCACCAGCTTCTCGCCGGTGAAGCGGATCTCGTCGAACGCCACCGTGCAGCCGTCGCCGGTGGGGGACTGGACCTCGAACCCGATCCGGTGCTCGGCCACCGCGCCACCGAGGCTGAAGATCCGCACCAGCTGCCACTTCGCGCCGTCGGTGGAGGCGTGGTAGGCGTAGACGCGGTCGGTGCGCGAGACCCGGAGCCACACCGTGCTCTCCGGGACGACGAAGGCGTTGGCGTCGTCGGAGGCGCCCCTGGTGACGACGGAGACGACCATCGGCTCCGCCGCGGGGGAGAACTCGAAGCAGAACTTCGCCCAGTTCCGCTCGTCGAGCCACAGCATCAGCACCCCGGCGTCGTACTGGGACCGGAAGTCGACGGTGACCCGCGCGCTGAACCGGAAGTCGCCCTCGGGCGGCACGCCGACCAGCATCGCCGCGTTGGACAGCGACTCGGCGTCGGTGGAGTCGTCGCCCGCGGGGTTGACGTACAGGTCGGTGTGCGGGGGCGCGGAGCCGACCACCGCGCCGTCCGGCTCGTCGCGCCGCCACACCCCCTCGTGCGAAGAAGTGAGTGGGAAGGGCAGTTCCGGCACGTTCGGGCTGTCGGTCATCGTCGCCGCTCCTCGTGGTTCCTCGGTGATCACCACGCTCCCACGGACGGGTGGGCCGAGTGCACCGGGTGTCCGGGCCGGTGCCGCGACCCCGGTCCGGACACCCGGTGGGTCAGGCCGGTGCCACGGCGCGGCCGGTCTGCGGGGAGATCATCCCCGCGCACAGCCCCCTGCTCGCCAGCCCCTGCGCGATCCGCGGGATCGCCGCGCGCGTGTTGGCGGGCCAGTCGTGCATGAGGATGATCTGGCCGTTGGTGAGCCGTGCGTTGGCCGCCACGATCGCGTCGGTGCTCGCGTTGTTCCAGTCCTGCGAGTCGACGTCCCAGATGATCTGCGTCAGGCCGTACTTGGCCAGCACGGTCCGCAGCGTCGCGTTGGTCTCGCCGTAGGGCGGGCGGAACAGCCTCGGCGTGCCGCCGCCCGCGTTCGCGATCGCCGTCTGGGTGCGGGAGACCTCCGAGTCGATCTGCGCCTGGCTCTGCTGGGTCAGGTGCGGGTGGGTGTAGCTGTGGTTGCCGACCCACATGCCCGCCGAGACCTGGGCGCGGACCTGGGTCGGGTTGGAGGCGGCGTACTGGCCCTCGTTGAACATCGTGGCCCGCAGCCCGCTCTGCTTCAACGCGGTGAGCAGGGCGGAGGTGCTGCTGGACGGGCCGTCGTCGAACGTGAGCCCGACGTAGCCGTTGCAGGCCGCGGCCTGGGCCGGGACGGCCCCGACGGCGCTCGCCACGACCATCGCGGCGGCGGCCAGTCCGGTGAGCAGTGGACGGGTGGTGCGCATGCGGGTGCTCCTTCATCCTCGCTGGGTGCGGCGGTCTCCCGCTGGGCGGGAGACCGCCGGTCAGGTGCGCGTGGGAACGATCAGCTCACGGTGATGTTGGAGTTCCCGCTGCTCTGGTAGCCCTCGGTCGCGAGGATCATGTAGTAGTTGAAGCTGCCCACCTTCATGTTGGCGCGCGACCAGGCGTCGAAGTGGTTGCCGGTGGTGATGGTGCCGCCGGTCTTCTTCTGCTGCCGCACGCTCCAGAACTGTGGGAACGTCTTGTTGTTGCCCTCGATCGACGGGGCGTTGTACCGCATCGTCTGGTAGATGTCGTAGGTGCCGCCGTCGGTGTTCACCGTGCCCTTGTAGGTGCCGGTGGGCCGGTAGTTGCCCCAGTTGTCGACGACGTAGTACTCGACGAGCGGGTTCGACGTCCAGCCGTAGAGCGCCAGGTAGCCGTTGCCGGACGGGTTGAAGCTGCCCGAGTAGTTCACGGTGCGGCGGGAGCCGTTGCTCCAGCCCTTGCCGCCGACGAAGTTCCCGGTGTTGCTCCACTGGGTGCTGTAGTTGCCACCGGAGCCGAGGTTGATGCAGGCCGAGCCGCCGCCGTCGCTCCACCACGAGTAGTAGTAGCCGTTGTGGGTGCCGGTGGAGTTCGAGCACTGGGCCGCGGCGCCCACGTCGGCGGCACCGGCCGCTCCCGGCAGCAGCGCCATGACCAGCGCGGCGCACGCCGCGCCCGCCAGGATCCTGATGCGGCCGCGTTCGCGGGCCTTCGGCCGGACGAGGTCGTCGGTCATCATTCTTCCTCCTCGTTGAGGTTGACGCGGCGGCGAGGCAGCGTGGAACGACCCGGCGGGGCTGGTGGGTGGCCGGTGACGGCCTCCGCGCGTCGGTGTCGCACGACGCGGCGGGTGGCCGGTCGTCGTGCGCTCGACGACCGGACGGACCGGGCCTCCGCAGGTGACCCGGATCGGCGGGGCGGACACGTGTCCGAGCCCTGTCGACACCGACAGTGTTGGTCCGACTCCGTTCGGTTGTCAATATGTTTCGAGAATGTTTCGGAAACTATCCTTGATGCGTGAGGTGGCGAAAGTGTTGTTCCTGAACGGATATCTCAGCTGGTTCAGTCGGCTCTGCCGAGCGTGCTGAATCGATTGACCGGATTCGACGTTCAGGCGTCTCGAAAGTTTCGAAACCTCACCTGAGCAGGGCGGCTTTCGCCTCAACGGCGGTCGCTCCCATTGCGGTGCGCCAGGTCTTGCTGGCCGCGAGCCGGTCGCCGGCACGGACTCGGGCCACCGCGAGCCGCGCGTGGTGCAGAAGGTCCGGCAGTCGGGCCGGGACCGGACCACCGTCAGCTCCCGCCTCGGGACCGTTGGTGGACAGCGGAAAGGGCGGCCACCCCGTCGCCGGGATGGCCGCCCTTTCCGCTGTCAGTCCGAAGCGGTCACTCGCGGCAGGTCTTGCCGCGGTTCACGCAGTTGACCAGGCGGTTCATGATGCTCTGCGACATCACGTTCGCGAAGTCGTCGTGGTCGCTGACCGGGTTGTGGCTCTCGGTCGGGAACGAGTCGACCTTGTACTGGCCCTTGCGCTGGATGTCCCTGGGGATGTTGTAGGTCAGGGTGATGCGCAGCTGCGGGACGGCCTTGAAGCCCTGGGCGCACTTGCCGGTCGCCGGGTCCGGGAACACGATGTGCGTCCGGTGGTTGGCGGAGTCGGTGTTCTTGCCGTCCCAGCAACTCGGGAAGTCGTGGATGCGCTTGACCTTCGCGCCCCGCGGGCAGATCGGGTACTGCTTGATCTGGACCTTGTCCTCGAAGCCGGAGCAGGTCCACGAGTCGCGGGCGTTCTTGGTGCCGTTGATGGAGATCTTCGCGTCGCCGTAGAGCACGCGGAGGAACTTCGGCATCGCGGTGACCTTGCCGACCGGGCTGCCGCGGAAGGTGAGTTCGGCCTTCTCCGGGCGCTGGATCACGCCGTCGTTGCCGGGCAGCTCGTTGTTCTCGTCCTCGTCGTCACCCTTCGGCGGCGTCTGCGCCGGCGGGGTCTCGCTGTTCTCGGAGCCGTCCGGGATCGGGGCGGGGTTGTTGCCGTCCTTGATGCCGCACTGGTCGAGGCCCTTGAGCGCGTCGATCTGCTTCTGCAGGTCGGCGATCTGGTCCTGCAGCTTCTTCAGCTCTTCGATGATCTTGTCGAGGGCGGCCTTGCGCTGGTCCTCCAGCGGGTTCAGCACCTCGGCGGCCTTGGCGGGAGCCACCACGGCCTTGTCGTTCACCTTGGGGGCGTCGACGGTCTCCGCGGCGAGCTTCTTGTCCGCGTCGTCGGCGACCGCGTCCACCTTGTCGAGCTGCCTGGACACCTCGGGAACGGCCGCGTCGGGCACGTCCTCCAGCTTGCTGGCGATGTCGGGGCACGCGACCCGCGGCGCTTCCTGGACCTTCTTGTCCTCGGTGGCCTGGGCCTTGCGCTCCTCCACCTTGGCGGGCGGGTTCGCGGTCTGGGTCGCGGTCTCCGGGAGGCTGGCGGCCTCGGCGTCGTTGGCCGCCACGTCGTTGTCGATCGCGACCTTGTCGTCGACCTTGGGAGCGTTCTGGTCGACCTTCGCCTCGGCCTCCTCGTCGGCCGTGTCGATCCTGATCACGGGCCAGAAGTAGGCCGACTTGTCGCCGTTGCGGCACGTCGTGCCCGCCGCGAGGAGGCTCTTGTCGTTCGAGTTCGCGTTCGTCGACAGGTTGCCGACGTAGTCGTGCAGGTGCTGCGCGCCGTTCTCGACACCGGGCGCCGCGATGAAGTTGTCACCGTTGAAGTGAGCGTTCTTGTTGGTGCCGCAGTTGACGGTGAACGTGCCCTTGGACGCGTTGCCCTGCTTGTTCACCGCCTTGACGTTCGGCTTCACCTTCGTGATGTCGACGAACAGCGACTTGTCCACACCATCGGCGTAAGCCTCGTCGTCGCCGGAGGTCGTGACGACGACCACCGCGCCGGCGGCGATCGCCACGGCTGCTCCCAGCGTGGCCAGCTTCGTTCTGCTCGAGATGTGGTGACGTCCACCTGTCCGGGTCATGCGATGCCCACCTCTGTCGTCGTGGTACTGCCGAGGACGGCGTTCGAGGCCGGCTCAAACGGGCATACGCACGGGTGACGCCACGACCCTCAACCGAGTTCAGGGCGTTATCAATTCGTTATCTTAGGATTGGCTGAAGAAACGACCCGCGCGGACGTCCCGGAGCGACCGGCCGGTCTGGTTCGGGACCTTGCTCCACCATGCGGGCAAGGGGGGCGGGACTTCGTCGACCAGGGGGTATCTCGCCGCCGTGCCGGGTGGGGAGTCGCGAGGTCAGTCCGCCCGGCGCAGTCCGGCGATCAGGAGCCGCACCATCCGCCGCGCGTCGTAATAGGAGTTGTTGCCCGCGCCCGCGCAGAGGCCCCCGACGCCCCGCATGAGTTCCGACGCGTTCTGGCCGGACTCGATCTCGCCCGAAGCGGCCGCCGCGTCGAGCAGGTCGGTGCACACGGGGACCAGGCGTTCCAGGAAGTACGAGTGCAGGGGGTCGAAGCACGGGTCGTCGGACTGGAGCACGGCGGCGAGCCCCTGCTTGGTGACCACGAAGTCGACGAACAGGTCGATCCACCGCCCCAGTGCGGTGTACGGGGTCGCGCTGCCCGCCAGCATCGTCGGGCCGAACTCGGCCAGGTTTTCCACCTGGTGCCGGTAGACCGCGACGATCAGGTCCGCCCGCGTGGGGAAGTGGCGGTAGATCGTGGCCGTCCCCACGCCGGCCTCGGCCGCGATGGCCCGTAGCGGGGCCTCCACGCCCGACGTCACGAAGATCGCCGCGGCGGCGTCGAGCAGGGTCTTCTCGTTGCGCCGGGCATCGGCGCGCTTGGGCGCCGCCTGCCTGTCGTCGTCGCTCACCGCACTCGCCCTCCCGCGGTCGGGGTTTGCCAACCGGGACAGTGTCCCATATCGTAACCGGGACAGTGTCCCGTTTCTTTGTGACGCGGAACGGGACGGCCACACGTGGACGGAGCGAAGACCATGTCGACATACCTGCTGGTACACGGCGCCTGGCACAGCGGGCGGAGCTGGGACCGGGTGGTGCCGCTGCTGGAGTCGGCCGGACACCGGGTGTTCGCGCCCTCGCTCACCGGCTACGGCGACAAGGCGCACCTGCTCGGCCCCGAGGTCGGGCTCGACACGCACGTCGACGACGTCGTGGGGCTCATCATCGACGAGGACCTCACCGACGTGGTCCTCGTCGGGCACAGCTACGCGGGGCTGGTGATCTCGTCGGCCGCCAACCGGGTCCCCGACCGGATCGCGGAACTGGTCTACCTGGACGCGATGGTCCCCGTGGACGGCGAGACCGCGGCCGACGTCATGCCCGTGACGCGCCACCTGATCGACCTCGCCCTGAAGTCCGACAGCGGCTGGCGCGTCCCGCCGCTGCCCGAACTGCCGCACCCGCAGGGCCTGTTCGGCGTCACCGACCCGGAGGACGTCGCCTGGCTGCGCGCCATGCTGTCGGACCAGCCGGTGCGCTGCCTCCAGGAACCGGTCCACCTGGACGACCCGGCCGCGGCCGCGATCCCGCGCACCCACATCCACTGCACCGTCGGCAAACCGGAGGGCATCGACCACCGGCCCGTTCCGGCGATCCAGCCGAACGGCGCCCCGGCGCAGGTCTGGGAACTGCCGACCGGCCACGACTGCATGATCACCATGCCCGACGAGCTCGCGGGGCTGCTGCTCAAGCTCGGCTGACCGCCGGGGTCACTCCTCGGCGTCGGCCAAGTCGTCGACCTCGACCACCGAGTCGCCCTCGAAGACCACCAGCACGCCCAGTTCGGAGTTCGCGCACCCGGTGAACCGGATCACCCAGTCGCGACCGGCGTGGAACGTGAACTCCGGGTCCTCCACCGATTCCGCGGCGCCGAGGGCGTCGGCCACGGCGGCACGGGCCCTGGCCACCAGGGTCTCGCGATCGTCCAGCACCGAGACGATGAAGCCGGGATCGAGGTCGTCCACAGTGGACGGCTCCTCGACCAGCACCGCCACCACGGCGCCGCCGCTGGTCGTCGTCCAGCACTCCACCCCGTCCGGCGCGCCGTCGACCGGTGCCAGTTCGCCCAAGCCGGGCAGCGAAAGCGTCATGCCACCAGCCTACGACGACCGGCGGCACGGCCGACCCGCCAGGTGGAGCGACCCGCCCCGCACATTTCGGACCCGCAGGCCGCGGATGGGCGGAGGTGGGGCACCGGTGGACCGGTGCCCCACCGCGGTGTCAGAGCGTGCGTTCGAGGCGCTGCGCCATCAGCTTGATGAAGCGCGACGGGTCGGTCAGCTCGCCGCCCTCGGCCAGCAGGGCCATGCCGTAGATCAGCTCGGCGGTCTCGGCCAGACCCTCGTCCTGCGCCCGCTCGCCGTGCGCCGCGCGCAGGCCGCTGACCAGCGGGTGCGTCGGGTTGAGCTCCAGGATGCGCTTGACCTTCGGCATCTCCTGGCCGGAGGCGCGGTACATCTTCTCCAGCGTCGGGGTGATGTCGTGGGCGTCGCCGACGATGCAGGCGGGCGACGTGGTCAACCGCGTCGACAGCCGCACCTCCTTGACGTCCTCGGTCAGCGTGGTGGTCATCCAGGTGAGCAGGTCCGCGAAGTCCTTCTTGGCCTCGGCGGTCTTCTCGTCGTCGTCCTTGTCGAGGTCGACCTCGCCCTTGGCGATGGACTGGAACTGCTTGCCGTCGAAGCCGGACACCGCCTCGACCCACATCTCGTCGATGGGGTCGGTGAGCACCAGGACCTCGAAGCCCTTGGCCTGGAACGCCTCCATGTGCGGCGAGTTCTCGATGATCGAGCGCGAGTCGCCGGTCAGGTAGTAGATGTCGGACTGGCCGTCCTTCATCCGCGCCACGTAGTCCTTCAACGAGGTCGGCGCCTCGGCGTCGTGCGTCGACGCGAACGAGGAGATCTCCAGGATCGCCTCGCGGTTGTCGACGTCGTCGAGCAGGCCCTCCTTCACGGCGGCGCCGAACGCGCCCCAGAACGTGGAGTAGCGCTCGCCGCCCTCCTCGGCCATCATCGACTTGACCGTGGCCAGCACCTTCTTCACCAGGCGCTTGCGGATCATCCGGATCTGCCGGTCCTGCTGGAGGATCTCGCGCGAGACGTTGAGCGAGAGGTCCTGCGCGTCCACGACACCCTTGACGAACCGCAGGTACTCCGGCATCAGGGCTTCGCAGTCGTCCATGATGAACACGCGCTTGACGTAGAGCTGCACGCCGCGCTTGCGCTCGCGCATGAACAGGTCCAGGGGCGCCTGGGCCGGGATGAACAGCAGCGCCTGGTACTCGAACGTGCCCTCCGCCTGCATGCGGAAGGTTTCCAGCGGGTCGTTCCTGTCGTGGCTGATGTGCTTGTAGAACTCGTTGTACTCGGACTGCTCGACCTCGCTCTGCGAGCGGGCCCACAGCGCCTTCATCGAGTTCACGGTCTCGAGCTCGTCGCCATCGCCCGCGGCCATCTTGACCGGCCAGGTGATGAAGTCCGAGTAGCGCTTGACGATCTCGCGGACCTTGCGGGCCGAGGTGTAGTCGAACAGGTGGTCGTCGTCGTCCACGGGCTTGAGGTGCAGCGTGA
Organism: Umezawaea sp. Da 62-37; assembly: GCF_032460545.1. GTDB lineage: Bacteria > Actinomycetota > Actinomycetes > Mycobacteriales > Pseudonocardiaceae > Umezawaea. Next base: position 11,026,921 of record NZ_CP135965.1, read on the forward strand.
CCGAGGTGCCCTGGGGGGCGTCCTCGACCGGCTCGATGGTGTAGGTGCCCTCGCCGTCGGACTCCCAGCGCACGCCCTCGGTCGAGCCCGCGTGCCGCGTGACCAGGGAAACCCGGTCGGCGACCATGAAGCTCGAGTAGAAGCCGACGCCGAACTGGCCGATGAGGTCCTGCGAGCCCGCGGCGTCCTTGGACTCCTTCAGCTTGCTGAGGAACTCGGCCGTGCCGGACTTGGCGATCGTGCCGATGAGGCTCACGACGTCGTCGCGGCTCATGCCGATGCCGTTGTCGCGCACGGTGAGCGTGCGCGCCTCCTGGTCGATGGCGATCTCGACGTGGAGGTCGTCGGTGTCCGCTTCCAGGTCCTTGTCCCGGAATGCCTCCAAGCGCAGCTTGTCCAGCGCGTCGGAGGCGTTCGAGACGAGTTCCCGCAGGAAGACGTCCTTGTTCGAGTAGATCGAGTGGATCATCAGCTGGAGGAGCTGGCGCGCCTCGGACTGGAACTCGAATGTCTGGGTCGACGTGGTCACGTTCGGCGATGTTACCGAAGGCCCCGGCCGCCGGTGGGGAGTGGCCACAACTCGGGGCCGGTGTCACCCGGTGGGTGGAGGTCGTGCGGCCGGCGGGGCAACCGGAGGGCGCCCGCGAGCGTGGGGGTGGTGATCGACACCGTCGGTCGACCGAGGGCGGGCCACCGGGGCCCGGCCGGAAGGAGACGAGAATGAGGATCGCCAGGACCGCCATCGCGGTCGGGCTCGCCATGGGGGCGCTGCTCGGCGCCGCCGCGCAGGCGCAGGCGCAGCCCGAGGGCGGCGTGACGGCGAAGAGCTGGTTCTACCGCGTCACGACGTGGCACGACGCGAGCGTCCGGTCCTGCGCCGCGACGACCTGCGCCCTGGACCAGGAGTTCCCGCTGATGGCCGCGGGCAGGACCAACACCGCGTCCTGCTGGCTGCACGGCGAGGCGGTCACGGATCTCGGCTACACGAACGACATCTGGGTGAAGCTGGAACGCGGCGACAACGTCGGCAAGTACGTGAACGCCGTCTACCTCGTGGGCGACGAGTACGGGAACATCCCGGCCGACTCGGTCTGCGCGCCCTGACGGACCGCGGCTCCCGGCCCCCCACGGGCCGGGAGCCGCACCACGCCCGCGGTGGAATAACGGCAAGTCCACTGTGGACGTCCACAGCGCGGCGTTGGTCGGGACGGGTGGAGTTCCCGGTTTCCCCGACGGGGCGGTGACGGGATCGGTAGGCTGGGCAACGGGTTCACCAGTGAGCTCTCCGCAGACCACGTGTCCCAGGAGCACCGCCGTGACCGGACCTCCGATCCCGCTCGCCCCCGTCGGGCACGCGCTGACCATCAGGGTCGTGCGCGGTCGGCGCAGTGCGATCGTCCGCGTCGACGGGGAGTCCGGCATCGACTCCGCCGATCGCCTCGGCCGTGAGCTCCTGGGCCTGTGCGAGCGCTTCCCGTTCGTCGTCGTGGACTGCGAGGGGCTGACGTTCCTCGGGTCCGCCGGGCTCGCGGTCCTGATCAGGGTCGCTGTCGACGCCCGCGAACGCAGGCACGAACTTCGGTTCGTCATCACCAAACCGGCCGTGCTGGCGGTCGTGCGCGTCTCCGGCGCCGACGCGGTGCTGTCGGTGTTCTCCTCGATGAACGAGGCCCTGACCGACTGATCCGCGCATCCGGTCCAGCGACCGCCGCCAAGTGGTCCAACTCCGGGGCGTGACGCGGAATTCGCGGTTGTCCGGCCCCGGAACGGGTATCAGGTGATCGAGTTGTACCCCCACCTGGAGGACCTGATGAATCGGCGTACCACGGCTGTCGTGGCCGCACTGGCCTTCCTGCTCGGCGGTTGCGCCGAACTGGACGACCTCGGCGGTGCCCTGCCATCGGGTTCCGGGACCGGCGCCTCGGTGGCCGTCGACCGGGTTCCCGAGGGGACGCCGGACGCCCCGACCGCGCGCACCCAGTTGACCCAGCTGCCCTCGGGCGGTCTCGGCAAGATGGACGGCTACGAGCGGGACTGCGACAACGGCGCGGGCTGCGTGTTCGGCCGCCCGTGGCAGGACGTGGACGGCGACGGCTGCGACCAGCGCAGCCAGGTGCTCGCCAGGGACATGACCGACGTGGAGCGGAAGAAGGACCGCTGCGGAGTCACGGCCGGGACGTTGCAGGACCCCTACACGGGGGAGACGATCACCAGCACGTCGAAGATCCAGATCGACCACGTCGTCCCCCTGGGGGACATGTGGCGCAGCGGGGCCGCGGCCTGGCCCGCGGAACGCCGCACGGCCGCCGCGAACGACCTGCGCAACCTGCTCGCGGTGCAGGGCAAGGCGAACCAGTCCAAGAGCGACAAGACGCCGGACGAGTGGATGCCGCCGAACGCGGCCTACGCGTGCCAGTACGCGCGGATCTACGTCGGGGTGAAGACGGTCTACGGGATGTCGGTCACCGACCCGGAGCGCGCCGCGCTGGACAAGTCGCTGGCCGCCTGCGGCTGAGCCGGGTCAGCCGCCGAGCTGGGTCAGGAACTCGATGTTCGTGCGGGTCTTGCGCAGCCCGTCGAGCAGGGCCTCGATGGACTGGAGGCCGTCGCGGTTGTCCAGCGCGCGGCGCAGGGTGCGCGTGACGGCGAGTTCCTCCGGTGACAGCAGCAGTTCCTCCTTGCGGGTGCCGGACTGCTCGACGTCGACCGCGGGGAAGATCCTCTTGCCCGCGATCCGGCGGTCCAGCTTGAGCTCGGCGTTGCCGGTCCCCTTGTACTCCTCGAAGATCAGGGTGTCGCCGACCGACCCGGTCTCCACCAGCGCGGTGGCGAAGACGGTCAGCGAACCGCCGTCCTCGATGTTGCGCGCCGCGCCGAGGAAGCGCTTGGGCGGCAGCAGGGATCCGGAGTCCACACCGCCGGACAGGGTGCGGCCGGACGCGGGCGCGGCGAGGTTGTAGGCGCGGCCCAGCCGGGTCAGCGAGTCGAGCAGCACCACGACGTCCTCGCCCGCCTCGACGAGCCGCTTCGCGCGTTCGATCGCCAGTTCGGCGATCGCGACGTGGTCGGCGGGGGACTGGTCGAACGTGGACGCGATCACCTCGCCGGGCGCCGAGCGCCGCATGTCGGTGACCTCCTCCGGCCGTTCGCCGACCAGCACCACCATGAGGTGGCACTCCGGGTTGTTCTTGCCGATCGCGTGCGCGATCGCTTGCAGCACAGAGGTCTTGCCCGCTTTCGGCGGCGCGACGATCAGCGCGCGCTGACCCTTGCCGACCGGCATCACCAGGTCGATCACGCGGGTGGTGAGCGAACCGGGCCCGGTCTCCAGGCGCAGCCGCTCGGTCGGGTGCACGGGCACCAGGTCGTTGAAGGCCTTGCGGGACAACGCGTGCGCGGCTTCGACACCGTTGATCGTGTCGACCCGCGCGAGCTGGGCGGACTTGCGCCGCTTCTCGTCGGAGCGCGGGCGGGCCGCGCCGGTCACGTGGTCGCCGCGGCGCAGGCCGTGCTTCTTGGCGATCTGGGCGGACACGACCGCGTCGGCGGGGCCGGGCAGGTAGCCCGACGTGCGGATGAAGGTGGATTCGCCGCGCACGTCGACGATGCCGCTGACAGGGGTGAGTTCTTCGACCACGACGGTGGCCGGCTTCTCCAGCAGGGTGGTGTTGTTCATGGGAAGTCCTTTCGGGGCAACGATGTCGTTGCGGCCGCTCCGCGGAGCGGCGATGTGTTCAGGTGGGGGAGGCGGGCCGCGGACAAGGGTGGCGCGCCGGGTCCGGTCGGCTCGCGAGCGTCGTGCGACGACGGCGTGCGGCCAAGAGGACTTGGAGAGGATCTTCGCGGGAGGCTGGGCCATCATCCGCTGGGATTGCGGCTCACTGTAGACGTTTCTCGTCCGGTTGGCAACAACGACTTTTCGGGCGGGAACAATTCCATGCCCGTTGGCACATTTTCCAATCTCAGGTGGAATTCCTCGCAGGCGGCCGAAGTTGCGCCGCCGTTCGGCCCTATACCGGTTTCGGGTGGAGTGCCACGGGTACCGCTGGGTTGGCCAAGACCACCGCCGAACGGGGCCATCCGATCGGGAATCCCCATCGCACCATCGGGAATCCCCATCGGGCCTTCGGTGGAAATCCCTTCAGCAGGAGGTACTTCGTGACGTCCGCATCGACCACCGCTCGTTCCGCACTGCTCGGCTCGCTCACCGTCGGCGCCCTGGCGCTGGCCATGAGCGCGCCCGCCGCGGCGGCACCGCAGCAGGCGGACCCGGTGGGCACCCTCGCCGCTCCGTGCGTCGAGAAGGTCACCGTGGTGAACAACGGCGGCTTCACGATCAAGTTCGCCGTCAGCACCCGCGAGGGCTCGCTGACCCCCGGTACCGACGTGTACCCGATCAACCAGTCGCGGACCGTCGACCTGACCGCGACCGACCTCACCGAGGGCGTCGACGTGCGCCCGATCGTCGAGGCCACCGCGGGCGACACCGTGCCGGGCAACACCTTCGTGTCGTACTGCGCCAACGGGCAGACGGCGACCTACACCGCGAGCGGCACCACGCTGGACTACACCGTGACGCTCATCGGGTGACTTGAACAGCCCGTTCGAGCCGGGGCCGGATCCACCACGGGTGGGTCCGGCCCCGGACCCGTTGTCGGACAAGGAGTCCTGTTCGGACGGTCCTACGCGGACTTCGTCCGGTCCACCAGCACGCGGCCGAGGAACACGGTGACGACTCCGGCGAACACGACGCTGAGCAGGCCCACCCGCAGGCCCGCCAGGTCGGCGACCAGGCCGACGATCGGCGGGGACAGCAGGAACCCGACGCGCAGCAGCCAGCTCACGATGGTCAGGCCGACGCCGCTGGGCAGCCCCGGCAGCTCGTCGGCGGTGTGCATGGCGGCGGGCACGAGGGTGGCGACACCCAGGCCCGCCAGGGCGAACCCGGCCAGCGCGGTCCAGACCGAGGGCACCGCCAGCGCCAGGCCCATGCCGACGGCGGCGAAGGCGCCACCCGCGCGGACCACGGTCCGCTGGCCGAACCGGTCCACGGCTCGGTCGCCGGTGAGCCGCCCTGCGGTCATCGCGACCTGGAGGGCGACGAAGGCGAGCCCCGCGGTGGCGGCGCTGGCGCGCAGGTCGCCGCTGAGGTAGATCGCGCCCCAGGAAGCCCCCGCGTCCTCCACCAACGCCCCGCAGGCCGCCAGGATTCCCAACGCCGCCAGCATCTTCACCGCGGGGCCGGTGAGCGCCCGCCGCCCGGCCGGGGTGACCTCCTCGACGACCTCGGTCCGCTCGGCGTCCTCGGGGCCGGGCAGCAGGAACCGGTAGGCGACCAGCGCCACCAGGCTGAACAGCCCGGCGGACACGCCGAGGTGCAGCGCGAGCGGCACGCGCAGACCCGCGGCCGCCGAGCCCATCAGCCCGCCGAGCACCGCGCCGATGCTCCACACGCCGTGGAACGAGTTCACGATGGACCGGCCGTAGAGCCGCTGCACGCGCAGCCCGTGCGCGTTCTGGGCCACGTCGACGACCGCGTCCAGCGCTCCCACCACGAACAGCACCCCGCCCAGCGCGACCCAGTTCGGCGCGAACGGGATGAGCAGCGTGGTCGCGGCGAGCAGCACGATGCCGGGAGCGGCGACCCGAGCCGAGCGGAACCGCCGGATCGCGGTGGCCGCGAACAGCCCGGCGACCAGCGCGCCCAGCGGGAACGCGGCCAGCGCGGCGCCGAGGACGGTGTTGCTGAGCCCGAGGTCCGCCTTGATCTCCGGGTAGCGCGGGACCACGTTGGCGAACAGGGCGCCGTTGGTCAGGAACAGGGCGGCGACCGCGGCCCGCGCGAGGCGCAGGCCGCGGTCGGGCGCGGTACCGGTGGGGGCGGCGGTGGACATGGCGGATCCCGTCGTGGCGTTGGGCTGGGCAGGGTCGGTCAGCGGAGGAAGCGGCGCAGGGCCGCGCGGATCTGCTCGGCCGTCATCGGGTCGGTCGACAGGGCGCTGTGCAGGACCAGGCCTTCGATCAGGGCGTCCAGCTCGCGGGCGGTCGTGGGGTCGAAGTGCCGTTCCAGCGCCTGGCGGCTGCGGCGCATCCACGCCTGCGTGACGGCCCGCAGCGCGGGGGTGCGGGCGGCCGCCACGTACAGCTCGACGCTGAGCACGATGTCCGGGCCCGCGCCGAGCAGGTCGGCCGACACGTGCCGCACCACGGACTCGATCGCCGCGTCGCGGTCGGGCGCCTCGCGCATCCGCTCCTCGAAGACGCGGGCGATCGAGTCGGCGTGCCGGGTGAACGCCTCGGCCAGCAGCTCGTCCAGCGACGCGAAGTGGTAGGTCGTCGAGCCGAGCGGCACGTCGGCCACCCGTGCGACCTCGCGGTGCGACACCCCGGCCACGCCCTTCTCGGCGATCACCGCCAAGGCGGCCTCGATCACCCGGTCGCGCCGGTCCGGATCGTGCCGACGCGCACGTCGGGGCGCCGGGACCGGGGTGGTGGAGGCCATGCGTACAACCGTACACATCGTTGCGCACGGCTGTGCACATCATGTGTCGCGGGAGACAATGGCCGTAACGCGGACGGATCGGCCGACGACAGCACGTTACCGGCGTCGTGGACCGGGCGGCCTGCGGCGGGGGAACTCTGGGGGGAGCACGGGTGTCGGTGCGGGGGGAGTTGGCCGCTTACCTGCGGCGGACCGAGGGCAGGCTGGCGCTGGTCGCGGCGGCCACGGCCGTCGCGGCGCTGCTGGTGGGCGTGGTCGGCGTGTGGACGGTGCACGACCGCCAAGCGCTGCTGGACGAGGCCGTCGACCGCAGGGTCGCCCTGACCGCGGCCGCCCTCGACGTCTACCGCGACCTCGCGGACGCCGACGCGTACTCGCTCAACGCGGTGCTGGTCGGCCCGCGGCAGGCCCCGGAGTTGCAGCAGCGGTTCCGGCAGGACATCTTCGACGCGGTCGACGCGCTGCGCGTGGCCTCGGCTCGGGATCCCGAAGGCACGTCGTCGGCCGGGGTCGAGGAGCTGACCGACCTGCTGCCCGAGTACTCCAGGCTGGTCGAGACCGGGTGGGCCAACAGCAGGCTCGTCCAGCCGGTGGGCACCTCGTACCTGTCGCAGGCCTCGTCCCTGGTCCAGGGCAGGATCCTGGTGATCGCCGAGGAGCTGCGGCGGAAGCAGACCGACGCGCTCGAAGCGGCGCAGGTCGACGCCGGGGCGCCGGCGTGGTTCGCGTACGCGGTGGGCGCGCTCGCACTCGTGGTGCTGCTGCTGGCGCACCGGTTCGTGGCCCGGCGCACCCGGCGGCGGTTCAACGCGGGTCTGGTCGCGTCGGCCGCCCTGGTCCTGTTCGCGATGGTCTGGCTCGCCACCGCGTCGGTGTTCACCGCGGGCCACGCCGACGACAGCGTCCGTGAACTGGACGAGCTGGTGGCCCCGCTGGCGCAGGCCCGCAACGCAGGCAGGCTGGCCGACGGCGACGAGGCCCGCCACCTGATCTTCCCCAGGGCGGGCGACATCGAGAGGCTCCGGGGCAGGCTGGACGAGGCCGAGGGGAAGATCGCCGAAGCCGCCGGGCACGCCCCGGCGGGGGAGGAGCGCGACCGGATCGGCATGGCCGCGAAAGCGTTGAAGTCGTGGCGCGAGCACGACAGGTCGTTGCTGGAGAACCCGGAATCGCCGCCGACCTACCAGGAGACCACCACCTTGATCACCTTCCCCCCGACCGGCCAGACGACGACCTACGCGCAGCAGCTCGACGAACACCTCAGCGCGGCCATCCGCCTGCACACCCAGCACTCCGTGGCCTCGACGGTGTCCGCGAAGGGGGCGTTGGCCGGGCTCGACGGCGTGCTCGTCGTCCTGCTGGCGGCCGCCGCCGCGTCGGCCGCGGCCGGGCTGTGGCCCCGCATCGCGGAGTACTACCGGTGAGCGCCGCGACCAGGAGGCTCACCGCCGCCCTGTCCGCGCTGGTCTGCCTCGCCGCGTGCTCGGTGCCGACCCCGGATCCCCGCGAGACCAGGGAGCAGCCGGTGGTCCTGCCCGACGGCTTCGTGTCCGAACCCGTGCACCCGTCGCAGTCCGCCTCCTGCGTCAGCAATTCCGACGCGGGGCTCAGCCTCAACCCCGCCGCACTGCCGCACGCGGCCGACGGCACCCCGCTCGGGCCGAAGCTGGACGAGATCAGGGCAGCCGGGCGGCTGGTGGTCGGCGTCAGCCAGACCACCCCGCTGATCAGCAAGCGCGACCTGGCGACCGGCAAGATGGAGGGCTTGGAGGTCGACGTCGCCAACGGGATCGCCAAGGAGCTCTTCGGCGACGACTACCCGGCGAAGCTGTCGCTGGTCACCGTGCCGACCGACCGGCGGCTGTACACCCTGGACACCGCCGAGAACCGGGCGGCGCGGGCGGCCGCGGAGAAGTACCGCGAGATCCCGGAGGTCGACATGGTGATCGCCGACGTCAGCGTCACCTGCGCCCGCGTCGACCTCCACGGGCTGAAGTACTCGGCACCCTACTTCGCCACCGACACCGGCCTGATGGTCCGCCGCGGCGACGAGGGGATCCGGAGCCTCGACGACCTGGCCGAGCGGAAGGTGTGCGCGGGCACCGGGACGACGAACATCGACGAGATCCTCAAGATCCGCGACCGGCAGCGGACCGACCGGCGCGCCGAGGTGATCCCGGTGTCCACTTCGGACACCAGCGACTGCCTGATGCTGCTGCAACGCGGTCTGGTCGACGCGATCTTCACCGATGTGATGATCCTGGAGGGCTTCCGCACCCAGGATCCCGGCACGATCGTGCTGGGCTACCGCGCCGAACAGCCGGACCGCGTGGGCGTCGCCATGGCCAAGCAGGACGAGGACCTCATCCGGTTCGTCAACGGGGCGCTGGAGGGCATGCGCGCGGACGGGAGCATGGAGCGCTCGCGCGACAAGTGGTACCCCGACTCCGCCACCCGCCCCAAGCTGCTCCCGGCCACCTACCTGGACTGACCCCGCTCACTCCTCGACGACGTCCTCCTCCACGGGGACGTCGTCGCGGCGCCACTTGAGCTTGACCTCGAACTGGCCCTGCACCCCGGTACGGGCGATGACCGCGCCCACCTCGGCGTCGAGCTTGATGCCGAACTTCAGCTCGACCTCGTCGGGCGCGCGGGTCATCGAGGTGAACTGGGCCAGTGCCTCGGCGGCGGCGTCGCGGACCTGGGCGACCGCGTTCTCGAAGGTGACCCGCGCTTCCTCGAGCACCCGGCCCGAGCGGCTGGCCCTGGCGATGCCCGCGGCCTCGTCGACCTCCACCAGCACCGAGCCGCCGCCCGCGAGTGCGAACCTGGTGAGTTCCAGGCTGATCCGTTCGGTCATGGCGTGCTCCTCGAAGTGGGGAAGGGGTTCATCGCGCGTCCATCCGTTGACCGCACCCGCCGCAGAACAGCGAGCCCGACGGCCAGGACCGTTGGCATTCCGGGCAGATCACGTCCGGCGCGGCGGGCGTCGAGGCGGAGGGGGAGCGCACCGGCGGGTGCGGCGGGGGGTTGTCCGGGCTCATGCTGGACACGACCGACCCCACCGCGGCCGACAGCAGGTCGCCCGCGAGCGGCTTCTCCTTGACGCGCACGACACCCCGTGACGGGTCGCCGACGACGTCGACCAGCCGCAGCAGCCGGACGAGGACCTTGTCGTTGCCCAGCCTGGTCGCCAGCGCCACGGCCTTGCCCCACTCCGCGGCGGCCGTGGCGACGTCGCCCGCGTCGTGGGCGTCGCAACCGTCGCGCACGGCTTCGCCCAGCTCGATCTGGCCGGTGTAGTGCGCCACCTTCGGGTCCAGCACGCTGGAGAGCTTCAGGTCCTCGGTCCAGTGCGCGAACACGACCTGCGGGTCGCACGCCCTCTCGAACTCCGTCGCCCCCGGCCTGCGCAGCTCCAGGTCCACCCGGCCGACCCGGATGTCGCGCTCCGGTTCCGCGCCCGAGGAGTCCACGGTGAGCCGCAGGTGGTACTCCCGGCTCTCCACGCCCCACGAGCCGGTGGTGAACGCCGTGGTCCGCGGCTGGATCTCCTCCCCGGCCAGGTCGGCCTCGGTGGGGAAGGTCTGGCGCACGAAGTCGAGCCGGGACGACGAGGTCGTCCTCACCACCACCCGCACCTCGGGCACGAGCTTGTCCATGGCGGACCTGGTCATCGCGGCGAAGTCGGCCACCAGGTCCGCCGGCTTGCGCACCGCGTCGGCCGTCCCGTGCAGCGCCTCGGCGATGCGCAGCAGCTGGCGGGGCCGCCAGTCCTCCCCGATGCCGCGGGCGTCGCAGGTGAACACCGGCGCGCACCGGGCCAGCTCGTTGTCGAGTTCCCAATCGGACTCGCCGTTCTGGCCGTCGGTCAGCATGATCACGTGCCGCACGGCGGTCGGGTGTTCGGCCAGCAGCCGCCGGGCCAGCCCCAGCCACGCGCCCATGGCCGTCCCGCCGTTGGCGGTCAGCCTGTTCACCGCCTGCTTCGCGGCCTTCCGGCTCGCCTGGTCCGCGGCGACCAGCACGGGCTTGGCGGGGTGGACCATCCGTGCGGCGAGGGTGCCCTCCACCACGGCGAACAGCGCGCCGTCGCGCAGGGCGTCGATCGCCGCCCGCGTCGCCCGCTGCGCGGCGGCGATCTTCGTCGGCGGGTAGGCCATCGAGCCCGAGCAGTCGATGGCGATCACCTGCGCCACCTCGGGCGCGGCGGAGGCCTCGACCGCCCCGCTCACCGAGACGGTGAGGACGGCGTGCATCTCGTCGTCCTCGGTGGACAGGTAGCGGTTCTGGCTCACGGCAAGGCTGAAACCGGGCAGGTTCTCCACGTCGTCGCCTCCACTGCGGCTCATCGGAACGTCACCGGGCGGAACCGGTTGGCCAGGTCGACCAGGTCGGAGCGGTAGGCGCGGGTGTCGGCCTGCCTGGCCAGCGCGCGGTAGGAGCGTTCGAGGCGCAACCGCAGATCGGCCTCGTCCGCGCCGCCGCCGTCGGCCAGCCGCACGCCCAGCGCGGCCTCCTGCACGACGGCCTCCAGCCGGGTGCGCGACTCGCCGGTCGACGCCCCGCCGTCGAGGTACAGCTCCGCGAGCCCGCGCTCGGCGGCCCGCAGGTCGTCCGCCGACGGCCGATCGCCGCCGTCGAGGATCCCGCTCAGCACCCGCACGGTCGCGATCCGCGCCGCGTCGTGGTGCCGCGACTCCGCGGGCGTCTCCTCCAGCAGCGCCACGGCTCCCGCCCGGTCGCCGCGCGCGAGCCGGACGCGGGCGAGGCCGAAGGCGGCGCTGACCACCGTCCGGTCCCGCCGCCAGACCGCGTCGTAGAGCGCCTCCGCGCGGGTGTGGTCGCCGTCGTGCTCGGCGCAGAACGCCAGCGCCAGCTTCGGCGCCTCCTCACCGGGCAGCACGGCGTACACGTCGTCGAAGGCCGCCTTCGCCGCCGCCAGGTTCTCCGCCGCCAGCGCCAGCAGGCCGTCGTGCCAGCGCAGCCGCCAGTCGGCGCCGTCCTCGACGAGGTCGCGCGCCCGCGCCAGGCTCTCGGCCGCGGTGGTCCGGTCGGCCAGCACCAGGGCGACGCGGCACCGGGCGAGCGACACCTCCACCGTCTGCGGGTCGGCCTTCTCCAGCTTGTCCAGCAGCCGGTGCGCGTCGTCCGCGGCCGCCGCGGTGAGGAAGTCGGCCGCCTTGTCCTCCGGCGACACCACGGGGACCGGCAGGCCGACCGCGACCGCACCCGGCGCGGGACGGCCGTCGTCGAGGTCCACGTCGGTCAGCGGCACGCCGGTCACGCGGTCGATCCACCGCCGCAGCGGCGGCACCGCGCCGAGCCCGGCGTCCAGCAGGGTCGCGGTGTGGGTGAACAGCGTCGACCGGTCCGGGCGGGCCCGGCCGTCGCGCAGCGACGCGATCTCGCGCAGCACCCCGCGCAGCTGCTCGGCCATGTCCGCGGCCGACGGGAACCGCCGCGCCGGGTCCGCGTGCTTGGCCCGTGCGCAGACCCGTCGGAACGACTCGATCCCCACCTCCACCCGGCGCTGCCCCGCCGGGTCGTGCTGCCCGGTCCGGTCGGACGTCGCCAGGTACAGCCGGTGCAGGGTCTCGCCGAGGGTGTGCAGGTCCGAGTCCACGGTCAGACCACGCCGTTCCACCTCCTCCGTGGAGACCTGGAAGCCGTGGGTGATGACGGTCTTGCTCGTCCGGTCGCCGATCCGGCGCACCGCGCCGAGGTCGATCAGCTTGATCCGGTTGCCGCGCTCGCCGTACCGGCCGGAACGGATGATCACGTTCTCCGGCTTGAGGTCGCAGTAGAGCAGTTCGCGCTCGTGCAGGTACTCGAACGCCGACAGCAGCTGGAGGCCGCAGGTGATCACGTGCTCGGTCCGCAGCGGCTCGCCCAGCGGCAGCAGGCCGTGCCGCGACTGCTCGGCCACCTCGCTGAGCACCAGGCCGTCGACGTACTCCATCACGATGTAGGCGCGCGGCACGCCGGTGCGCGCGTCGGGGTGCATGACGAAGTTGAAGATCCGCACGATGTTCGGGTGGTCGATCGTCGTCAGCGCCTGGCGCTCGGCGGTGGCCAGGTCGGCGTCGCCGACGTCGATCAACCCCTTGAGCACCACGGGGTTGTCGTCGAGCCGGGTGTCCAGGGCGAGGTAGATCCAGCCGAGGCCGCCGCGGGCGATGCAGCCCACGACCCGGTACTGGTCGCCGACGACGTCGTCGGGTTCCAGGCTGGGCAGGAACGAGAACGCCGTGCCGCAGACCAGGCAGAACCCCGATCCCAGCGACGGCAGCGCGACCAGGTTCGAGCACTCCGGGTTGGCGCAGCGGCGCACCCGGTCGGGCACCCTCGGGTCCTGGAGGATGCGGCTGGACGGGTCGGGGAAGTCGAACACGGGCAGGGACAGCGGGTCGCCGACGCGGGACCGCCTGCCGCTCGCGGTCGACACCGCCCCGGTCGTCGTGGACGACGCCACGCCCACCGCCGCGGCCGCCGGCGCGTGCCCGCAGTAGTCGCAGAACCCCGTCTCGTCGACCGTTCCCGTGCAATCCGGTCTCGCGCACGCCGTCATCGGCGTTCTCCCTTCGCCAGCGCGTCGCGCACGGCGTCCTGGTAGGCGCGCAGCGCGGCGTGCGCGGCGGCCTGGTCCACGTCCTCGGCGGTCAGCAGTCCGTGCGCCCTGCGGTACGCCGCCGCCAGGCCGATGTCCTCCACCAGACCGGCGTCGAACGCCTTCGCCTTCCACGCCTCCAGCAGCCCCCGGTCCGCCGACACGGCGTCGGAACGCCGGGCCGTCCGCTCGACGCCGCGCTCGGCGCGGGCGACGGCGCGTTCGAACACGGCCAACCGGTTCGCGACCAGCGCGGAGTGCGCGGCCGCGGCTTTGCGCAGCGCGGTCAGCCGCAGCCGCAGCACCGTCGAATGGGTGTCCGACGCGCCGAGCGTGCGCGGCCCTTCCCGCCGGGCGACCGCGGAGATCCGGGCGGCGAGCTCGTCCAGCCTGGCCGTGATCGTGTCGTGGGCCAGGGACTTGGCCGCGGCCAGACCCGCCGACCCCTCCTGGCGGAACCCGAGCACCAGCCTGGCCCCGCTGTCCACCAGCGGTTTGAGCACGCCGTCGACCAGCGCCTCCGGCTCGTCCGCCTCGTCGACGCCGTCCAGGACGATCGTCATCGGCGGCGTGCCCTCCCGGACCCGCTCGCCGGGCGCGCTCGACCTGCCCACCGCCGACCCGGTCCGGTTCACGATGCGCCGCGACACCTCGTCGACGGTCCGCCCGGCCACGTCCAGCGCCATGTCGACGCCCCGCCCCCCGGACTCGGCCGCGGTCCTGCGGGTCGACTCGGCGACGGCCCGCCGCACCACGTCGAGGTCCGGCCCGACCAGGATCAGCACGGCAGGCGCGGCGTCCCGGCCGAGCAGCCAGTCGAGCAGTTCCCCCATCTGCCCGTTGCCGTCGCCGTGCCCCGGTGGAGGGGTGAAGATCCGGTCGATCCCGCTGTCGCCGACCGCCCACTCGGACACGAACGGCAGGTGCGCGGTGATCGCGTCGACCGGCAGCATCCACGACAGTCCCGCGGTGTCGTCGGTGTACTCGCTGATCACGATGCCGAGCACCTCACCGGTGGCGTCGTCGGCGACACCAGAGCCGCTGAACCCGGCGCGCACGCGCTGCTCGCCCTCGGACCGCCGGTTCATCTGCCACCACTCGACACCCGCGCGGCCCGCCAGCGTCATCCTGGCCCAGACCCCGATCTCCAGCCCGCGGCCCTGCGGGTAGCCCAGCGCGTGCACCGGCCGGTCCCACGTCGGCAGCGCCCGGCGCAGGGTCGCGCCTATCCCCACCGGCTGCGGGGTGGCCAGCCTCAGCACGGCCACGTCGCCCCGCTCGTCGTCCGCGGGCGGCACGCACAACCCCTCGACGACGTCGGCGTCGGTGCTCGGCACGCCGTCCACCCCCACGAGGTCGACCGCCAGCTCGTCCGCGGCCAGGGCGACGTGCGCGCAGGTGAGCACGTGGTGGGGGTCGAGCAGCACGCCGGCGCCGAGCACCGGCCCGTGCGGCGCCCTCGCCCGCACCCGGACCCGCCACGGTTCGTCGCCGTGGGCGAACCAACCGGACCGGCCTCGACCAACGATCATCCAAGGGACGATATGGGAACCACCGGGGTGACGATCATCATTCGCCGACCCGCCGCCCGTTCGGACTAGCCCGACCATTCGCGCGCGCGGCGGTCCCGCACTTGTGGGAAGCGCCCGTTCGGCTGATGAGCTGGGCCGACAGCCCGGCGGCATTCGCCTGTCCGGATTTACGGATTGGCCGGAAGGGGAATCCGCGGCAATGGGGAAACGGCGCCGCGGAATAGCGGGAACGGCGGTCAGACGCCGATGGCGAGCACCACGACGTCGTCGTCCGCCTGGCCCTCGGCGTTCAACCGCGCGATGACGCTGTCGACCACGTCCCGCGGCTGCTTGCCCGCCAGATCGCCCAGCTGGACGCACAGCGCCGCGATGGAGTCGTCGTAGTCGACGCCGCGGCGCTCCACGAGGCCGTCGGTGTGCAGCACCACCGTGCTGCCCGGTTCGAGGACCACGTGGTGGTCGGTGCGCGGCCCGGTGCGGAACTCGGGGAAGCCGAAGAGCATCCCGTGCCCGCCGAGCAGCGAGACCGAGCCGTCCGGCGCGACCAGGATCGGCTCGGGGTGCCCGGCGTTGGTGTAGGCCAAGTCCCAGCGGCCGGAACCGTCGTCGTGCGGGGTGAGGTGCAGGTGCACCAGGGTGCCGTGCGCGGGCACCGGGATGCCCGCGAGCGCGGCCTCCAGCGAGTCCACGGCCCCGCCCGGTCCGGTGCCCGGACCGCACCACGCCGCCTGGCGCAGCATGCTGCGGACCTGCCCCATCAGGGTGGACGCGTGCACGTCGTGGCCGGTGATGTCGCCGACCGTCACGGCCAGCGCGCTGTCGGCGGGCAGCGGGATCGCGTCGTACCAGTCGCCGCCGACGGCCTCGTCGATCGCCGAGGGCAGGTAGTGCGCCGCCATCCGCAGGCCGGGGACCTCGGGCAGCTCGGTGAGCATCGCCTCCTGGAGTTCGCGGGCGACGCCCGCGCGGTGTTCGAGCAGGCGGATGCGCTCCAGCGCCTGAGCCGTGTACGCGGCGATCGTGGTGATCACCTCGCGCTCGCCCGCCTCCAGCTCGTGGCCCGCGCCCCAGCCGAAGAGCAGCACGCCCAGGATCTCCCGCATGCCGACCAGGGGAGCGCACACCACGGCGTGCAGCCCCATCCGGCGGTAGAGGTCGACCGTCCACGGCGTGAAGTCCTCGGCGATCGACTCCGGATCGGGGTACCAGACCAGGCGGCGCTCGCGGACCGCCTTCGCCGTGGCCAGCGGGGCGTCGAGGGTGTAGCGCTGCACGCCGTCCTCGCCGTCCACCGGCCACCGCGCGTCGACGACGCGGCGCATCCCGCCGTCCTTCTCCACCACGACGAGGCCGACGTAGGTCGGGGCGTCCTCACCGGACACCAGATCGCTGACCTGGTGCCGGACCTGTTCGAGGGTGCGGGTGCTGGCCAGCGCCTGCGCGGCGGTGAGCAGGATCCGGGTGCGCTCGTGGGACAGCTCCAGCCGCGCCGACAGCTCGCGGACGCGGGCCCGCTCCCTGGTGTGGTGGCGGGTCGCGAGCCGCAGCCGCAGCTCCGTCGTGCACATCGCCGCCAGGTCGGCCAGCGTGGCCAGCTCGTCCTCGGTCCACTGCCGGGGCACGGTGTCGATCGCGCACAGCGACCCGAGCACCCGCCCGTCGCTCGCGGTCAGCGGCATGCCCGCGTAGGCGACCACGCCCAGCTCGGAGATGGCGAGGTTGCCCCGCACCCGCTCCGACTCCCGCGCGTCGTCGAGCACCAGCGACTCGCCGCTGGTCACCACGTGCTGGCAGAAGGAGTGCGACAACGGGGTCTGCCGCTCGGACGCCCACGGCTCGGGCAGTCCCAACATGCCGGGGAACACCTGCCGGTCGGACTCGACCAGCGACACCAGGGCCACCGGGACGCGCAGCTGAACCCGGACCATGGCGACGAACCGCTCCATCACCGGGTCCGACGCCATGCCGAGCCCGGTCTCCCGCAACGCCCGCAGCCGCGCCGGGTCGCACAGGACCGACGACGCCGTGTCGACCGCCGGACGAGCGGACTGCTCGGACACTCTCATCCCCTGCTCGCCGGCGTCGGTGGGTCCGGCGCGGACACCCACGATAGTGCGCCCCGACCGCCCGCGCGTGACGGTCGGGACACGGCTGTCACGGCGCCGGCATCCCCCGCGAGAGGCATGGGCGGGGGTCGTCCCCACCCACGCCGACGGGTCAGAGCTTGACCGGGTAGACCGGTGCCGGGACGTCGACCTTGACGCGGTTCTCGATGAAGATGCCGTGCCAGAGCATGAACACCAGCACCGCCCACAGCTGGCGGCTGCGGTCCATCGGGCCCGCCCGGTGCTCCTCCAGCAGCGCGTACACCGCGCTCTTGCTGAGCAGCTCCTCGGTCCGCGAGTCGGCGATGATCCCGCGCGCCCAGTCGTACATCTCGTCCTTGAGCCAGTGCCGGATGGGCACCGGGAACCCGAGCTTCGGCCGGTTCAGCACGTGCGGCGGGATGATCTTGGCCAGGGCCCGGCGCAGCGCGTACTTCGTGGTGCCCTCGGTGAGCTTCTGGTCGGTCGGGATGTCGGCCGCGACCTTGAACACCTCGGCGTCCAGGAACGGCACCCGCAGCTCCAGCGAGTTCGCCATGGTCACCTTGTCCGCCTTGGCGAGGATGTCGCCGCGCAGCCAGGTGAACAGGTCGACGTGCTGCATCCGGGCCACCGGGTCCCAGTCGCGCGAGATCTCGTACCAGGGCGCGGTCACGTCCTTGAAGCCGACGTGCTCCTCGTAGTCCCGCAGCACCGCGCGCAGCTGGTCGTTGCTGAAGTTGCGGGCGTTGCCGTAGTAGCGGTCCTCCAGCCGCAGCGCGCCGCGCCGCAGCAGGTCCTTGCCGCGGGTGCCCTCGGGGATCTTCGTGGACACCCTGCCCATGAACTTGCGGACGCCGCCGGGGACCTTCTCGAACGGCGCCAGCGAGATCGGCTCGTGGTAGATCGTGTACCCGCCGAACAGCTCGTCCGCGCCCTCGCCGGACAGCACGGCCTTGACGTACTTGCGGGCCTCCCGCGCGATGAACCACAGCGGCACCAGCGCCGGGTCGGCCACCGGGTCGTCGAGGTACCAGATGATCAGCGGCAGCGCGTCCATCATCTCCTGCGGCGACACGACCCTGACCACGTGCCGCACCCCGATCGCCGCCGCCGTCTCGGCGGCGACGTCCACCTCGGAGTAGCCCTCGCGCTCGAACCCGGAGGTGAACGCGATCAGGTTCGGGTTGTGCTGCTTGGCCAGCGTCGCCGTCGCGGTGGAGTCGATGCCACCGGACAGGAACGCGCCGACCGTGACGTCCGGGTCGGAGATCATGTGCTTGGCCACCGAGTCGCGCATGACGTCGGCGATGCGCTCGTACAGGGCCTCGGCCTGCGCCGGGCTGTTGACCGGGGTGGTGGTGAACACCGGGTTGAAGTACCGGGTGAACTCGACCTTGCCGCCGGGCCGCACGAAGAACGACGTGCCGGACTCCACGCGGCGGATCCCGGCGTGCATCGACTCCGGCTCCGGCACGTACTGGAGCACCATGTAGTGCTGCAACGCCTTGCGGTCCAGCTCCTCGCGCACGCCCAGCGTGCGGGCCAGCTCCAGCAGGCTCTTCTTCTCGCTGGAGAAGGCCACCCCGCCGAGCCCGGCCGAGTAGTACAGCGGCTTGATCCCGAACGGGTCGCGCGCGCCGAACACGACCTTCTCCTGCGCGTCCCAGATCATGAACGCGAACATCCCGCGCAGCTTCTCCACCGCGGCGGGCCCGTAGTGGTGGTAGGCGGCCACGATCGCCTCGCCGTCACCCTCGGTGCGGAAGCTCGTGCCGAACACGCGGGCCAGCTCGAGGCGCAGCTCGCGGTAGTTGTAGATCTCGCCGTTGAAGTTCATCGTGTAGCGCGTCGGCGCCTCCGGAGGCCCCCACACCAGCGGCTGGTGCGAGTGCTCCAGGTCGATGAAGGCGAGCCGGTTGAAGCCGTACACAACTTCCGCGTCGGCCCACGTGTCCGACTCGTCCGGCCCGCGGTGCCGCTGGCAGCGCAACGCCACCGCGACGGCGTCCCGCGCGGCTACCGCGTCGGCTTCGGTAGCGCAGATCAGTCCAAGCAGGCCGCACACGTGTAGTTCACACCTCAGGATTTGGGAAGGGGTTTCGCCCGACAGCCAACCACGTCGCGGTCATGACCGGAGTCTAGGGTCGACGGGTGACCGACAGCGGCGCCGAGGACTTCCTGCGCGCCTTCCACGACCGCAGGCCCGGCGAGCAGTCGACGCACGTCGGGATGAGCCGGACCACCGGCGGCCGGACCAGCTACCAGGAGTTCGCCGACCGGGTGCCCGGTGCCCGTCGGGTGCTGGACCTGGGCTGCGCCGACGGCGCGCTGCTGGAGGTGCTGGCCGGTCGCGGAGCCGAGGTGCTCGCGGGGATCGACCTGTCGGCGGCCGAGCTGGAACTGGCCCGCGTGCGTCCCGCGCTGGCCGCCGCGGACCTGCGGCTGGGCCGGGCCCAGGAGCTGCCGTTCGCGGACTCCTCGTTCGACGCGGTGGTCTCCCACATGGCTTTCATGCTGATGACCGACGTGGAACGGGTGGTCGCGGAGACCGCGCGGGTGCTGGCGCCCGGAGGCGCGTTCGCCGTGGCCGTGGGCGGCGGCGCGGTGCCGGGGGAGGCGATGGAGCTGTTCCTGGCGCTGTCCCTGCCCCTCTTCAAGGCCGCGGGCACCATGCCGCGGCTGGGCGATCGCCGGACCCGGACCCGCGAAGGCCTGGACGGGCTGCTGGGGGCGGCGGGGTTCGCGCCGGTGTCGTGGGAGCCGGTCGTGATCGACATGGGCGGGACGGCCGAGCACGTGTGGGGCCGCATGACCGGGTCGTTCTACGACATGGAGGTGCTGACCGGCGACCAGGTGGCCGGGTTGCGCGCCCTGTTCCTGGCGGAGGCCCCCGGCCTGGCGATCGACGGGCGGGTGCCGTGCGGTGTGAAGATCGTGTACGCCACCACCCGACTGGTGCTCTGACCTGCGCCGACCAGTTTTTGTCGTACCCCTGCGCGACACTCGGCGCATGGGAAAACCGGAGGTCGTGTCCGCGCGGGAGTGGCAGCGGGCGCGCGATGAGCTGCTCGTGGCCGAGAAGGAGGTCACGCGGGCGCAGGACGCGGTGGCCGCGCTGCGGCGGCGGTTGCCGATGGTCGAGTTCGACGCCGGCTACGAGTTCGACGCGCCTGGGGGCAGGAAGACGCTGCTCGACCTGTTCGAGGGCCGGGACCAGCTGGTCGTCTACCAGTTCATGGACATCGGGCCCGACGACTTCTGCGGCGGCTGCACCTGGCTGACCGACAGCGTGCCGGTGACCGGACTGCCCGCGTTGGCCGATCTCGGGGTGACGTGGGTGACGGTGTCGAACATGCCGCCGGCGCAGATCGAGGCGTACAAGGAGCGGAAGGGCTGGACGCTGCCGTTCGTGTCGTCGCGCGGCTCGTCGTTCGCGGACGACTGCGGTGCCGGCGGCGGGTTCATGCTCAGCGTGTTCCTGCGCGACGGCGACCGCGTCCACCGGACGTACAACACGACCCAGCGCGGCGTGGACCGGCTGGTGTTCGTCAACAGCGTCCTCGACCTCACGCCGTTCGGGCGGCAGCAGGACTGGGAGGACTCGCCTCCCGGCTGGCCGCAGCACCCGACCTACGGCTGAGGTTCCGGGGCTGAATGCCGCTATTCGCTCGTCGGGAGCACCGGCGGGATGGGAGGCTTGATCCACATTCGACGACAGGACCAGCCGTGCTCGACCACGTGATCATCCGCAAGACGCTGCGCGTTCCCCGCGCCGAGGCCCCCGCGGGCGACGGCGCCCCGGTCGCGCGCCAGATGGACGCCGTGCTCCTCGGCGTCGGCTTCAAGGCCACCCGCGAACTGCTGGAGCACGTGTCCGGCCTGGAACCGGGCGCGGCGGTGGACCTCGCCGTGCGGGTGATCGGCGCCGTGCGCGGGCTGGTGGGCGACAACGTGCGGCACAACGCGTACTTCGTGGACTTCCCGGAGGGCGTCCCGGACACCCTGGAGTTCTGGGTGGACTGCCTGCGCGGGCTGGTGGGCGGGCACACCGGCGCGCCGCCCGCCGTCGTGAACCTGCTCGACCTGCCGTCCTACGGCCGCTACCAGCACACCTACGCCGACCTGCTGGCCGCGCACGCCGAGCTGATCGCGTCGGCGAAGGACCGCGTCACCGTCCTGCACCTGGGTGGCACCCTGGCCGACGAGACGAGCGCGCTCTACCTGCGGCTGGCGGGGAGCCCCACGCCGTTGGGGGAGTCCGACCTCGAACTGCTGGCCGACCTCGCGCACCGCTGCCTGGACGGCGCGCAGCCCGCGGCCGTCCCGGTGCGGGAGAACCGCGCGGTCGTCAACGCCGCGCGCCTGGCCGAGGGCCGCGAACTGGTCGCGGTGGACACCGTGACCGACGTGCTGCGCCTGGCCTGCCACCTCAGCGGCGGCGACGCCACCCTGGCCACGCCCACCCGCTTCCGCAGCTTCGCCCGCCGCGAGCGCCGGGTCCTGCTCGGCGCGCTGGACGGCGTCGTCGACGGCGCCGCCGCCAAGCTCGGCGACGTCTCCCGGCACGCCCGCGCGTGGAAGCGGCTCGGTGAAGGCCTCCACCCGCACGAGTACCCGAAGTTCCCGCACGCCGCCGAGGTGTTCGCCGTCGCCCGCGGCGAGCGGACCGCGCATTCGCTGGCAGGCCGAGCCGAAGAGGCCTTCCACGCCGGCGACGTGGTCCGCGCCGCCGAAATCCTCACCGCCGCGCCCGGCATGTTGGTGCGCTCACTGGACCGCCTGCTGCGCCGAGCCGCCGATCCGTCCGAAGTGGACGCCGTACTGGCCGCGCTGGCCTCCGTCGTGGGCTCGGTCTCCGGCCGGGTCCTGTGCTCCGTGCGCGAACACCTCGACAACCGCTCGACCGGCGCCCCCGCCCGCGTCTTCACCACCCGAGGCCGCCGCGCGTGGGTCACCACCGACACCCGCGACCCGCTCCCGCCCGACGTCATCGAGCGCACGGCCGCATTCATCGACGCCGAACTCACCACCAGACTCCCCACCTACGACCACCTGGTCGTCGACCCGGCCGTCCTCGACATCGCACTGCCCCTGTCGGGCAAGGCCTCCGAAGACGGCTTCGCCGTGCTCCCACGCGGCTCCCGCTCCCGGCTCGACCCGGACGCGGGGGAGGTGCTGCGCTTCTTCACCTACTGGCGCGAAACCGCGAGCCGCACCGACTTCGACCTCTCCGCCCTCATGCTCGACGACAACTTCGACTACGCGGGCCACGTCGCCTGGACCAACCTCGGCCACGACGGCGCCGTCCACTCCGGCGACATCACCGAGTCCGCCGACGGCGCGACCGAGTTCATCGACATCCCACTCGCCACCATCGACGCCCACTGCCTCATCCCGCAGGTCAACATCTACGCGGGTGAGAGCTTCGACGACGTCGCGGAATCCATGTTCGGCTGGATGACCCGCACCCCCGCCCAAGCAGGCGCCCCCTTCGAACCCCGCACCGTACGAACCCGCTCCGACCTGCGCGGCACCGGCCGCGTAGCCCTGCCCATCGCGTTCACCCGCGCCACCGACGGCACCTGGTCGGCGACTTGGCTGCACCTCTACCTACCGGGCAACCCCGCCTTCAACCAGGTGGAGGGCAACCTCACCAGCACCGGCCTGCTGGCGAAGGCGATCCTCGACCGCCGCTACCTCACCGTCTCCCACCTCATCACCCTGCTGCGCACCAAAACCCCCACCATCACCACCTGGACCCCAGACCTGGAACTCACCCAACCGGTCACCTTCCTGGGCCTCCACCACCCCGACGACCTACCACCCGGCTCAACCACCCTCACCCCGACCCAACTGATCCCGGAATAGAGCCGCGCCCCGCCACCCAGCAGCCCCGCCCAACCACGCACCGACCGAGCAGAACCGCCCAACCAACCACCCACCCGTTGAGCAGCCCTGTGCGACCACGACCCCACCGAGCTGACCTGCCGTTCGACCACCCACCGAGCAGCGCTCGTCCGCTGTGCGGCCGGCTTGACCTGGGGTTTTTGGGCCTGTAATTGGTCGGCGGGCAATCATCACCATCTGCCCTTCAGCCCGACCAGGCCCAAAAAAGGGGCCCCAAGTCAAGCCGGCCGCACCCGGAGACCTCGGAGTGCGACACCGCCGACCCAGCACGACAGCCAACATCACCCGGCAACCCAGCACGACACCCAACCCCACCCCACAGCCAACACCCCACCCCGCTATCCTCACCAAGCGAGGCAATGCGGGAGCTTCCTTCTCTCCTTCCTGGGCACCTAGCTCCCACCCTCTCCTCGCACCCACCTCGACCGGTGAATCCCGTCGACCAAACGGGTCAACTCTCCCCGACCGACTTGACCCACCCCCACCGACCACGGTCTCTTGATCACATGGTCGACCACCCAACGCACCGACCCGACGACGCAGGCCGGCGCGTCGACCCCAGGGGAGTCCGGTTCTCCGCGGCGATGACAAGCGCAGTCCTCGCCCTCGGCCTGGCAACCGAAAGCCCGCGCGTTCTCCTCGCACAAGCCATCATCTTCGGCGCCTGCGCAGCGTTCGGCCTCCGCGCCAACCCGTACGGCGTCGCCTACCGCCGAACCGTGCAACCACGCCTCTCAACGCCCCGAGCTTGGACCGCCGAAGCCCCTCTGCGCTTCGCACAGGGAATCGGCTGCGCCTTCGCCTCCGCAGGTGCCCTCGGATACGCGATCGGCTTCACCACCCTGGGAGCACTGGCCACCGGATGCGCTCTGGCCGCCGCACTCCTCAACGCCGTCTTCGGCGTATGCGTGGCCTGCTACTGCTATCCCGCACTCGCACGCATCAGACACGTCCTGACCGCCTGAAGCCCAGGGGCCGCACCGCCACCCGCAGGGCGACGGCACGGCCACCACACCCCCTAGTTCCGCCAGGTGTCGTTCAACGTGGCAGGCGAGGTAGAGGTGCGATTCGCACCGCTCTCCCACGTCACCGTGCCGTTCGACTCCTTGCGGAGGTACTTGTACTGGAACGCCGTGCCGCTGGGCAGCGACACCGAGGCCTTCCACACCGGGTAGGTCGCCGACGACAGCGGGATCGCGGCCGCCGGGTTCCAGGAGCCCAGTGCGGCGTTGTCCCCGACGACGAAGACGTTCTGCCCGGTGGTGGTCGTGGCGTTCACCGCGAACGCGGCCGCCGCGGTGCCGGGGTTGGTGCCCCCGCCGCCGGTGGCGCCCACGTGCAGGGCGATCGCCTCGCCCGCGCCGACCGTCGCGGTGAACTGGCCGTTGGAGCCGACGGTGTAGGACACCGCGCAGCCGTCGCGCTGCACGTCGCAGTAGTTCCCCGCGGGCAGCGAGGTCTGGAACGCGCGGGTGAGCGCCGACGTCTCCTTGTTGATCGCGACGAACCCCTTGGCGCCGCGGCTGAACGCGATCGCGTTGTTGCCGTTGTCCCACCAGTTCGTCACGGCCGTGCCCGCCACCGCGTTGCGGAAGCCGACCATGTTCGCGATCTGCGGCCACTTGTGCTGGCACTTCCAGCCGTTGGAGTAGCACGCGGCCGCGCCGGGCGCGCCCGCGTCGTTGTTGGAGAACTCGTAGCCCGAGTACACCTGCGGTGCGCCGTAGGGCCACGCCAGCATGAACACGTTGGCCAGCGTGTAGGTCGAACCGTCCTTGTAGGACAGCGTCGACCCGTTGCGCTCGGTGTCCCAGTTGTCCACGAACGACCGCGCCTGGTTGCTGGGCAGGTAGCCCCACGACTGGCCGAAGTTGCTCAGGTAGGACAGCTTCTCGCTGCCGAAGACGCGCTTGACGTCGGTGGCGTAGCGGAACTCGTCCACGTCACCCGTGCCGGTGTACTCGGTGGGCTGCACGGCCTCGCCCGCGCCGTAGATGACCTCCTGGACCCAGAACGCGCCGGTGTTGCTCAGCTTGGACTTGATCGCGGACAGGTCGGCGGCCGCGATGTGCTTGGCGCCGTCGACCCGGAAGCCGTCGACCCCCATGGAGATCAGGTTGCTCAGGTACGCGGCGATCGTCGTGCGCACGTAGTCGCTGCCGGTGTTCAGGTCCGAGAGGCCGACGAGTTCGCAGGTCTGCACGTTGTCGCGGTTGCGGTAGTCGCTGATGCTGGTGCGGCAGGAGTGGAAGTCCTGGTCGCCGTAGTAGCCGGGGTAGTTGTACTTCGTGTAGTTGGTGCCACCGGTCCCGGTGCCGGAGCCCGCGGACATGTGGTTGATCACGGCGTCGGCGACGACCTTGACGCCGGCCGCGTGGCAGGTGCCGACCATGTTGCGGAACTGCGCCTCGGTGCCGAGCCGGCCGGCGATCCGGTAGCTGACGGGCTGGTAGGACGTCCACCACTGGGAGCCCTGGATGTGCTCGGTGGCGGGCGAGACCTCGACGAAGCCGTAGCCCTTCGGGCCCAGGACGGTGGTGCACTCGGTCGCCACGCGGTCGAACGACCACTGGAACAGGGTCGCGGTGACGTCCTTGGAACCGGGAGGGGTGGCGGTGGCGGGGGCCGGTGAGGTCAGGGGGCTCACCAGCAGGGCGGTCACGAGCGCTGTTGTCGCCAACAGCGCCCTTCGTTTCGCGGGGACCACGTTGTCTCCTCTTTCGCAGGGTGTGCTCCTCGTCATACCACTTGCCGAAGTTGCTGAAAACGTCTGCAACACCTTTCACGCACTTCGGTCGCACCGGTTCGGCGAAGCGGACCAACGGGCGGCCGCGTGGCGACCGAAGGCATCGGGCGTCCCGGTGCGGGACGTGACGACCGGAGGGCTCACCCGCCCGTAGAGTCACCCGGTGTGACAGCTCGGCTCAGTGACATCGCGACCCAGGCAGGCGTCAGCGAGGCGACCGTCAGCCGGGTGGTCAACGGCAAGGCGGGCGTCTCGCCGTCGACCAGGCAGGCCGTCGTCGCGGCGATGGACATCCTCGGCTACGAACGGCCCCCCAGGCTGCGGCAGCGCAGCCAGGGGCTGATCGGCCTGATCATCCCCGAGCTGACCAACCCGATCTTCCCGGTGTTCGCCCAGGTCATCGAGCGGGTGCTCACCAGGGACGGCTTCACGCCCGTGCTCTGCACCCAGACCCCCGGCGGCTCGTCGGAGGACCAGTTGACCGAACTGCTCGTCGATCGCGGCGTCACCGGCATCGTGTTCGTCGCGGGTCTGCACGCCGACACCACCGCGGACATGGACCGCTACGTGAAACTGGCCGGTCGCGGGGTGCCGTTCGTGATGGTCAACGGCTACACCGACCGCGTCTCCGCACCGTTCGTGTCCGTCGACCACCGCACCGCGGCCCGCCTCGCCGTGTCGCACCTGGTGGAACTGGGTCACGAGCGGATCGGTCTCGCCGTCGGCCCCCGCCGCTACGTGCCCACGCAGCGGATGGTCGAGGGTTTCCTGCTCGCCCGGCCGAAGTCCGCCGACCTCGTCGAGCACTCGCTGTTCACGGTCGAGGGCGGGCAGGCCGCGGGCGGCGCCCTGCTGGCCAAGGGGTGCACGGCGATCGTGTGCGGCAGCGACCTGATGGCGTTCGGCGCCATCCGCGCGGCCCGGCACCGCGACCTCCGGGTTCCGCAGGACGTGTCGGTGGTGGGGTTCGACGACTCACCGCTGATCGTGTTCACCGACCCGCCGCTCACCACCCTGCGCCAGCCCGTCGACGCCATGGGCCAGGCCGCCGTGCACGCGCTGCTGGAGGAGATCGGCGGCACCCCGGCACCGCACGCCGAGTTCGTGTTCCAACCGGAACTGGTGGTCCGGGGCTCCACCGCCGCGCGTCGCGGGTGAGTTGCGCCACGACGACAAGTCCATTCGGGACAGTCCGCCGACCGGTGTCGTAGCGTCCACCTCGCGACACGGGTCGGGAGGGCACATGCACCAGCGGAGCAACCGCGGGCTCACGCTCGTCCTGGCCGTGGCGTGCGGGCTGACCGTGGCGAACCTGTACTACTCGCAGCCGCTGCTCGACCTCATCGCGGGTTCGTTCGGCGTCAGCCAGGGCGCGGCCACGGTGGTCGTGACGCTGACCCAGGTCGGGTACGTGATCGGCCTGCTGTTCCTGCTGCCACTGGGCGACCTGCTGGAAAGCCGCACGCTCGCCACCCGCACGCTGGTGGCGACGGCGGTCGCGCTGCTGCTCACGGCGGTCTCGCCGGTGTTCGGCCTGTTCCTCGCGGTGTCGGTGCTGGTCGGCATCACCTCGGTGGTGGCGCAGGTGCTCGTGCCGCTCGCGGCCGACCTGGCCCCTCCCGAGCAGCGCGGCCGGTCGGTCGGGCGGGTGATGAGCGGTCTGGTGCTGGGCATCCTGCTCGCCCGCACGGTGTCCAGCCTGGTCGCGGACCTGCTGGGGTGGCGGGCGATCTACTTCATCTCGGCGGCGCTCATGCTCGTGCTGGCCGTCGTCCTGAGGTGGGTGGTCCCGGAGCGCCCACCCGGCCACACCGCCGGCTACCGCTCGCTGCTCGCGAGCATGGCGGCACTCGTCCGCGAGGAGCCGGTACTGCGGCGCCGGGCGCTGTGCCAGGCGACGATGTTCGGCGCGTTCACCGCGTTCTGGACGGCCATCGCCTACGAGCTGATCGACGAGCACGGCTTCAGCCAGGGGCAGATCGCGGTGTTCGCGCTGATCGGCGCGGGTGGCGCGGTCGCCGCCCCGCTGGGCGGTCGGTTCGCCGACCGGGGCCGCGGCCGCGCGCTCAGCGGCGTGATGCTGCTGCTCAGCTCGGTCACGCTGCTCGCGGCCGGGATCGGGCACCGCAGCGTGGTGCTGCTCGCGGTCGCCGGGGTGCTGCTCGACTTCGCCGTGCAGTGCCACCAGGTCCTGGGTCAGCACGTGGTGTTCGCCCTGCGCCCCGGCGCCCGCGCCCGCGTCAACACCGTCTACATGACCACGATCTTCGTCGGCGGCGCCCTGTCGTCCGCGATCACCGGTGTGGTGCACGAGGCGTACGGCTGGACCGGGGTGTGCGCGTTCGGCGCCGTCCTGCCGCTGATCGGCCTGGCGCTGTGGGCGCGTGGCGAGTGGATCGCGAAGCGCGCCGATCAGGGCACGGTGAGCACGATCTTGCCGCGGGCGTGACCGGAGGCGCTCATCTCGTGCGCCTCGGCACCGCGGGCCAGCGGCAGGACGGCGTGCAGCGGCACGGTGAACCGGCCCTCGGTCGCCAGCGCCGCCGCCGCGGCCAGGCCGGCGTAGGCGGGGACGTCCCCGCCGGGGCCGGTGTGCGAGAGCGCGACGCCCAGCCGGGGCGCGGAGAAGTCCGAGATCGTCACGACGTGGTCCGGGGTCCCGGCGATGGCGACCAGGTCGGGCAGCGACCCGGAGCCCGCGATGTCGAGCACCGCGTCCACGCCGCCGGGCGCGAGGGCGGCGACCCGGTCGGCCAGCCCGGTTCCGTACGCGGTCGGGACGGCGCCCAGCCCGGCGAGGAACGCGTGGTTGCGCTCGCTCGCCGTGCCGATGACGGTGGCGCCGCGCGCGACCGCGAGCTGCACGGCCACCGTGCCGACACCTCCGGCCGCGCCCTCGACCAGCAGCGTCGTGCCCGCGGTGACACCGAGGCGGTCCAGGGTCCTGGTGGCGGTCTCGACGCTGGTCGCCGCGCCGCCCGCCTCCTCCCAGCTCAACGCGTCCGGCTTGGCCGCCCACGCCTTGAGCACGGCGAACTCGGCGGCCGCTCCGCCCAGCCGGGCGATGTCGACCAGCCCGAAGACGGCGTCGCCGACCGCGACACCGGCCACGCCCCCGCCGATCTCGTCGACGACACCGGAGGCGTCCACACCGGGGATGTGCGGCCACGCCAGGGGCGGGCGGCCCTCGGGCAGCCCCGAGCGGACCTTCGCGTCGACCGGGGTGACACCCGCCGCGCGGACCGCCACGCGGATCTCGCCGGGGCCCGCGTGCGGTTCGACGGCCTCGCCCACGGACAGCACACCGGGCGGACCGAACTCCGAGTACTGCAATGCGAACACGCCGACACCTCTCCGACAACGGGGAATGGACGGGAATGACCCGACGCTAACATCGGACGGGAGCCGTGATGCCGGACGAGTGGAAGTGGGGAAGATGAGCGTCGATCCTTCTCGGATGTCTACCGGGGTCGTTCCGGCGGAATTGCGCGTGGACGCGCGGAACAACCGGGACCGCATCCTCGAAGTGGCGCGCGCGACGTTCGCCGAATCGGGGCTGGACGTGCCGATGAAGGTGATCGCCCGGCGTTCCGGAGTGGCCGTCGCGACCCTCTACCGCCGGTTCCCGACCAAGCAATCCCTGATGGCGGCCGCGTTCGACGAGCAGGTGGCCGCGTGCGCGGCGGTCATCGACGAGGCGCTGGCCGAGCCGGACGCGTGGCGCGGATTCACGCTGGTGGTCGAGAAGGCGTGCGCGATGCACGTCCTGTTCGGCGGATTCACCGCCGAGTTCCTCGCCGCGTTCCCGAAAGCGGCGGATTTCCGGGGAGAGCGCGAGCACAACGTGCGGGGATTCGCCGAAATCGTCCGGCGGGCGAAGGCGGGCGGACGGCTGCGCGCCGATTTCACGCCCGACGACCTCAAGCTCCTGCTCATGGCCAACGGCGGCATCACCGCGGCATCGCCCGAAGCGGCACGGGCGTCGTCCCGCCGACTGGTGGCCCTGCTGCTGCGCTCACTGCGGGCCGACCCGGCTGACCCACCCGCCGAACTGCCGTTCGCCACCCCGCTGGAGCTCTACCCCGTCACCTGACCCGGCCACG
Source organism: Umezawaea sp. Da 62-37 (assembly GCF_032460545.1). Classification (GTDB taxonomy): domain Bacteria; phylum Actinomycetota; class Actinomycetes; order Mycobacteriales; family Pseudonocardiaceae; genus Umezawaea. The sequence continues at coordinate 11,056,408 of NZ_CP135965.1, forward strand.
CGTCGGCGCACCGCGGCCAGCCCGACCCGCCGCAGCAGGCGCAGCCGGGGCAGGCGCACGCCGCGCCGCAGCGCGCCGCCGCCCAGCCGGTCGAGCGCGTCGAAGTAGGTGTTGTGCACCTCGATGCCCGCGGCCACGAACGTGCGGGCGCGCGCCGGCAGGTCGTCGACGACCACGGCGGCCTCCCGTTGCAGCGCCCTCACCCGGTCGACCTGGAACCGCACCAGGGCGTCGAGCGCGGCGCTCGCCCCTTCGCCGGTCAGCTCCGGGTGGGTCAGCTCCCGGCGGGTCACCCCGAACCGCTCCAGGTCCTCCACCGGCAGGTACACCCGCCCCGCGGGCAGGTCGACCGAGAGGTCGCGCAGGACGTCGACGAACTGGAACACCTCGCCCAGCAGCGAGATCAGCCGGTCGCGCTCGTCATCGGCCCTCATCAGCAGCCTCATGCCCAGCACCGCCGGCACGCCGCCGACCCCCGCCGTGAACCGCCGCAGGTCCGCGAACGTCGCGAACTCGACGGCGCCGGTGTTGTCGTCGCGGGTCGCGGCGAGGAACCGCTCGAACAGGTCGATCTCCAGACCGTGCACGCCCGCGGTGTGCACGAGGGCCGCGCGCAGCGGGTGCTCGCTGTGCCCGGCGCGCAACTCGGCCAGGCTCGCCTCCGACCACCGCGCGAACGCCCGCCTGCGCAGCTCCGGGTCGCCGTCGTCGGCCACGGTGTCGCTGACGGTGAAGAACGCGTAGAGCGCGTGCGCGTGCGGCCGGGCGGACGGCGGCAGGAACAGGCGCGTCGCCAGGTAGGTCGAGCGGTCGGTCATCGCGTGCACCCGGCGGCACAGCCGGTAGGACGCGCCCGTGGCCCCGCTCATCGGAGGACGGCCGGGTCGACCGCCGCGCCCGTGCCGAACCGGATCCGGGGGATCGTCCGCTTGTCCACGGCCGCAACCTAGTCCGGATCGGCGCGCGGGCGACCCCGACGCGCGTGCCGTGCCCGGAAATCCAGCCGTTGGTGGACTTCAGCGCACCCCGTCGAGCAGCGCGATGCCGGGGTTGCAGTCGCCCGCCACCACCCGCCTCCCGCCGGTGGTCGGTTCCACCAGCAGGAAGGCCGTCACCGGCAGCTCCTGGAGGGACTTCGGCTCCACCGCGTACTCGTAGACCCGCGAGGTCGTCTCGCTGTGGCTGTACATGTCGGATTCGGACTTGCTGACGGTGTCCGACGTGGACGTGGTGAGCGCCGTGGTCGCGCTCCACCGGTCGACGGCGCCGGGTGCCCCGCCCGGCCACACCACGCGGACGGGCCACTCCGTCTGGCCCGCCGTGTGCGCCACCCCTCGGGTGATCGTCCGGCCGACCTCGTCGGTCAGCCGGTCGCGCACGAACCGGTGCTCGCGGCCGATGAAGTCGGCCGCGCGGACCGCGTCCGCCGCCGTGCCCGGCCGCATGATGATCGTGGCGTCGGAGGAGTCGCCGAGCAGGGACTCGGAGGCCTCGTCCAACCGCCGTGACAGCAGCACCAGGGTCATCCCGGACCGCTGCGCCTGCCGGGTGGCCGCCCGCAGCGACCGCGCCCCGAACGCCTCCACCCCGGCGACCACGAGCAGGTCGGGACGACGGTGGCGCAGGTCCCGCAGCAGCCGGTGGAACACGACGCCGTCGAGCAGTTCCTTGCGGTCGGAGTTCCCGTCGCCGGTCGCCAGCACGCTCAACCCGGTGTCGCGCCACAGGACCGCGGTCGCCTCCGCGTCCGGCGCGTCGGCCGGGGACATCAGGTCGAGCAGCCCGGCCAGCCGCGCGAGCCTGGTCCGCGCCTGTTCACCCGCGCCCACCACGGCGACCGCGGCCGTGAGCCGCGCCGACTCCTCCGCCGACAGCGGGCGGCCGGGTTCGCCCGCCAGCACCCGCAGGCCCGCGGCCACCCGGTCGAAGGTCGTCGGTCCGTCCAGCGCTTCCAGCACGACGGTGAGCAGCCGCAGGTGCAGCACCCGTTGCTCCAGGGGGTCGGCTGAGCGGTCCAGTTCGGACACCGCGTTCGCCAGCAGTTCGGCCGTCTCCTCCACCGAAAGCCCACCGAGGAGGTTGTGCCGCGCGGCGTCCAGCACCGGGGTCCCGTGCTGCCCGGCCAGGTGCGCCAGTTCGGCGGCCACGCCCTCCTCGGTGAAGTCGGCGATCGCGACGACGCCGCCGCGCCCGAGGTAGGAGCTGCCCACCGTGGTCACCAGGCCCGCCCAGCAGTCCCGCGGCGTCCCGCCGAACACGAAGACCCGCCGCGGGCTCCCCACCGCCAGCGTCCGCCACGACCCCGCCGCCTCCACCCTGCGGCGTTCGTCCTCGTCGTGCGCGGTGAGCCGGTCCTCCCATGCGCGCCGTGCCGCGTCGAACCGGTCCCGCGCCACCCGCCGCCGCAAACGCGTCCACCACACCGGCGACCACGCCAGCAGGCCCACGAACCCCAGCAGCACCAGGAAGAACAGGCCGAACCCGATCAGCACGTACGGGTAGGCGTTGTTGACGTACAGGAAGCCGAGCGCCAGGGCTGCGAGGCCGAGCACGCCCTTCGCGAGGAAGCCGCTGACCGTCCGGATCCCAGTCCCGAGCACTTCCGGCGGCTCGAACCACTCGGGCGGGGTGTCCGCGTCCGGGTGCGGCCGCACGTCCTGGGACACGGGCTCCCAGCCCCACCGCTCCACGGGGACGAACAGGGCGTCGGCCAACCGTCGATCCACAGCGCCTCCAGCGGAATCCGACGTGACCGGGGATCCCGCCACGACAGCCCCGGCAATCTACTGAACCCGGCGCCCCGCGACCCCGGATCCGAAGAAGATCGTGCGGGTGGCCCACGGGGGTGGAGCCAGCTACACCACCAAGTGGGCAGCGGAGTGGATCGTTCGGGCCACCGTCCGTCCATAGCGTTCTGGTCGTACCCGACGACCGAGGACGTGACCCATGCACACCGACACCCGCGACCCAGTGATCGCACCGCCCGACATCGCAGTCCGCCTGGAGGGCGTGTCCAAGGTGTACGACGCGGGCGCGGCGCCCGTGACCGCGCTGCGCGACATCACGCTCGCCATCCCCGCGCGCTCGTTCACCGCCGTCATGGGGCCGTCCGGCTCCGGCAAGAGCACGCTGCTCCAGTGCGCGGCGGGGCTCGACCGGCCGAGCGCGGGCCGGATCAGCCTGGGCGGCACGGACATCTCCGAGCTGAAGGCCAAGGCCCTCACCGTGTTCCGGCGCGACCACATCGGGTTCGTGTTCCAGGCCTACAACCTGCTGCCGCACCTGACGGTGGCGCGCAACATCACGCTGCCGCTGCTGCTCGGCGGGCACGCGGTCGACAAGGCGTGGTTCGACCACGTCGTCGCGGCCGTCGGCCTGGCCGACCTGACCGGGCGCAGCCCGCTGGAGCTGTCCGGCGGGCAGCAGCAGCGCGCGGCCATCGCCAGGGCGCTGATCACCAAGCCGGACGCGGTGTTCGGCGACGAGCCGACCGGCGCGCTCGACTCGCGGACCGGTCGCCAGGTGCTCGAACTCCTGCGCCACACCGCGACGCACCTGCGGCAGACCGTGGTGATGGTGACGCACGACCCGGTCGCCGCGTCCTACGCCGACCGCGTGCTGTTCCTCGCCGACGGCAGGCTGGTCGGCTCGTTGGAGCGGCCCACCGCGCAGGGCGTCGTCGACCGCATGTCGAGCCTGGGGGAGTGGTGACCATGTGGGGACTCGCGTTCGCCTCCATCCGGCACAACCGCGGCGGGTTCGCCGGGGTGTTCGTCGCCGTGTTCTTCGCCGCCACCCTGATCACCGGGCTCGGCGTGCTGCTGGAGTCCGGCATCCGCGGCGGTGTCGAGCCGCAGCGCTACCTCGCGGCCGAGGTCGTCGTGGGCGGGCAGCAGGCGCTGCCCGTTCCCGGCGACGTGGCCGAGCCGTTCACCGAACGGGTCACGCTGCCCGCCGACGTGGTCGGCGAGATCGGCGCCGTGGCCGGTGTGCGCCAGGCCGTCGGCGACGTGACCGTGCCGATGACGACCGAGGCCCACGCCCCCGTCGAGGTGCACGGCTGGAGTTCGGCCGCCCTCACCCCGTACTCGCTCACGGCGGGCGCGCTGCCCGCCCGTGACGGCGAGGTAGTGGTGGACCCGTCGTTCGGCGTGGTGCCGGGGGCGGAGGTGCGCCTCTCCCACGGCGGTGTGCCGACCGCGTACAAGGTCGTCGGGGTCGCCTCGTCCGGTGGCGGCCGGGTGGCGACCGCGTTCCTCAGCGACCAGGCGGCCACGGCGCTGTGGCCGCACCCCGACCGCGTTGGCGCGGTGGGCGTGCTCGCCCAGCCGGGCACGGATCCGGCGACCCTCGCGACCGCGATCAGCCGCGCGGTGCCGGGTGTGGAGGTCTACACCGGCGCGGACCGCGGCGAGGTCGAATCGCTCGACTCCTTCGGCGCCCGGACCCAGTTGATGGCGCTCAGCGCGTCGTTCGCGGGTGTCGCCCTGCTCATCGCGGTGTTCGTGGTGGCCAGCACGCTGTCGCTGTCGGTCGGGCAGCGCCGCCGCGAGTTCGCCCTGCTGCGCGCCGTGGGCACGCTGCCCCGGCAGATCCACGGGATGATCGGCCGCGAGGTGCGGGTGGTCGCCGGACTCGCCGCGCTGCTCGGCGTCGCCCCCGGTTACCTGCTCGCGGGAGTGCTCGGCGACCAGTTCGCCGGAGCGGGCGTGATGCCCGAGGACTTCGGCCTCGTCCACAGCCCGTTCCCGGCGCTCGCCGCGGTCGTGCTGAGCCTGGTCACGGCCGTCGGTGCCGCCGCGGTCGCCGCCCGCCGCCCGGCGCGGATCGACCCGATCGACGCCATCCGGGAGTCCGGCGTCGAGACGCCGAAGCTGGGCAAGGGCCGCGTCGGGACCGGTGTCGTCCTGGCCGCGATCGGCCTGCTGGCCTCGCTCGCCCCGATGCTGCTGCCCGGCCTGATCGGGCTGACGGCGGTCGGTGCCGCCGCGCTGCTGCTGATCATCGCGGTGGGCCTGGTCGGACCGTGGCTCGTGGAGCGGTTCCTCGGTGTGCTCGGCCCGCTGCTGCGCGTCGGCAAGTCACCAGCCGGTGTGCTCGCCGAGGCCAGCATCCGCGGCTATTCCCGGAGGCTGTCCGCCGCCGTCGTGCCGCTGGCGCTGGCGATCACGTTCGGCAGCGTCCAGCTCTTCATGCCCACGACCATCGCCGCCGAGGCCGCGACCCAGTCCCGTGACGGCATCGTGGCCGACTACCTCGTCGCCGCACCGGGTTCCGGGCTGTCGCAGGACCTGGCCGCGGAGGTCGCTGCCGTGCCCGGCGTGACGGCGGCCGACCCGATCACCCGGTCCACCGCGCTGATCAGCACGCCCGTGTTCGACGACGAGGTCATGGTCCAGCAGTTCGCGGTCCAGGGCGTCGACCCCGGATCCCGCACCCTCGACCTCCAGGTGGAGAGGGGTTCGCTCGATCGGTTGTCCGAGCCGGACACCGTGGCGCTGAGCGCGAACGCCGCGTCCGCGATGAGCGCCGACGTGGGCGGGCGGGTCGCGTTCCACCTCGGCGACGGCACCGAGCTGACCGCCACCGTCGTCGCGGTCTACGGCCGGGGCCTCGGGTTCGGCGACCTCACCCTGTCCGCCGACGCGCTCCGCCCGCACACCACCACCGGCCTCGCGGACTACCTGCTCGTCACGTCCACCCCGGACGGTCGGGCCGGGGTCGAGCAGGCCATCGGGCAGCTGGGTCTGGCCGTCCAGGACACCACCGTGCCCGCCGGCAGCGGCGAGCGCGACACGCAGTCGTGGGTGAACCTCATCGCGCTGCTGGTGATCCTCGGCTACGTCGCCCTGTCCGTCGTCAACACCCTGGTCATGGCGACCGTCGGCAGGCGCCGCGAGTTCACCCTCCTGCGCCTGATCGGCACGACCGACCGCCAGATCCGCCGCATGACCCTCATCGAGTCCCTGGTGGCCGTGGTCATCGCCGTCGTGGTCGGCACCGTCACGGCCATCCCGCCCCTGGTCGGCTTCGCCCTCGGCGTCTCCGGCCAACCGGTCCCCACCATTTCCCCGCTCGCCTACCTGGTGATCGTCGCCGCCACCGCCGTCCTGGGCGTCGCGTCCATCAGGATCCCGACCCGAACGGCCCTGCGCGTCCTCCTGGCCCCGTGATGTGCGGAGCCGTACCGGTGGCGGGCTGCCCGGCATGCGCCCGGCGACCCGCCACCCGGCGCAAGTCGGCGTCGTCCACGCCGGTCGACGTCCACGGCGCCACCCTGAAGCCGTGGCGGATCAGGCTTCCCGCGTCCTGATCCCCGCACTCAGGCCAGGCGCACGGGGAACCGCTGGACGTCCTGCTCGGTGCCGTCCCAGCCGGACACGCGCACCCAGTCCTCGAACCGCAGGAGGCCCGGATGCGCGTCCCGCAGGGCGGGCAGGTCCCGGTCGAGCCCGACGACGTCGCGAGCCTGGAAGAACTCGAACATGGCCGCCAGGTCGTGCCCGAAGTCCGGGATGGACGAGCGGACCACGTCGAGCGGGACCGGGACGTAGGCCGCGGGGATGCCGGTGACCCGTTCGAACGCGGCCGCGATCTCCTCGCCGGTCAGGCTGTCCGCGGCCACGGCGAGGTCCCGCGAGCCCCACGTCTGCCACCGTTCGAAGGCGTCGACGGCGAACCAGGCGATGTCGTCCAGCCCGATCAGGGGGTACCTGCCCTCGCCCAGCGGGATCCGGAACACCAGGCCGTCGCGGCCGTCGGGCAGTTCGCCGCGCTGCGGGGCGAGCCGGAGCTGGAAGTTCTCGAAGTAGGGGGCCGTGGTCAGGACGGAGACGTGCCGCGAGTACCAGCCGTCGGCCTCCTTCCGCATCATCTCGTCCGACCGCCGCAGCCCGATGTGCGCCGCGACCGCGGCCTTGCTGTCGTAGTGCGGCACCGGGACCGTCCCGCCGGTGAGCTGCACGGCCGAATCGAGGGACGACCAGACGAAGCGGTCGACCCGCGCGGCCCGCGCCGCTTCGAGCAGCGCGACCCCCTGGTCGTACTCGCCGGTCACGGAGCCGGTGGAGAAGAAGTCGGTGTTGCAGAAGACGCGGTCGACGGACTCCATGACGGTCCGGACGCCCGCGATGTCGTTGACGTCCCCGCGCACCATCCGGACGCGGCCGCCACCGATGTCGAGCAGTCGCCGGGCCTGGTGGGAACCGGGGTCGCGGGTGAGGACGTGGACGGCGTCGGAGGTGGCGTCCAGCAGGCGGAGCACGACCCTGCCGCCCATCGCTCCGGTGCCGCCGATGACGAGGACTTCGCTCATGGTGGGGTGCGGTTCCCTTCGTGTTGCCGAGCGGTCGCGAGCACGTGCTCGGCGATCCGCTGGTGGGTGGTGACCCGGACGTCGTCGCCCGCGAGGCGGATCGACGTGAGGATCTGGTCGAACATGGAGGACAGGAGGGGCCTTCCCCCCACGTGCGCGTGCACGGTGAGGTTGAGGATTCCCGTGCCGGGGGCTTCGAGCAGGTGCCGCAGCAGGTCCTGGTGGACGTCGCGGTAGGTCCGGGGACCCGCCGCCGCCCCGCGGACGTCGCTGAAGTCGCTGTGCATGATCGCCACGAGCGGTCCGTACGCCGTGGGGAGCACGTAGGGCAGCTCGCGGTCGTTGAAGTCGCCCGACCACGTGAAACCCGCCTGTGCCAACAGGTCCGCGGTCCGCGCCGAACTCGTGGCACGGGGGCTCATCCAGCCGGTGGGGCGGTGCCCGGTCACGTCGTGGAGGAGGTCGACCGACCGCGCGATGTTCGCCCGCTCCTCGTCGGCGTCGAGCAGCGCGGGCACGACGTCCTGCGCGTAGGAGTGGGCGGCGATCTCGTGCCCTGCCTGGGAAATGGCGTGCACCGCGGCCGGGAACCGTTCGGCCACCAGGCCGTTGACGCCGAAGGTCGCCGTCATCCCTTGCCGGTCCAGGACGTCGAGCAACCGCCACACACCCGTTTTGGCGCCGTACTCCGACCACGACGTGCTGTGCGCGTCATGCGCGCCCGGCAGCGGCCAGGCGCCCGCCATCGGCGCGTAGGACGGCCAGTGGCCCTCGGACCACAGCTCGACGGCAGCGGTGATCATGACCGCGACCTTCCGGCCGCCGGGCCACGTGAACTGGCGTGGATCCACGCGCTTCTCCTCGCCGGGTCAGAGGTAGACGGACTTGAGCTGCTGGTAGCCCGCGAGACCCTCGGGCCCCAGCTCGCGGCCGATGCCGCTCGCCTTCACCCCGCCGAACGGCGCGACGGGGTCGGTCGTGTAGTGGTTGACACCGAACGAGCCCGTGCGCACCCGGCGTGCGATCTCCAGGCCGTGCTCGGCGTCCCGCGTCCACACCGACCCGCCGAGGCCGTAATCGGAGTCGTTGGCCAGTCGGACGGCGTCGTGCTCGTCGGCGTAGGGGATGACGACGAGGACCGGGCCGAAGATCTCCTCCTGCGCGATGACCTGCCGGTTGTCGACGTCGGCGAACACCGTGGGCTCCACGTACCAGCCCCGGTCGGTGTGGGCGGGCCGACCGCCGCCGACGGTCAGCCGCGACCCCTCGGACCGGCCCTTGGCGATGTAGCCCTCCACGCGGTCGCGCTGCCGCTCGCTCGCGAGCGGACCGACGTGCGTGGCGGGGTCCAGCGGGTCGCCGACGGTCAGCGACCCCGCGAGCGTCGACACGGCGTCGACGACCTCCGCGTACCGGGCGCGCGACGCCAGGATCCGGGTGCTCGCGAAGCAGGCCTGGCCGTTGTTCAGCAGCGTGGCGGCGAAGAACTCCTGCCTGATCGCCTCGGAGTCCAGGTCGGCGTCGTCGAGCACGATCGCCGCGGACTTCCCGCCCAGTTCGAGGGAAACCGGCCGCAGCAGGCGCCCGCACACCTCCGCGATCGACCGGCCCGCCGCGCTGGAGCCGGTGAAGGCGACCTTGTCCACGCCCGGATGCCCGACCAGGTAGGCGCCCACCTCGCGGCCCGCCGGGACGACGTTGACGACGCCCGCGGGCACCCCCGCCTCGGAGGCCGCCTCCGCGAACAGCACGGCGTCGAGAGCGGTCTCGGGGGAGGGCTTGATCACCAGCGTCGCACCGGCGGCGAGAGCGGGCGCGTACTTGCCCGCGGACAGCGTCTGCGGGGCGTTCCACGGCGTGATCGCCGCGACCACGCCGACCGGCTCCCGCCGCACCAGCACCGGACGGCCCAGGAGGCCGTCGCGGTGCTCCTCGACCGGGGCGTCGGCGACCAGGTCCGCGTAGTAGCGCAGCAGCGTGCTCGGAACGGAGCCCTCAAGGCCGCGGGAGAGCGTGATCGGCATGCCGTTCTCGCTGCTGACCAGCCTCGCGATCTCCTCGGAGCGGGCGTCGAGCGCGTCGGCGAGGCGGCGCATCACCGCGGCCCGGTCGCGCGGTGCCCACGTCGACCAGCCGTCGGGGTCGTCGAACGCGCGCCGGGCGGCCGCGACGGCGGCGTCGACGTCGGCCTCCATCCCCTCGGGGGAGGTGCCGAGCACCTCCTCCGTGCTCGCGCCGATGACGGTGAAGCGGTGCGCCGAACTCGGCGGGACCCACTCGCCGCCGATGTAGAACATGTCGTGATCGAGTGCCATGCGTCCACCCTGGCGGGCGCGGGACGACGGCGTAATTGACCTGGAAGACAACCTTGATGACAATCGGGCCATGCCGCATCGCGTGACCGTCCTGGCGCTGGACGGCGTCAAACCGTTCGACCTCGGGATCCCCGCCCAGGTGCTCGGGCACGCCTTCGACGCGGCCGACGAGCCGTTGTACGAGGTCACGACCTGCTCGTTGGGCGGACGGCCGGTGACCACCAACCAGGACTTCACCATCGCCGTCCGCCGCGACGAGTCGGCGCTGTCCACGGCGGACACCGTCGTCATCGCCACCCAGGACCGCGACGCCGACCTGCCGGGACCGGGTGGGCTGGGCGACGAGCTGGCCGCGGCGCTGGCGGCCATCCCCCCGACGACCCGCGTGGTCAGCCTGTGCACGTCGGCGTTCGTGCTGGCCGCGTCCGGGATGCTCGACGGGCAGAGCGCCACGACGCACTGGGCGCTGTGCGACGAGTTCGCGCGCCGCTTCCCGCTGGTCGACGTGAACCCGAACGTGCTGTTCGTGGACAACGGCCGCGTCCTGACGTCGGCGGGCGCGGCGGCGGGCATCGACCTGTGCCTGCACCTCGTGCGCCGCGACCACGGGGCGGCGGTGGCCAACGCCACGGCCCGCCGGTGCGTGGTCGCTCCCTGGCGCGAAGGCGGGCAGGCCCAGTTCATCGACCGCCCGCTGCCCGACCACGGCGACGCCTCGACCTCCGCCACCCGGCAGTGGGCGCTCGAACGGCTCTCCGAACCGCTCACGCTCACCGACCTCGCCCGGCACGCGCGGATGAGCGTCCGCACCCTGACCCGGCGCTTCCGGGTCGAGGTGGGGCAGAGCCCGCAGCAGTGGGTGGTCCAGCGGCGGGTGGACCGCGCCCGCCAGCTGCTGGAAGCGACCGGGCTCAGCGTCGGCGAGATCGCCCGCGAGGCGGGATTCGGCGACCCCCTGCTGCTGCGCAGGCACCTGCGCACCTACGTCGGACTCACCCCGAACGCCTACCGCCAGGCCTACTCGACGACCTCACCCGGTGTCGGCGACCCGCTCGACGGGTGACGGCACGGGCCGGGTCGCCACCGCCAGGTACCGGTCGACGTAGTGCATCGCGAGCACGGCACCGGACCAGCGCGGAGACGGTGAACGCGCCGCAGGCCGTTTTGGGGGAGCCTGACCGCCCTGCCGCGGACGGGATCAGCCGCGGTCGAACCGCTCCGCGAAGCGTTCGGTGAACAGGGTCAGGCCCTTGCGCTGGGAGACCGTGTCGGCGGTCACGGCGGTGACGCCGCAGGGAAGCGGGAGCTGGCCCGTGCCTCCGCGAGGGCCGAGGGGGAGCAGGATCCCGCGGACGGGCGCCGGTGCGTAGGTGGCGGTCGGCTGTCCGCCCGCGAACTGGGCGCTGATGTTGCGGGCGATCACGTCCGCGTGCTGCATCGCGCAGCTCGCGGTCTTCGGCTCGGCGACGTCGGTGAGGTCGCCGAGCGCGTAGACGTGGTCGTACCCCACGACGTTCAGCCGTTCGGTGACCGGGACCGCCGCCCGCGCGGTGAGCGGCGTGAGCCTGCCGTCCGCGAGGTAACCGCTGTTGACGTGGATCCCGAACGCGCGGAACCAGATGTCCGCCACGATCACGTCGCCGCCGTCGGTGGTGACGGTGAACCGCCCGGCCTCGCCCGCCCCGGTCGGCGGCGGCGAGACCAGGGTGGTGCCCAGCCGCAGGTCGACCCCGAGCGCGTCGAGCTGGCGGCGCAGGTCGTCGCGCACTTCGGGGAGCAGGCCGGGCACCAACCGGTCGCTCGGGTCGACGACGACCACGTGCTTGTCCGGCCAGACGTCCTTGATCTCCCCGGCCAGTTCCACGCCGACCGCGCCCGCGCCGAGGATCAGCACGCGGTCGGCGCCGGACAGCTCCTCGTGGGTCTTGCGGAGGTCGTCCAGCGCCTCGGCGTCGCTCGTGGACGCGGGCTTCGGCTTCGCCGGGTAGGCGTAGCCGGACCCCGTGGCCAGCACGAGGTAGTCGGCGTCGACGCGGCCGCCCGAGGCGAGCGCGACGCCCTTCGGATCCACCGAGACGGCGTGGTCGCGGACCACCCGTCCGCGCTCCAGCAGGGTGTCGAACGGGAAGAAGACGTTGGCCGCCCAGTCGGGCGTCGTCAACGCCCGCAGCGACCCCGCGGCGTTGACGAACGACTCCCGCGGGTCGACGAGGACCACGTCCGCTTCGCCGTCCAGCGCTTTGGCGATCAGCGAACCGCCGTACCCGCCACCGACCACCACGACCTTGCGATTCATCCGGACGCTCCCCAAAAGACGCAGTTCGCGACGCGAACCGAACTGGTTCGTACTGCGAACTGTAGTAGTTCGTAGTACGAACTACAAGTGGGAGCGCTTCAGTTGCGGGTCGGGCCGTCCAGCTCCGGGAAGATCACCGAGACGTTGTTGTCCTCCACGACGCGGCCGAGCAGACCGGTGAGCGCGTCGAGTTCGCCCGCCGTCAACGAACTCGGCAGGTCTTCGATCCGCTGGTGGGTCTTGGCGTAGAACGCGTCCGCGACCTCGCGGCCGTGGGGCGTGAGCACGACGCGGACCGCGCGCGAGTCGTCCGGGTCCGGTTCGCGCCGGACCAGGCCGCCGCGCTCGGTGCGGTCGACGAGGCCGGTGACGCTGGACTTGGCCAGGCCCAGCACCGTTCCGAGCTCGCCCATTCCGAACGGTTGCGCGCGCAGGACGCACAGCAACTGTCCCTGCTGGGGCGTGACGCCGAATTCGCGACCCGACTCGGCATAAGCCGCGTTCACCAGGAACGCGGACCTGATCAGAGCGGTCGTGAATCCCATTCGGCCCTTTTTCGCGCTCACGCGGCCAGCTTACCGGCGGCCGGACCCGGCCCTTGTCGACAACGCGATCAGGTCAGGTCCGCGGGCGGCTTGATGTTGTCCAGGAGGTTCACGTCGGCGCTCCGGCTCCGGAAGTCGAGGGGAGCGGCCGGGGCGAGGACCATCCCCGCGTTCCGCAGCGCCCTGACCCGCTGGAGCGCGATCAGCCGTCCCGCGTCCCGCAGCCCGACGAGGTCGTCCGACCGGGTCGTCTGGCCCGCGTGCTGCCGGTAGAGCCAGGTGACCGCCTCCTCGTTCCAGCCGTCACCCAGTTCGGACAGCGCCGCGAAGGCGATCAGGTCGTCGTCCACCGGGGAGGACGCCCAGCCCCCGACGGCCCGGAGCGAGTCGGTGCGCATGAGCAGGCCGGCGCAGTGCACGGGCCAGTTGCCGCCGCGGGCCTCGGCCCACGCGTTCGCCTCGCCCGCCTTCACCAGTCCGAAGGGGAGGGCCGAGTCCCAGGCCTTGCGGGTCCCGTCGGGCAGCAGGTCGTCCGCCGCGCCGACGGCCCAGTGGATCTCGTGGCGCCCGAACGCGGCCAGCAGCGTCGCCAGCGCGCCGGGCAGCAGGACGTCGTCGTGGTCGAGGACCTGCACCAGTTGGCCGGTGGCCCGTGCCAGCGCGAGGTTCCGGGTCGCGCTGATCCCCAGCCGCACCCCGTTGGCGCCGTACCTGGCGTTCGGTACGTCCTCGAAGAAGCCTGCCAGCGACGGGGTGTCGCCGTCCTCCTGGACGACCCATTCGAGGTCCCAGCCGTCCGGGAGGACCTGCGCCCGGACGCCGTCCGCGGTGGCGGGCAGGTGGTCGGACTTGGGGGCGTACGCGGCGGTGATGATCGAGATCGTGGGCAACGCTCACCCTCCCCGGAGTGCGGGAAGCCTTACCGGCCACCACGTCCGGGCCAGGGTGGCACACCTGCCGTCCACGCGCTAACGAGCGGCGGACTCCGACGACCACGTCCGTGATCAGCCGGTGGTGTCCCGCCGCGGTTCGCCGCGCAGGGCGTTGAGGCCGCCGCGCGCGTCCTCCAGGACGATCTGCTCGGCGGCCGCGGAGTCGCCCGCTCGCAGGGCGTGGACGAGCGCGCGGTGGCTGGCGTAGCGGTCCAGGCCGAAATCCTTGTCGACGGCGACCCGCTCCAGCAGGCGCGTCCGGCGTTCGGAGGGGGAGAACACCCTGGTCTGCTCCAGCAGCCGCACCAGGACCGCGTTCGCGGCGCACGCGTCCACGCCCTCGTTGAACCGCTGCATGGTGTCGAGCAGCGCGTCGAGGTGCTTGTCGATCGGCTTGCCGTCCTCGTGCCGCTTGCGGATGACGATGTGCAGGTCGTCGGCCTCGTCGAGGATCGCGTCGAGCCGGTCCAGCTGCTCCGGGGTGGCGTGCCGGGCGGCGAACCGCGCGACCAGGCCGCGCAGGCCGATCTCGACCTCGGCGAGGTCCTGGCGCGCGGTGTCGCCGATCGTGGCGACGACGACCGTGCGCGGGCCGGTGCGCTCGATGAGCCCGTCCTGCTCCAGCCGCCGGATGGCCTCGCGCACGGGGGTGGGGCTGACCGACAGCCGTTCGGCCAGTCCGCGTTCGGTGATCTTCTCGCCGGGACGCAGCTCGCCGGACCCGATCGCGTCGCGGACCGCGCGGTAGGAGCGGTCGGCCAGCGTGTCGTTGGTCAGCGTGCTCAGGGTGTCCCGTGACATGTGATCACGATAGCCCACGTGCGATGGGCTAAAACTTAAGAAACTTTTGACAATTTTGCTATAGCATTTTACGGTGTGCCGCACGCCACTCCTGACTCATCCGACTCCAACGAGGGATCACGAATGACGTCGGTAACCACACCCGTGGACCGTGCGGCGGCGCGCGGGATCATGTTCTACTGCGCCCTGGCGGTGTTCGCCCAGGAATCGATGTGGACGTTCTACGACACGCAGGTCCCGCCGCTGCTGCGCGAGCACGTCGGCAGCGCTGCGGTGGTGGGGCTGCTGATGGGCATGGACAACTTCCTGGGCATCTTCGTCCAGCCGTGGATGGGCAACCGGTCGGACAACACCCGGACCCGGTGGGGGCGCCGGATGCCCTACATCGCCGTCGTGATGCCCGCCTCGGCCCTGCTCTTCCTGCTCATCCCGCTGGCGTGGTCGTTCGCGTCGCTGGTCGTCGTGATGTTCCTGTTCGGCTTGGTGGGCAACAGCTTCAAGCCCGTGGTCGAGTCGCTGATGCCGGACTTCGTCGAGCCGGAACGCCGTAGTCGCGGCAACGCGGCGGTGAAGATCGCCTCCGGGCTCACCACCGTCACGACGGCGGTCATCAGCGTCCTGCTGGTCGACGACCACCCGGCGCTCGCCTTCGTCATCCCGTCCGGGATCGCGTTCCTCGTGCTGGCCGTGCTGGTGTGGCGGGTGCGCGACAACCGCTCCAGGGCCTACCGGGCGGCGCTCGTCGAGGACGCCGCCGACGTCGCGAAGGCGGACGCGGCCAAGGGCGTCCGCATGCGCGAGGTCGTGATGGGCGTCTTCCGCGACGTCGACCGCAGCCGACTGCTCCTGCTGGTCTCCGTACTGCTGTTCGGCGGGGCCTACGCGGCGTCGCGGGCGTTGATGACGCCGTACGCCATGGAGTCCGTCGGCCTGTCCCGCGGCGACGCGGGTGGCCTCACGCTGCCCGCGGGCGTGGCGTTCCTGATCGCCGCCTATCCCGCCGCGCTGCTGGCGGAACGGATCGGCCGCCTGCGCGTGATGGCCATCGGCATGGCCGTCTTCGCCGCCGCGATGGTCCTCGGGACCGTCGTGCAGACGTCGGTCGCGACCATGGTCGCGCTGGGACTGGCCGGTGTCGGCGCCTCCGGGTTCATCATCAACGCCGCCGTGGTGCTGTGGAACCTCGCACCCTCGGTGCGCGTGATCGGCACCTACACCGGCCTCTACACGGTGACCTGGCAGTTGGGCGGGCTGGTCGGCCCCACCGTCGTCGGCGGCATGGTCGACGTGACCGGCTGGCGCTTCATGCTGCTCGACGCGGGCCTGCTCGCCGCCCTCGCGGTGGTGGCGGTGCTGCGGATCCAGGTGCTGGCGCGCCGCCGGACCTCGGACATCGGAAAGGTGCTGTAGACCGTGCCGCTGGTCCTGATCACGACCGACCACCTGCGCCGCGGCGGTGAGGCCGACGCCCTGCTCGCCGAGGCCGGTCACACGACGCGCCACCTGACGCGGGCCGCCGACCTCGTGGCGGCGTTGGACGGCGTCGAGGGCGCGGTCGTCGGCAACGAGCCGATCACCGCCGACGTCCTCGGCCGGGCGACCTCGTTGCGCGCGGTGGTCCGCTCCGGGGTCGGCTACGACTCGGTCGACGTCGAGGCCGCGACCCGGCTGGGCATCTCGGTCAGCAACCTGCCGGGCGTCAACGCCAACGCCGTCGCCGAGTACACCCTGGGCCTGCTGCTGGCCTCCTCCCGTCGGCTGGTGTCCACCGCCCTCGGCGTCGCCCAAGGCCGGTGGCCGCGCGGAAGCGGTCGCGAACTGCGCGGCGCGACCCTGGGCCTGGTCGGCTACGGCGCTTCGGCGCGCGGGGTCGTCCCGCTGGCGCTCGCCTTCGGGATGACGGTGCTGTGCACGACGAAGATCCCTGACGAGAACCCCTTCGTGCGGTTCGTGGACCTCGGCACGCTGCTGCGCGAGTCGGACTACGTCTCGCTGCACACCACCCTCACCCCGCGGACCCGGCACCTGGTCGACGCGGAGGCGTTCGCCCTGATGAAGCCGACCGCCGTGCTGGTCAACACCGCGCGCGGGCCGCTCGTGGACGAGGCCGCGCTGGTGGCGGCCGTGACGACCGGGCGGATCGCGGGCGCCGAACTCGACGTGGTGGACGTCGAACCGCTGCCCGTGGGCAGCCCGTTGCGCGGGGGCGACGGCATCACCGTGTACTCGCACATGGCGGGCCAGACCGCGGAATCCCGGCGGGCCACCGCCGTCGGCGCCGCCCGTGAACTCGTCGCCGCGCTCAACGGGGCTCCGCGCTCGTCGGTCAACGCCCACCTGATCACGTAGGCCGGTCCGCGCGAACGCCACGGGCTCATCCGCCGTGTTATGCTATAGCAAGAACCAAAGCTATCTCATCGAGTGTTCAGGGGAGTGCGGATGACCAAGCCGGACGAAGTGCGGATCCTGGTGCCGTCGGGAATGCTGGGTGCCGGCTTCGACGCGGCCGCCGTGGAGCGGGGGCTCGCGCTGGGGGCCGACGTCATCGCCGTCGACGGCGGGTCCACCGACTCGGGGCCGTACTACCTGGGCTCGGGGCAGCCGAAGACCGCCGCGGCCGCGGTGTCGCGCGACCTGCGGATCCTCCTCGGCGCGGCCGCGAAGGCCCGCATCCCGCTGATCGTGGGCTCCTGCGGCACGAGCGGGACCGACTCGGGCGTCGACTGGGTCGCCGGGATCGTCGACGACATCCTCACCGAGGACGGTCTGGCCCTCACCGTCGCGACCATCTACAGCGGGCAGGTTGCGGCGGACGTCGTGGGGCACCTCGACGCCGGACGCGTGCACCCGCTCGCGCCGATGGGGGAGCTGCGGGCCGAGACCCTGGAGGCCTGCACCCACATCGTCGGGATGATGGGCCACGAGCCGATCGTCGCCGCGCTCCAGGGTGGCGCGGACGTCGTGCTGGCGGGCCGCGCGACCGACACCGCCGTCGCCGCCGCCTACCCGTTGATGATGGGCATGCCCGCCGGACCGACGTGGCACGCCTCGAAGATCGTCGAGTGCGGCGGCCAGTGCACGACCAACCCGCGCTCGGGCAGCGTGTTCGCCACGATCGACCGCACCGGCTTCGTCATCGAGTCGCTCGACGAGTCGGTCGCCTGCACGCCGCACTCGGTGGCCGCGCACATGCTGTACGAGACGGCGAACCCGTTCCGGATGCGCGAACCCGCGGGCACCCTCGACGTGACCGACGCCGTGTACAGCGCCCTCGACGAGCGCAGGGTCCGCGTCGAGGGATCGCGGTTCGACCTCGCCGACCAGCACACCGTGAAGCTGGAGGGCGCGAGGATCACCGGCTACGAGACCATGTCGTTCAGCGCGATCCGCGACCCGCTGATCCTGCGGGACGTCGAGGGCTGGGCGGAGTTCCTCCGGCAGGTCCTCACCGGCCGCGTGACCCAGACGCTCGGCCTCGCGCCCGCCGACTACGCCTTCGACATCCGGCTCTACGGCCACAACGCCGTCCTCGGCCACCTCGACCCGGCGACCACGCCCGCCCGCGAGGTCGGTGTGATGCTGCTCGTCCAAGCCGCTTCGCAGGAGACGGCCACGGCCATCGCGAAGGTCGCCAACCCGCTGATGCTGCACCTGCCCGCGGTGGACATGGACTACCTGCCGAGCCTGGCCTTCCCCACGTCCCCGGCGGAGACCGAACGCGGCGCGTCGTACGAGTTCGTCCTGAACCACGTGGTCGACACCGAGACCCCGACCAGCATGTTCCGCACCCACTTCCGGAAGGCCGCCGCCCGTGTCTGACACCGCCCGCCCGACGATCGGCGACCTCGCGCTGGAGGTCCGCTCCAAGAACGCGGGCCCCTTCTGGGTCACCATCGAACTGTTCATGCGCGACGACGCGGGCTACGCGATCGTCGCCGACGAGGACTTCATCAACGAGGCCGTCGTCGCCAGGCTCTACGACGTGCCCGCCGACGGGGTGCAGATCTTCCGCATCCCGTCGCTGAAGGTCGTGAAGATCTCCTACCCGCGACCGATCAGCCAGGGCAGCCTGTTCGACCGCGACATCCACGCGGGCCAGCACCACGTGCCGCTCGCGGTCCTCGTCCCCTAGGTGGTCGCACCGCCCCGACGAGGAGCAGATCCGTCGGGAGCCGAGGCCGACCCGGTTCCCCGCGGCACAGCCGGGAGCGGCACGCTGTGCTCGGCGTGCCGCTCCCCGGCGTGCGGGTCAGTCGAACAGGTCGGGCTCGGTGCGGGAGATCTGGTCGAACAGCGGCTGGAACTGGAACCAGCCCGCCAGTTCGAACCCGACCTGCCCGTGGGTGAGCTTGGCGCTCTCCGGCGTGATCAGCCCGGTGTTGCCTGCGGCCTTCGCGATCAGCTGCGCCTGCGCCGAGCGCTCCATGGTGATGAACCACCACGCGGCCGAGTCCACTGTGGACCCGACCGTGAGCAGCCCGTGGTTGCGCAGGATCACGGCCTTGTTCGAGCCGAGCGCCGCGGCCAGCTTCCGGCCTTCCTCGGTGTCGTTGACCACGCCCGTGTAGTCCTCGAACACGGAGTGGTCGTCGTAGAACGCGCACGCGTCCTGCGTCAGCGGCTCCAGGACCTGGTCCGTTGACGACAGCGCCTTGCCGTGCAGGGAATGGCTGTGTGCCGCGCCGACCGCGTCCGGGCGGGCCTTGTGCACCTCGGAGTGGATGGCGAACGCGGCGCGGTTGACGTGGTAGCGGCCCTGCACCACGTTGCCGTCGTGGTCGACCAGCAGCAGGTCGCTGACCTTGACGTGCTTGAACGACATGCCGAACGGGTTGACCCAGAAGTGGTCCGGGTACTCGGGGTCGCGCGCGGTGATGTGCCCCGCCACGCCCTCCTCGAACCCGAGCCTGCCGAACAGGCGCAGCGCTCCCGCCAGCCGCTCCTTGCGGTGGCGGCGCTCCCGCGCGGGGTCGTCGAACTCCGGGGGACGGCGGAGGATCAGCTCCTCCGGCGGGATGGGCTTGAGGTCGTCGAGGGTCAGCGGCTCCCGGTCAGTGGTCATGCGGTCGTCCTTCCGATGGTCGCGAGCACGAGTTCGGTGAACTCCTTGGTGGAGGCGGTGCCGCCGAGGTCGCGGGTGCGGGCGGGGGTCGTCGCGAGGACGTGGGTGAAGGCCTCGTAGACCTCGGCGGCGGCCTCGGGGTGGCCGAGGTGGTCGAGCATCATCGAGGCGCACCAGATCGCGCCGAGCGGGTTGGCGACGCCCTGCCCGGCGATGTCCGGCGCGGAGCCGTGGACGGGTTCGAACATCGACGGGAAGTCCCGTTCCGGGTTCAGGTTCGCCGCGGGGGCGATGCCGATGCCGCCCGCCACGGCCGCCGCGAGGTCGCTGAGGATGTCGCCGAACAGGTTCGACGCCACGATCACGTCGAACCGGCCGGGATCGAGCACGATCTTCGCGACGAGGGCGTCGATGTGCTCCTGCCGCCACGTGACGGCGGGGTGGTGCGCGGCCCGCTCGGCGACCAGTTCGTCCCAGAACGGCATCGTGTGGACGATGCCGTTGGACTTCGTGGCCGAGACGAGGTCGCCGCCGCGCCTGCCCGCGAGGGTGAAGGCGTACTCGAGGACGCGTTCGACGCCGGGCCGGGTGAACACCGCCTCCTGAATGGCCATCTCGTCGGGGAAACCGCGGTTGAGGCGTCCGCCGACCTCCGAGTACTCGCCCTCCACGTTCTCCCGGACGACCACGAAGTCGACCTCCGGTGCTCCCGCCAGCGGACCGGGCACGCCGTCGAGGTTCCTGATCGGGCGGAGGTTGACGTACTGGCGGAACCGGCGGCGGATCGGGATCAGCAGCCCCCAGAGCGACACGTGGTCGGGGGTGCCGGGCCAGCCGACCGCGCCGAGCAGCACCGCGTCGTGGTGCCGGATCCGGTCCAGGCCGTCGGCGGGCATCATCGCGCCCTCGGCGGCGTACCGCTCGCAGGACCAGTCGAACGCGTCGTAGTCGAACCCGATCCCGTGCCGGGCGCCGACCGCGTCGAGCACCGCGCACGCCGGGGGCAGCACCTCCCGGCCGATGCCGTCACCGGGGACGAGGGCGATGCGGTGGCGCGTGGTCATGCCCCCATTGAACGGCCGCGGGCGGACGGGTGTCCAAGACCGAACCGGAGGGAAGTTGATAGGCGGAGCCTTTCAGTCCAGCGCGGCTTCCAGGAAGGCGGCGGCCGCCGGCGTGGGCCGCGTCCCCGGCGCGACCAGTGCCACGTGCAGGCTCTCGTCGACCGCGAGCGGCCGCACCACCAGGCCCGCCGCGAGGGCCAGCGGCCGCCACGAGTCCGCGACCACGGCCACCCCCGCCCCGGCCAGGACCAGGGGCAGCAGGGCTTCGCGCTGCTCCACCCGCACGGCGACGCGGCAGTCCGTGGCGGCCAGCACGGCGTCGGCGGCCCGCCGCATCCCCGTGCCCCGCTGCCCGACCACCAGCCCGAGCCCCCGCAACTCCTCCGGCCGCAGCGGACCGGTACCGCCGGGCAGGTCATCGGGGTCGCGCGCGACCAGCACGAACCGCTGCACCTCCAACGGCACCACCCGCAGCCCCGGCTCCCGCAACGGCCCGTTCGGCACCGCCACCAGCCCGACCTCCGCCGCCCCGTCCCGCACGGCGTCGCACACGTCCTCCGGCCGCGCCGCCGTGGACACCCCCACCTCCACGCCGGGGTGCCGCCGGAGGAACCCGCCGATCAACGACGCCAGCGGGCTCACCGCCTGCGAGGGCATCGACGAGATCGCCAACCGCCCGCCCGACACCCCGTCCACGGCTTGGACGGTGGCCTTCACGACGTCCAGCGACCGCACCAGCTCACGCGCGGGCTCCACCAGCGCTTGCCCGGCCGCGTTCAGCACCAGCCTCCGCTTGACCCGGTGGAACAGCTCGCACCCGAGTTCCCGCTCCAGCTTCCGCAGCGCCTGCGACACCGACGGCTGCGCCACGCGCAACCGCGCCGCGGCCTGGTGCACGCTGTCCGCGTCGACCACCGCGAGGAAGTACCGCAACTGCCGGACGTCCATCCATGCTCCAGGGCTGGGGTTTATAGGGAAAAACTATCACCGGGCAGGCTGCGCACGAGGTCGTCGACGTGCCCGGACGAGTGCGTCGGATCGAGGGTGAGCGGAATTGTCGGTGGTCGCGGGTAGCGTCTCGCGCCGTGAACGCTCGGGAACGCATCCAGGAACTCGCCGATCGGATCGTCGTGCTGCGCGACGCCTACTACCGCGGCTCGCCGCTGGTGGCGGACGCCGAGTACGACGTCGTCGAGGACGAGTTGCGGGAACTCGTCGGGGCCCACCCGGACCTGGCGCCCGATCCGAACCCGCTGGAGCAGGTGGGCGCGCCGGGGGTGCTGCACGCGCCGATCCGGCACTCGCGGCCGATGCTGTCGTTGGAGAAGGCGACCCGGCCCGAGCAGGTGGCGGCGTTCTTCGGCCGCTTCCCCGGCCAGCCGGTGGTGGTCATGCCGAAGCTGGACGGGTTGTCACTGGCGCTGGTCTACGAGAACGGGCGGCTGGCGCGGGCGGTCACGCGCGGGGACGGGACGACCGGTGACGACGTGACGACGCTCGTGCGGGCGCTGGCGGACGGGGTGCCGAAGCGGGTCGGGGCGCCGGGGCGGGTGGAGGTGCGGGGTGAGGCGGTGATGCTGCGGTCGACCTTCTCCGCCTACAACGTCGCGCACCCGGACAAGCCGCTGATCAACCCGCGCAACGCGGCCGCGGGCACGCTGCGCGCGAAGGACCCGGCCACGGTCGCCGAACGCAGGCTCCAGTTCTTCGCGTTCGACCTGGACACCGACCCCGACACCGCCGAGACCGACCTGCACGTCGCGTTGACCACGCTCGGCTTCGCCGTCGCGGACATGCGCCACCGCGACGACGCCGACTCCGCGCAGGCCGTGATCGGGGAGATCGAGCGGCAGCGCAACGAGCTGGACTACGACCTGGACGGCGCCGTGCTGCGCCTGGCCGACCGCGACGCCTACGCCGCCGCGGGCACCCGGTCGAACTCCCCGCGCGGGGCGCTGGCGTTCAAGTTCGCGGCCGAGGAGAAGACCACGGTCCTGTCCGATGTGGTCTGGGACGTCGGCAAGACCGGCAAGATCGCCCCGGTCGCGTGGCTGGAACCGGTGTTCGTGGGCGGCACGACGGTCACCCGCGCCACGCTGGCCAACCAGGAGGTCATCAAGGCGCGGGGCATCCGGATCGGGGACACGGTGCTGGTGCGCCGCGCGGGCGACGTGATCCCGTTCGTGGCCGGGGTGCTCGACGCCTCGAAGCGCACGGGGGCGGAGCGCGAGATCGTGCCGCCGACGGAGTGCCCGTCGTGCGCGCAATCGCTGACCGAGCAGGGCAACAGCCGGGAGCTGTTCTGCACCAACGTCGCCTGCCCCGCCCAGACCGTGCGGCGGCTGGTCCACTGGGCGTCGCGGGCCGCGGCGGACCTCGACGCGATCGGCGGGGTGTGGATCGAACGGCTGGCGGAGGCCGGGATCCTGGAGCACCCGTCGGACTTCTACGCGCTGACCAGGGAGACGTTGCTGGAGTTCGACCGCATCGGCGAGGTCTCGGCGACCCGCATGGTCGAGTCGATCGACGCAGGCCGCCAGGTCGGGCTGCGCCGGGCGCTGATCGGCCTCGCCATCCCGATGGCGTCGGAGGGCACCGCGACCCGGCTGTGCCGCGCGGGGTTCGGCTCGCTGGAGGAGGTCGCCGACTCGAGCCTCGAGGACCTGGTGGCCGTGGAGGACATCGGGCCGAAGGTCGCCGCGTCGCTCATCGAGCACCTCACCCGGCTCCGCCCCGAACTCCGACGGCTGCGGCAGCGGGGCGTGTCCCTGGACGTGCGCGAGGAGGACCTGCCGCCCGTGGTCGCGGCGGGCGCGCCGCTGGCGGGCAAGACGGTGGTGATCACCGGCGCCATCAGCGACCCGCGTTCCGGCGAGAAGGTCGCCCGGCCGACGTTCCAACGGCTGTGCGAGAAGGCGGGGGCGACCACCGCGACGTCGGTGTCGGCGAACACGGACATGCTCATCACCGGCGCGGACGTCGGCGCGAGCAAGCTGACCAAGGCGGAGAAGCTCGGGGTCGAGGTCGTCGACCAGGGCGGGATCTGGCAGCAGCTGATCGCGGCGGGCATCGCCTAGAGCCGTTGTGGAATTCCTCCGGCGGCCATGTCGAATCCGGGGGTTCCCGTTCGACGCGTTGGTGAGGACACCGACGACACCAGATCTGAAGGAGACCCGCGATGCGCCCGCTCATCGTCACCGAGTTCCTGTCCCTCGACGGCGTCGTCGACTCGCCCGGCGGCGGCGCCCACCCGCACGCGGGCTGGACGTTCAAGGACGTCGAGTTCGACGCGGCGGCCTACGAGATCAAGGGCCGGGAGCAGCAGGAGGCCTCCGCGATGCTGATGGGCCGGGTCAGCTACGACGAGTTCGCCCCCGTCTGGCCGAAGATGGAGGAGTTCGCGGAGTACAACGCGATGCCGAAGTACGTCGTGTCCTCCACGCTCACCGACCCGGAGTGGAACAACACCACCGTGCTGCGCTCCCTCGACGAGGTCGCCGCGCTCAAGAAGGAGGACGGCGGCCCGATCCTCGTGCACGGCAGCCCCATGCTCGCGCAGGGCCTCGCCGCCGCGGGCCTGGTCGACCGCTACCACCTGCTGACCTTTCCCATCGTGCTCGGCGGTGGGAAGCGGCTGTTCGCGACCGACGGCACGGACAAGCGGAAGCTGACCCTGGTCGAGCACGCCACCTTCGGCAACGGCGTCCAGCTCGCGGTCTTCGACGTCGCGGGCTGAGCACCCGGCGGCCGGTCGCCCCGCTCCGACGGGACGACCGGCCGGGGAGTCGTCGGCCTACGGCGAAGAGGAACTGCCGTAGCCGCGGACCTGGCTCGGAAACGGGTCTTCGGCGTGCTTGTGGGCCGTTGTCCGGCTCATGTGGACGGCGTACCGCCCGCCCGATCACCAGGCGCACGCCGCGGTCCTGATTCGAGCCGGTGGACTGCGAACTCGAACTCGGCTTCGTCCTGCGCCACCCCCTGCTCAACGCCACCACCACCGAAGCCGAGTCCGCCATCGGCGCGTTCGCCCTCCTGTGCGACTTCACCGCCCGCGACGTCCGGAGGCCCGAGATGCGCAGCGGTTTCGGGCCGCGGAAGGCGAAGCACTTCCTCAGTTCGCTGTCGGAGACCCGGCTACTCCCTCGGAGAACTCCTCACCCTGGGGGTGATACCCGGTGTGCCAAGGGCGGTCGAGCACCCGTGGCTACCGCGTGGACGGGGCCTGAACCGGCGGACTGGCCGGGACAGCGGCGATGCTTCGCAGCCGGGCGTCGCCGACCATGGTGAGCATGTCCGTGCGGGTCGGGCTCCACCCCAGTTCCCGGCGGGTCCGCGGTGCGCGGATCCGGCTCGACGCGGCGAGGATCAGGGCGCCGAACTCGCCCCACACCTCGGTCGCCTCCCGCGGGGTGAGGGAACGGGTGGGGCGGCTGAGGTCGTCGGCCACGGCTTGGGCGATCCACCGGTTCGGCGTCTCCCCGGCGACCGCGTGGTACAGCGCGCCGGGGGAGCCCTTGGCGAGGGCCAGGGCGAAAAGCGTTGCCACGTCGTCGATGTGCACGTGCGAGTAGGTGTTCAGGCCTTCGCCGACGTAGCACGCGGCGCCGGTGAGGGCGACCGAGCGGTAGACCATCGACATGTGCCCGTGGTCGCCCGGCCCCCAGATCAGTCCCGGCCGGACGACCATCGCGCGCACGTCGCGCCCGGCCGCTGACCGGACCAGGTCCTCGACGGCCCTTCTGCCCGCGGCCAGCGGTTCCACCGTGAACGGGTCGTCCTCGGCGAAGCTGTCCTCGCTCCAGGCGCCCGCCGTGCGCTGGAGGAGGACACCGCTGCCGGAGGTGAACAGGAACGCCTTCCCGGTGCCGGCGAGCGCGTCGAGCAGGTCGCCGACGACGCGTTCCTCCTGCTGCGCCTCGAGTTGGGCGGCGAACACCACGGCGTCGAACCGCGCGGCGGCCCGGACGGCCTCGTCCAGGCCGCCCCGCAACGGCGTGATGCCTTGCCGCACAAGGTTTTCAGTTGACTCCTCGGTGCGGGCCAGGCCCGTGACGTCGTGGCCGTCGGTGGCGAGGTGGCTCGCGACGCCGCCCCCGACGAAGCCGGTGGCGCCGATGACCAGGACGGTCACGAGGTCTTCGCGAGGAAGGAGCGCAGGGCGTCCAGGAACCACTCGGGCGCTTCCTCCGCCACGAAGTGGCCGGTGGGCGCGACGAGACCGGTGAGGTCGTCGGCGAAGGGGCGCAGGGCGTCCGTGGTCTGCTTCCCCACGGAGGCCCGCCCGCCGATGGACAGGACCGGCATGGTCAGCCGCCGGGTCTCCAGCGCCGCCCGGTTCTCCCGGCCGTCGTCGAGCAGGGTGCGGTAGTGCCCGAAGCCGCCGCGGAGTCGATCACGGCCCTGGTAGGCGGCCGCGTAGAAGGCGAGTTCCTCGTCGGTGAACGTCGAGGGCGCGCTCCTGGCGCCGAACGTGGCCTTGATGAACTCCAGCTCGCGGCCGTCCATCAGCATCTCGGGGATGGCCGGGGCCATGAAGAACCCGAAGTGCCACGAGCCGCCGGTGACGACGTTCATCGACTCCTCCAGGTCGACTCCGGGGAGGAAGGCGTCGAGCAGCACCACCGCCGCGACCTCGTCGGGGCGGTGCAGCGCCCAGGCGAACGCGACCATGCTGCCGATGTCGTGCCCGATGACGATCGCGGGCCCCGACAGGCCCAAGGTCGCGAGCAGGCCGTGCAGATCCTTGGCCTGGTCGGCTTTTCCGTAGCCGTCGGCGGGGCGGTCGCTGGCCCCGGTGCCCCGCAGGTCCGGGACCACCACCGTGTGGTGCTCGGCGAGGGCGGGCATGACCCTTGCCCAGGCGCGGCCGGTCTGGGGCCAGCCGTGCAGCAGGACCACCAGCGGCCCCTGCCCGCCGACGGCGGCCGAGAACCGGACGCCGTCGACGTCGGCGGTGCGGACGTCGAAGCCGGAGGGGAGCCAGGAGTGCAGGGCCGTGGAGTCGTGCGAAGTGCCGGACATGGGTGTCCTCCTCGGGGTTCGCGGGTGCGTCAGGCGGGCATCGAGCTGAGTTCGCCGCCGCTGGCGACGATGACGGCGCCGTTGACGTAGCTGCTGGCGTCGTCGACGAGGAACCGGACGATGGCGGCGATCTCCTCGGGCTCACCGATCCGGCCGCGGACGTTGGCGCGGCCCAGCGCCTCGACGTTCTCGCCGAGCATGGCCGTGGTGCCCGCCGAGCGGACCGGGCCGGGGGAGACGCCGTTGACCCGCACGCCGCCGGGACCGAACTCCGTGGCCCACGACCGGGTCAGCAGTTCGACGGCGGCCTTGGAGGCGCCGTACGCGCCGCCGATCGGCGCCGGGGACGTCGCCGCGGTCGAGGTGATGGTGACGATGGACCCGCGTCCCCTGCGGACCATGGCGGGCGCGAGGGCGCCGACCAGCAGGAAGGGGGCGCGACTGTTGATCGCGAACTGCCGGTCGAAGCTGTCGGCGGACGTGTCCGGCGTGCTCGTGAACGCGTAGACGCCGGCGTTGTTGACCAGGACGTCGACGTCGCCCGCCTCCTCGGCGAGCGCCAGGACCTGGGAGGCGTCCGACAGGTCCGCGGCGGCGAAGCGGGCGTTGCCGCCCTGCGCCCGGATCTCCTTGACGAGCAGGGCGCCGCGCTCCGGATCGCGGCCGTGGACGACCACGTCGATGCCGTCGGCGGCCAGTTGGAGCGCCACGGCGCGGCCGATGCCGGCGGTCGCGCCGGTGACGAGGGCGGTGCGGGTGGTGGTCATGGTGGATCGGCCTCACTTTCTGGGTTGTTCTGTCCAGAAACGTAGCCATGAATTCTGGATTGCGCAACCCAGTCTCGGGTAGGCTGGCCGTCGTGACCGAGGAACCGAAGCCGCGGCGCCTGACCCCCAAGGGGCGGGCGACCAGGGATCGCATCATCGACGCCGCGACCGAGCTGATCGCCCGCAACGGCGTGGCGGGAACCGGCATCGAGGACGTGCGCGCGGCGGCCGGGGTGAGCGGATCGCAGCTCTACCACTACTTCGACAGCAAGCAGGCGCTGATCAGGGCGGTGATCACCAAGCAGGCGGACTCGATGCCGCGGCCCGGCGAGCCCCGGCTGACGGCGCTGGACAGCTTCGAGGCGCTGCGCGCGTGGGCCGACGCCGCGATCGAACGGCAGGTGGAGACCGGCTGCCGCGGCGACTGCAACCTCGAGACGCTGGCGGGGGAGTTGAGCGTGCGGAACGAGGAGTCGCGGACCGACATCGCCAACGGGTTCCTGCGGTGGAAGGACCTCATCCTCGACGGGCTGCGGGCCATGCGCGACCGCGGGGAGCTGCGGTCCGACACCGACCTGGAGGAGCTCGCGCTGTCGTTGCTCTCGGCGTTGCAGGGCGGTGTCCTGCTCTCGCAGACGATGCTCCAGGTGCGCCCGCTCGAAGCGTCGATGAACGCCGCCCTCGCCTACGTCCACTCCTTCGCGGTCACCGCTTAGTCGGCGTCCGGGCATCCGTAAATCCGGCGACACCGCCGTTCGTCCCCGCCAGGATGGCGGGTGTGGAAGAGGTCGAGATCGTCGTCGCCCACAGCCGGCGGGCGACGCTGCGCGTCGGCGAGGTGTTCCTGAAGGTCGACGTCGACCCGGCGCACGCCGACGTCGAGGTTCGGGCGATGGCCATGACGCCGGTACCGACCCCGGCCGTCCTCTGGCGGCGGCCGCCCGTGCTCGCGATCGCCGCCGTGCCGGGCAAGGCGCTCGGCCTGCTCGGCGAACCGTCGACCGCGTCGCCCGCCGCGTGGGCCGCCGCGGGCGCCGCGGGCGCCGCGATCCGGAGGCTGCACGACGCGCCGTTGCCGCCGTGGCCGGGGCGCGCGCTCGACGACGTGGCGGCGGAACTCGACCGCGAGTGCGCGTGGCTGCTCGCGGGCGCCGTTCTGCCCGCCGAGGTGGTCCGGCGCAACCGGGGGATCGCCGAGGCCGCGCTCCGGCCTTGGACGCCGGCGTTCATCCACGGCGACCTCCAGATCACCCACGTGTTCGTTGACGGCGACGAGGTCACCGGCGTCATCGACTGGTCGGAGGCCGCGCCCGGCGACCCCATGTCCGACCTCGCCGTCCTGACGCTCGGGCACGAGGAACGCCTGGACGACCTGCTCGCGGGCTACGGCGCCGACGCGGACCGGGACGTGATCCGCGCCTGGTGGTCGCTGCGCAGCCTCGTGGCGTCGCGCTGGCTGATCGGGCACGGCTTCGACCCGGACGCGCCGGGGTGCGAGTTCGACGTGCTCAGGTCCCGGATGCGGGAACCCTGATCGGCGTCCCCGGAACGTCCGCCGCGGTGTCGGGGCGGTACCCCCTCTTGGCCCGCTGCACCAGTTCGTAGACCCGGTTGCGGGCCTCGGTGAACGCGGGGGAGGAGCGGGTGTCCAGCTGGTCGCGCACGTCCGGCAGGTGGACGTGGACGTCCTCCAGCACGACCGTCGGCCGGTTGGACAGCACCAGGACGCGCTGTCCCAGGTAGACGGCCTCGTCGATGTCGTGGGTGACGAAGAGGACGGTCACGCCCAGCTCCCGCCACAGCTCGCGCACCAGGTCCTCGAGTTCGGTCCTGGTCTGCGCGTCCACGGAGGCGAACGGCTCGTCCATGAGCAGGACGCTCGGCTCGTAGGCGACGGCCCGCGCGATGGCGACCCGCTGCTGCATGCCGCCGGACAGCTGCCACGGGTGGGCGTCGGCGCTGTCGCGCAGGCCGACCGCGTCCAGGGCCGCGTCGACCTTCGCGGTGCGGGTGGCGCGGTCCAGGCCCTTCTCCTTGAGCGGCAGCTCCACGTTGCGGCGCACCGTGAGCCAGGGGAACAGGCTGCGCCCGTACTCCTGGAACACCACGGCCATGCCCGCGGGCGGTCCGGTGACCGGCGCGCCGTCGAGGTGGATGGTGCCGCCGGACGCGTCGAGGAGACCCGCCACGCACCGCAGCAGGGTGGTCTTGCCCGCGCCGGACGGGCCGACGATGCAGACCAGCTCACCCCGCGCGATCCGGAAGGTGAGGTCCCGCACGGCTTCCACGCTGCGGCCGTGGCCGTCGTAGGTCTTGGCGAGGCCCTGGACGTCGAGGACGGTGGGGTTCACGGAGTCACACTTCCCGTTCTGCCTGGCGCAGACCGCGGTACCAGGCCAGGGTTCGGTGCTCGACCAGGCGGAACAGCCCCGACAGGGCCACCCCGAGCAGTCCGAGCAGGATGATGCCGGTCCACATCTGCGGAATGGCGAAGCCGCGCTGGAACTGCACGACGGCCGCGCCGAGACCGCGGTCGGCGCCGAAGAGTTCGCTGATGACCATGAGGATCACGCCGATGGACAGCGCTTGGCGGGCGCCGGCGGCGATGCGGGGGCTGGACCCGCGCAGCACCACCTGGCGCAGGGTGGTGAGGCGGCCCAGCCGGTAGGAGCGGGCGGTGTCGCGCAGGACCTCGTCCAGCGAGCGGACGCCTTCGACGGTGTTGAGCAGGATCGGCCACAGGCAGCCCAGTGCGATGGTAACGATCTTGGTGGTCGCTCCGGTGTACCCGGCGAACAGGGCGATCACCGGGATGAGCACCGGCGGCGGGATGGCCCGCAGGAACTCCAGCACCGGCTCGCAGAGCGCGCGGAGCGTGCGGTACGAGCCGATCGCCGTGCCCGCGGCGACGCCGACGGCCAGGGCGATCAGGTAGCCGGCGGTGAGCCGGGCGATGCTGGGCAGCACGTCGTGCAGGATCGGGTCGGCCGTCCACGTCCGCGGGAACGCCGCGACGATGGCGGACAGCGGCGGCCAGAAGAAGCTCGTGCTGCCCGCCGACAGGAACCACCACAGCGCGATCAGCACGACGGGCAGCCCGAGGCCGACCAGTGCGCGTCGGGTCACAGGTCCCTCCGAACCGAGGTGTGCCACCGCAGGGCGCGTCGTTCGACGAACCGGGCGGAGGCGTTGACGGCGACGCCGAGGAGTCCGACGACGACGACCAGCGCGTAGGTCTGCGTGACGGCGCCCGAGCTCTGGGCGACGCCGATCGAGCGGCCGAGACCGGGCACGCCGATGATCAGCTCGGCCGTGATCTCCAGGATGAGCGCCACCGAGGCGGCCAGCCGGAAACCCGTGACGACGTAGGGCATGGCGGTGGGCCACACGACCGTGCGGACGGTGGTCCAGCGGGAGAACCGGTAGGACCGGGCCGTGTCGCGGACGACCGGGTCCACGTCGGCGACGCCGTAGAGCACCTGGACCAGCACCTGCCAGAACGCCGCGTAGACGACCAGGACCAGCGCCGACTCCGGTCGGCTGCCGTGGATGAGCACCACCAGCGGGATCAGGGCGACCGACGGGATGGGCCGCAGGAACTCGATGGTGGAGGCGGTGACGGCCCGCAGGAACGGGACGCCGCCGATCACCACCCCCACGACGATCCCGGCGGCCATCGCGATCGCCAGACCGACGGCCCACCCGCTGACGGTCTGACCGGCCGCCACCCAGAACTCCGGGAGGAGCAGTTGATCGCCCAGTTCGCGGATCATGTCGGTGGCGGGCGGCAGGAACCGGCTGTCGACCAGGCCCAGCCGGGGCAGGGCCTCCACCACGGTGACCAGCAGCGCGAGGCCGAACACCCCGAGCGCGGGGTGGGCGAGGCGCCCGCGGAGCGCGACGGACGTCATGGCAGCAGGGTGTCCAGGTTCGGCTGCTTGGTGATCAACCCGTCCTGCTGGGCCAGGTCGGCCAGCCGCTGCACCGGTCCGCGGTCGATCGTGGTCGGCCACTTCGGCAGCACGAGGTCCGCCTGCACCGCGGCGTCGATCTTCGTGTAGGTCGCGAGGATCGCGCGGGCCTCGTCGGGATGGGCCGTGGCGTACTCCATGGACTTGTTCACCGCCGCGGTGAACGAGGCGACCGCCTTGGGGTTCTGCGAGGTGTAGGACCGCGAGGCGAAGTACATGCCGACGGTCAGTCCGGGGTCGGTGCCCGCGTAGTTGGACACCACCTGGCGGTCGTCCTGGCTCGCGGCGATGGTCAGGAAGGGCTCGACCACCTGGCCCGCGTCGACGTCGCCCTTGGCCACGGCCGACACGATGTCCGGGAACGCCAGTTCGACGTACTGGATGGTCGACGGGTCGCCACCGGCGTCGCGGACGACCTGGTTGACCGTGGTGGTGTTGATGTTCTTGAGCGTGTTCACGGCCACCCGCTTGCCCGCGAGGTCCGCGGCGCTCCTGATCGGGCTGTCCGCCCTGACGATGACGCCGCCGAAGTCCTCGCCCTGCTCACCGGTGGAGGCCACACCGGAGGCGACCACCTCCAGCGGCAGACCCTGTGAGGAGGCCAGCAGCAGCGACGTGGTGTTGCTGAAGCCGAACTGGTACTGCCCGCTGACGACGCCGGGCACGATCGCCGCGCCGCCCTGGGCCGTCTCGAGCTTGACGTCCAGTCCTTCGGCGGTGAAGAAGCCCTGCTTGATGCCCAGGTAGACGGGGGCGACGTCGACGATGGGGATCACGCCGACGGTCACCTCGGTCGTGCCGCCCGACGTCGGTCCGCCGCCCGAGCCGCAGGCACCCACGAGCAGGGCGGCCGCCACGGCGACGGCGAGCCGTCGTGCGGGGTTTCGGGTGGGAGAGGGTCCGGACACGTGTCCTCCTAGGGACGGGAAGCGCGCACCGGTGGGCGCTGGGGAGGCCGTCCGGGGAGGACCGTAGCAAGATTGTCAACAATCCTGAAGACAATCTTGACCGCAATCGACGGCACGCGTAGACAGGGGAGGCACAACGACCGAACCCCCGAGTGAGGACGACCGATGACCACCGCCACCCCACCGCCGTCGAGCTGAGGCGCGCATGGCTCCCCACTACGTCGTGCGGTACGTCGACCGCGCCGGCCCGCGGACCGTCGACGCCCTCCGGGAGGCGGGCGTCGCCACCGTCCACGAGGCGGCGGGCCGGATCGGGCTGCTCGGCCCCGCCGTCCAAGCCCGTCAGACGGGTGTCGCGATCGCGGGTTCGGCGATCACGGTGTCCTGCCCGCCGGGCGACAACCTGATGGTCCACGCGGCGGTCGAGGTGTGCCGACCCGGCGACGTCCTGGTCGTGACCACGACCTCGCGGTCGACCGACGGCATGGTGGGCGACCTGCTGGCCGCCTCGCTGATGGCCCGCGGCGTCGTCGGCCTCGTGATCGACGCGGGCGTCCGGGACCTCGCCGCCCTGCGGGAGATGGGTTTCCCGGTCTGGTCGCGGGCGGTCCACGCGCAGGGCACGGTGAAGGCGAGCCCCGGCTCCGTCAACGTCCCGGTCGTCGTCGACGGCCGGGTCGTGCGGCCCGGTGACGTCGTCGTCGCGGACGACGACGGTGTCGTGGTCCTGCCGGTGGCGCTGGCGCCCGCGGCGGCCGAGGCCGCGGCGAAGCGCCTGGCCGCGGAGGCGGACAAGCGGGCGACCCTGGCGGGAGGTGCGCTCGGCGTCGACCTGTACGGCCTCCGCCCGCTGCTCGCCGACCTCGGCGTCACCTACGTGGACCGGCTGCCGACGTGAGCGGCGACGGGATCCGCTGCATGCAGATGCGCGGCGGCAGTTCGAAGGGCGCGTACTTCCTGGCCGCGGACCTGCCCACGGACTCAGGGGAGCGCGACGACCTCCTGCTGCGCGTGATGGGCTCGCCGGACGAGCGCCAGGTCGACGGGATCGGCGGCGGGCACCCGCTCACCAGCAAGGTCGCCGTGGTGTCGCCGTCCTCGGACGGCAACGCCGACGTCGACTTCCTGTTCTTGCAGGTGGTTCCCGACCGGGCGATCGTCACCGACGCCCAGACCTGCGGGAACCTGCTCGCGGGCGTCGGACCGTTCGCGATCGAGCGGGGTCTGGTCCCGGTCGCCGGCGCCACCACCGACGTCCGCGTCCGCATCGTCAACCCCGCGCCGAGCCTCGTCGTGGCGACGGTGTCGACACCCGACGGCCGCGTGTCCTACGACGGCGACACCGTCATGGCGGGCACCCCGTTCCCCGCCGCGCCGGTCCACCTGGAGTTCCCCGGCGACCACAGCCCCGTGTTCCCCACGGGGCGGCTCGTCGACCGGTTCGCGGGCGTCGAGGTCACCTGCGTGCACGCGGGGATGCCGGTGCTGCTGGTCCGCGCGGCCGACCTCGGCGTCGAGGGCGTCGAGTCGCCCGACGTGCTCGAAGCCGACGACGGGCTGCGCGCCAGGGTGGAGGCCATCCGCCTGGAGGCCGGTCCGGCGATGGGGCTCGGCGACGTCCGGGACACCACCGTCCCCAAGATCACCATCGTGTCGGCGCCCCGGCACGGCGGCACCGTGACCACCCGGACGTTCATCCCGCACCGCGTGCACACCGCGATCGGCGTCCTCGGCGCCGTGTCCGTCGCGGCCGGGGTGCTCGCGCCGGGCACGGTCGCGAGCACTTCCGGGGCGACCGGCGACCCGGTGCGGGTCGAGCACCCGTCCGGCTTCTTCGACGTGTCCGTCGAACTCGACGGCGACGGACCGGACACCCGGCTGCGCCGCAGCTCCGTCGTCCGCACGGCCCGCAAGCTGTCCGACGGCCTCGTGTGGCCGCGTTCCGGAAAGGCGACCTAGATGAACCACGACCCGGATCGCAGGCGCGACATCGCGCACGTCGGGCCGATCGAGCTGTACACCCCCGTGCTGGAGGAGTCCCGCGACTGCTTCGTGAACGTCCTGGGGTTGCGGGAGGTGCACCGCGACGACACGTCGGTCTACCTGCACACCTGGGACGACTACCAGTCGTGGACCGTCCGCCTCGTCCAGCGCGACGCGGCGGGCGTCGGCCGCACCTACCTGCGCGCCGCCAGCCCGCAGGCCGTCGACAGGCTGCGCGCGTCGATCGACGCGGCGGGCCTGGGCCGCGGTGTGGCCACCGACGTCCACGGCATGGGCGAGGTGCACCTGTTCCAGGACCCCGACGGCCACGAGATGGGGCTGTACTGGGACGTCGACTGGTACCGGGCCGACGACACCGACCGGCCGGCGCTCAAGAACCAGGCCGCGGCCTACGCGGGACGGGGCGCGAACCTCCGCCGCCTCGACCACGTCAACCACCTGACCGCCGACGTGCCCACGACCTCGGCGTTCCTGCGGGACGTGCTGGGCGCGCGCTGCACCGAGCAGATCGTCAAGGACGACGGCAGCCCGCAGGCGGTCTGGTACTCCGTGGGCGACAAGACCTACGACCTCGTCTACACCGAGGACTGGACCGGCACCTCCGGGCGCCTGCACCACGTCGCGTTCGCCACCGACACCCGCGAGGAGATCCTCCGGGCCGCGGACGTGTGCCTCGACGCGGGCGTCCACATCGAGACCGGCCCGCACAAGCACGCCATCCAGCAGACGTTCTTCCTCTACGTGTGGGAGCCCGGTGGCAACCGCGTCGAGATCTGCAACGCCGGTGCCCGCCTCATCCTGGCGCCCGACTGGAAGACGATCAGCTGGACCCGCGAGGAGCGGGCCAAGGGGCAGGCGTGGGGTCTGAAGACCATCGACACGTTCTACACCCACGGCACACCCGTCGTGCCGCCGCCCTCGTCGTGACCGCGACCGCCCACCGAACCCGAGACCGGGAGACCCCGTCGTGATCATCGACTGCCACGGCCACTACACGACCGCGCCCGCCGCGCACACGGCGTGGCGCGAGGCCCAGCAGGAGGCGTACGAGACGGGTCGGCGGCCCCCGGCCTACCCGCGGATCTCCGACGACGAGATCCGCGAGTCGGTCGAGGGCAGCCAGCTGCGCCTCATGGCCGAACGCGGTGTCGACCTCACGGTGTTCTCGCCGCGGGCCTCGGCGATGGGCCACCACTTCGGCGACGAGGAGGTCAGCGCGGCGTGGGCGAGGGCGTGCAACGACCTCATCGCCCGCGTGGTGGGGCTGTACCCGGACAAGTTCATCGGCGTCTGCCAGCTCCCGCAGTCGCCAGGGGTCCCCATCGCGCACGCC
Organism: Umezawaea sp. Da 62-37; assembly: GCF_032460545.1. Classification (GTDB taxonomy): domain Bacteria; phylum Actinomycetota; class Actinomycetes; order Mycobacteriales; family Pseudonocardiaceae; genus Umezawaea. The sequence continues at coordinate 11,091,742 of NZ_CP135965.1, forward strand.
GTGGCGGAATTGCGGCGCTGCGTGGAGGAACTGGGGTTCGTGGGCTGCAACCTCAACCCCGACCCCAGCGGCGGGCACTGGACGTCGGCGCCGCTGACCGACGCGGGCTGGCACCCGTTCTACGAGGCGATGGTCGAGCTGGACGTGCCCGCGATGGTGCACGTGTCCGCGGTGACCAACCCCAACTTCCACGCCACCGGGTCGCACTACCTCAACGCCGACACGACGGCGTTCATGCAACTGCTCCAGGTGGACCTGTTCGAGGACTTCCCCGACCTGCGGCTGGTCATCCCGCACGGCGGGGGAGCGGTGCCCTACCACTGGGGCCGGTTCCGGGGGCTCGCCGACATGCTCGGCCGACCTCCACTCGCGGAATCGTTGCTGGGCAACGTCTTCTTCGACACCTGCGTCTACCACCAGCCGGGGATCGACCTGCTGTTCGACGTCATCGGCGCCGACAACACCCTGTTCGGGTCCGAAATGGTCGGTGCCGTGCGCGGGATCGACCCGGAGACCGGCCACCACTTCGACGACACCCGGCGCTACGTCGAGGCGTCGGCGCTCAGCCCGCAAGACCTCGTGAAGGTCTACGAGGGCAACGCCCGACGGGTCTACCCGCGACTGGACGCCGCGCTGGACGCCCGCCTCCGGGCGTGACCGAACCCTGCCGCAAGTGAACGCCTGTCCTCACCGAAAGGCCGAACCATGCGTTGGTCCCCACCCCGCTCCGCCTGCGCGTTCCTGATCGCGTTGCTGGCCGTGGCGCTGGCCTCAGCCCCTTCCGCCGCGGCTCCGCACCGCCTCACGCCCGACGGCCTCGCCGACCTGCCCGCCGTGACGCCGGTGATGGCCTGCGCCGACCTGGTGGGGCTCGACCTCGGCGGGGTCGCGGACGCGCCGATCACGATCCGGACCGCGACCGTCGTGACCACCGGGGCGCCCGCGCCCTACTGCGAGGTGCGCGGCACGATCGCTCCCGCGAACGCCATCGTCGTGCGGCTGCCCGTCAACGGGTGGACGCAGCGGTACGTGCAGACGGGCTGCGGCGGGCTCTGCGGCAATGCCAACATCAGCTACCCGCAGGCGTCGACCTGCCCGCCCATCGCGGACGGCACGATCGCCAGCGCCACCACCGACATGGGCCACCAGGGGCAGCCCGACGGCTCCTGGGCCGCGGGCAACCCGCAGGCGCAGATCGACTTCTCGTACCGGGGCGTCCACGTGACCTCCCAGGCGGCGAAGACGATCATCACCGCCTACTACGGGCGGCGGCCGGTCTACTCCTACTTCGACGGCTGCTCCGACGGCGGCCGCGAAGGCCTCATGGAGGCCCAGCGCTACCCCGACGACTTCGACGGCATCGCCGCGGGCGCGCCTGCGAACAACATGGCCGTGCAGAACACCTTCCACCACGCGTGGAACGTCCTGGCCAACCGCGACGCGAACGGCGCCTACGTCCTGCTGGCGGGCAAGCTGCCGCTCGTCCACACGGCGGTCCTGGCCGCGTGCGACGGGCTGGACGGGCTGCGCGACGGGCTGGTCGACGACCCGCGGCTGTGCGCCTTCGACCCGGCCACCCTGACGTGCGCGACCGGTCAGGACCCCGCGACGTGCCTGTCGGCCGCGGAGGCCGCCGTGGTCCGGAAACTGCACGACGGCGCGGTGGACGCGCAGGGCCGCAGGCTCGAGGTGGCGGTCTCGCACGAGTGGGGGTCGGAGCTGGAGTGGACGCTGTTCGTGCCCGCCGCTCAGGGGCAGCCGGTGGCCAGCGAGAACTTCGCCCTGTCCTACCTGAGGTACCTGGCGGACCCGAACAACCCGGACCCGGACTACCGACTGGCCGACCTGGCGTTCACCGTGGAGTCGTTCTGGAAGACCGTGCTGCCGTCGTCGAGCTACATGGCGGCGATGGATCCCGATCTCGGAGCGTTCCGGCGCAGTGGTGGGAAGTTGTTGCTGTGGCACGGGTGGAACGACCAGCACATCGCGCCCCGGTCCACATTGGCCTACTACGACGCGTTGCGCGGGGCGACGGACGCCGTCGACAGCTTCGTGAAGTTGTACATGTTCCCCGGCGTCGCGCATTGCGGTGGTGGGGCGGGGCCCAACACGTTCGACGTGCTCACGCCGGTGATGGCTTGGACGGAGAGCGGCAGGACGCCCGGCCGGATCGTGGCTTCGAGCGGTGCCGGCGCCCCGGTGGCGCGCAGTCGGCCCGTGTTCCCGTATCCGGCGGTGGCCCGGTACGACGGGTCGGGTAGTGCGGATGACGCGGCGAACTTCATCCCGTACACGCCGGGGAAGCCGGTGCGCAACGACGGCGAGTGGGTCGGGAAGGGGCTGTACTCGCACGGGTACCAGACGTGGCCGCTGGCCGTGGGGGACAAACTCGTCGTTCGGAAGGTGTCGCCGCGCGGGTGAGCCCGTGAGGTCAGGTGGGTCCGCTTGGATGAATGGTTCCAAGGGGTCGGTCGGGTAACGAGGGTGTCGATGTCGGGCGTCACAACCCGATCATCGACACCCTCGTTTCCTGTCCTCCGGCACCCGCCCCCTTGGACTTGCCCGTCTAGCCCGCGAGTCTTCGCATCTCATTGCGAATCGGTCTCCGGTGCTGATCCATTAACGCGGGCGGGTGGAATTCTGGGAGTCCGCTTGATATTCGGACTTCCCATTTGCTGTGGTGGATCAGCACGTGATGACGGCGGCACAACAACGCCAGGTTGTCGACACTGGTCTCCCGCTCCGATGCCATTCCCGGATGTGATGGGCATCGGCCCAATTCGGTGGGCGGTCGCACATCGGAAAGGCGCATCCGCCATCCCGCAGGTGCAACGCCCGCCGCAGATGCGGAGTCAACCGGCGCGACATCCGCCCGATGTCCAACACCTCGCTGCGCTCACCCAGCACGGCGGGAATGATCCCGGCGGTGCACGCGATCCGACGAGCCTCGCCGGCGCTGATCACGCTGCTGTCACCCAAAGTCGCGGTCCCAACACCTGACACCAACGTCTTGTAGTCGACGGTAACCGTGACGTGCGGACGCTCACCGGCCTCGATCGGCAAGTCCCGCGACCGCGAAGCCAGGTTCAGCACATCCGCCAACGCGTCACCCTGACGCTCGGGCAGGGTGCGCGTGTCCGGGCCAGCGGGATCGGCGGCGTGCGGCTTGGCCAACGGCCCGATCAACGCCCGCAACAGTTCGCCCTGCTCAGCACCCAACCAGCCGCTGAACTCCAAGGCCCGCACCCCCGCGGGCTCAGCGGACCGAGCCACATCCGCCAGGATCCGTTCGGCCTCCACGGGCAACCCGGCCATCGCACCCACCAACACATCCAGATTCGCCGCCGACAACACATCTTCGGCCACAGCTTCCGCCACCAGCGGCAACACCGACGCATGTGCGGACAACGTCACCGGCAAGCAGATGACCATCGGTAAAAAGCACAACCACCAAAACCCGGACTCAAGAAGGAACAGCACGCATCCGGGTCCCGCTCGAAGTCCTAACCGAAGTAGTTTCCGTCCCCGATCGGAGTCTGGCCAGGACACACCGCCACCGGTGCCGAGTCGGCGGTGAAGATGTCCAGCACACACCCACACACCGTCGGTCGTCACAACCCGATCACCGGCACCCTCGCCTCGCGTCTCCAGACACCCGACCCCCTTGGACCCACCCGCTAGCGGTCGGCGAACGAGCCGGTCAGCGTGGCGAGGCGGAGTTTCGTCTCGTCCGGGCTGTCGGGGGCGGTGGTCATGATGACGATCTTGTGGTCGGAGTCGCCGTCGGTCAGCACGTCGCAGTCGATGGCGATCGGTCCCACCGCGGGGTGGGCGATGGTCTTGTGGTCCTCGCGGTGAGCGGCCACGGTGCCGCTCGCCCACAGGGCGGCGAAGCGCTCGTTCCCGGTGGTCAGGTCGTGGACGAGCGCGGCCAGCCGGGGGTCGTGGGGGAAGCGGCCGGTGGCTCGGCGCAGGTCGGAGGCGACCGCGGCGTCGGTGGTGCCGGGGTCCCGGTCGGCCACCGGCCAGCGGGCGAGGTGGGGTGCGCTGCCGTCGACCGGGAAGCGGTCGCGGGCGAAGTTGCGATTCCGTGGTGGTGACGTCGAGGGGTCGCCGAGCAGGGCGGCCCAACTGCGGTTCCACCAGATGAGCTGCCAGTCGGCCGCGAAGACGGCGACCGCGACGTCGGTCAGGCGGGTGAGGACGCGGTGGACGCCGGGTGGGATGTGGTCGGAGATGGTGTCGTCCGAGGGTGGGGCGAGGTTCGCCAGGAGGTAGAGGTGGTCGCGTTCGGCGGTGGTGAGTTGCAGGGCGCGGGCCAGGGAGGCGACGACCTGTGCCGAGGGGGTCGTGGCGCGGCCCTGTTCGAGGCGCACGACGTAGTCGACCGAGACACCGGCCAGGTCGGCGAGTTCCTCGCGGCGCAGGCCGGTCGTGCGGCGGGACCGGCCCACCGGCAGCGCGGCGGCCGACGGGGGCAGCCGGTCCCGCCAGGTGCGGATCGTGGCGCCCAGGCCTGCGGCCGTAGTCGGGGGCATGGTGTCCATCCTCCCCGTGGTCGCGGCGGGCCGGGTGGTACTGCTGTTCCTACCGTCGAGGCGTCCCTGGCCCGGTGTGGCGAGCGGGGCGAAGGTGGTCGCATGACGATCACCTTCATCACCGGGGCGAACAAGGGGCTGGGGCGGGAGACCGCTCGCCGGCTCATCGGACTCGGGCACACCGTGCTGGTCGGGGCGCGCGACGCGGAGCAGGGCGAGGAGGCGGCGGCGGAACTCGGTGCGAGGTTCGTGCGGATCGACGTGACCGACGACGCGTCGGTGGCCGCTGCGGTCGCGGACGTGGCCGAGCACGAGGGCCTGGTCGACGTGTTGGTCAACAACGCGGGGGTCCACGGGCCGTTCACCGACCCCACGAGCCTGACGGGCGCCGACGCGCTGGCGGTGTTCGACGTCAACGTCGCGGGGGTGGTGCGGACGACGGCGGCGTTCCTGCCGCTGCTGCGCCGGTCGTCGGACCCGGTCATCGTGAACGTCAGCAGCGGCATGGGGTCGCTCGAGCACACGCACGATCCGGCGCGGCCGGAGTCGAAGGTCGTCTCGCCGCTCTACACGGCGTCGAAGGCGGCGTTGACGATGCTGACCACCCAGTACGCGAAGGCGCTGCCGGACGTCCGGGTGAACGCGGCCGATCCCGGTTACACGGCGACCGACTTCAACGGCAACAGCGGGCACCAGACCGTGACCGAGGGCACGGACGCGGTGGTCGGACTGGCCACCGAAGGGCGTGGTGCCGGGTCGGGGCGGTTCGTGGACCGGGCAGGCGAGGTCACCTGGTCCTGACACGGGTGGCGGGATCGGCCGTGCTCTCAGCACGGCCGATTCCGCTTGCGGTGGAATGTTTTCATCCCGTCTACCCGCGTGACGCTGCGTATCGTGGTCGCCGAGGGGTGCGACCGGGACCGGTCCGCCGGTCCAGCAGCGCGGCCGGTGATCGACGGGACGCGCTTGCCGTGAGGCGTGCGGACGTCAGCCGTGCGACCACCGGCCCGTCCTCGACGTCGAAGGGGTGGCATGGGGCAGATTTCCGAGCGCATCGAGAAGGTCCTGCTCCGGCGGGGGGAGCGGCTTCCCCGCGTTCGGGCGGAGCTGGCCCGGTGGCGGACGGTCTCGACGGGTGTCGCGTGGCTGGTGGAGGAGGGGGACGGCTCGGACGAGCGGCTCGCGGAGCTGGCCGCCGAGGTCGCGAGGACGGTGGACGCGCTGTCGGCAGTGGAGGCCAGGTTCGCGAGGGACCAGGTCTGCGTGGGGGTGAGCGGGCGGGCCAGGGTCGGCAAGAGCACGCTGCTCCAGACCGTGTCCGGGCTGACCGAGGAGCAGATCCCGACCGGGCCGGACGTGCCGGTGACGGCGGTGCGGAGCCGGATCGTCCACTCGCCGCGGCGCAGGGCGGTCCTGAGCACCCACACGACGGCCTCGTTCCTGGCCGAGGTGATCGCGCCCTACCACCGCGAGCTGGGCATCATCGGCGTGCCGGTGACGCTGGGGCAGTTCCGCGACTGGGACTACCCGCGCCCGTCCGCCGACGCCGTCGACGAGCACAGCTCGGTCGGCCTGTACGAGCGGATCCGCCGCATGCAGGCCGCGCTCGACTCCTACGCGGGCCTGCTGACCGGGCAGGACATCGAGGTGGACGTGGACCACCTGCGCCCCTACGTGGCCTACCCGACCAACGACGAGGAGAACGCCGGGGTCCTGGACCGCCGCTACCTCGCGGTGCGCGAGGCCCGCGTCGAGTGCCCGTTCCCCAACCAGGAGGTCGACCGGCTGACCCTGGTGGACCTCCCCGGCCTGGGGGAACTGGCCGCGGGGGCGGAGAGCAGGCACGTCGCGGACCTGCGGCACGGGATCGACGTGGTGCTGCTGGTCACGGCCGCCAGCGCGGACAGCACCTACTTCGGCACGGCTGACCAGAAGGCGCTCAAGCTGCTCGACCTCGCGCGCGGGGACGTGCGCAGCCCCAAGGACTACGTGCGGATCGTGCTCAACACCGGCAAGGAGCCCGAGCGGGTCAGGGTGCTGCGCGACCGCATCCTCGCCGACGTGAACGCGGGCGTCGACGGGCAGTACTACGAGGTGCTGGAAGCCGCGCTCAAGGACCGGCGCGACGTCGAGGAGCACGTGCTGCTGCCGCTGCTGTCGGACCTGGCGGCCACGCTCGGGCGGATGGACGACGACGTGCTGGCCGCCGCGACCGACCGCGCCGGGGCCACCGCCGAGCAGGCGGGCAAGGCGCTGGCCGCGCTGGAGGGCGGGTCCCAGGACCTCTCCCACGACGCCGACGAGCTGCTCGCCAAGGGGTCGAAGGAGCTGCGCGAGCAGGTGTCGTTCGCGTTGCGGGCCCTGGTCTCCTCGTTGCAGGCGCAGGCGCGCGACGGCGGCGAGGACAACGACGCCTACGTCGACGCGGTGACGGCGGTCTTCACCGGCATCCGGGTCTGGATCGAGGACGGTTTCGGGCTCGGCAAGGAGAACTGGCGGACCAAGGCGCTGCTGGAGGTCGGCGCGGAGGGCAACGCCAGCCCGTTCATCGCCGAGGAGATGAGCAGGCTGCGGGTGGAGATCAGCAAGCGCTTCGGCGGGCTCGACGCCTACTTCGACTCGCTGCTGCGGCAGACCCGGCACCAGGTGGCGGACGCGTTCACCGGCGTGCTGCGCCCCGTGCTGGGGGAGCAGGAGGGCGACGACGCCCTGCGGCTGGTCAAGGAGCTGCTCGACGACGCGTCCTGCCAGACCCTGGCCGACGCGGTCGACGACCTGCTGGCCACCCGCCTGGAGTACCGGACGCACCTGCACCCGAGGGTGCGCGCGGCGCTCGACGGGTTCAACCTGGAGGGCGTCGACCCCATCACCGGCGACCCCATGACCCGGCTGGTCGTGGGGGTCGGTCCCGAGGACCTCGACGTGCTGGAGGCGCGGTTGGCCGAACTGACCGAGCAGGCCGCCTACGAGACGATGCTCGCGCTCCAGCGCGAGGCGGTGATGCCCGCGCTGGTCCTGCACGCCGCCGTCGAGCAGTTCGAGGACGAGCTGATCAGGTCCGGCCGGTCGCGACTGGAGTTCGCCAGGTTCGCCCGCACCCACCGGCACCGGCTGTGGCCCGAGCAGTTCGCGCGGATCGAGGGCGCCCGCTCACGGGCGGCGCGCGTCGACCAGCTGACCGAGTCGATCTCCGGCGCGCTGGCCGGTAGGAGGAACCCCTAGTCATGGAGCCGACCCAAGTCCTGTTCGAGATCGGCCTGCTGGGCCCGTCGCGCGTCGGGAAGACGTCCCTGATCAGCTCGATCTTCCGCGACGGCCAGCGGCTGCTGAAGACCTCGGGGGTGACGATCCGGGCGGGCGACCGGGCCACCGAGGTCAAGATGCGGCAGCAGGCCAGGGCGCTGGACAGCCTCGTGCAGTCCCGCCGGTTCACGCCGGGCGCGCTGGCCGCCAACCACACCACGGTGTCGTTCGAGCTGCTGCTCGACCCCCGGCCCGCGGAGGACGACTCGGCGGAGGGCGGCATCGCCCTGCGGATGCTCGACTTCCCCGGCGGGTGGCTCGACCCGGCGAACCGCTCGACCACCCACGAGGACGCGTGGGGCGAGGTCGAGGGGTTCATCGTCCGCAGCTCGGTGCTGATCGTCCCGGTCGACGCGACCGTGCTGATGGAGGCCGTCACCGACCCGCAGCGCGGCGCCGTGCCCCTGGTGCTGGACACCTACGACGTCGGCCAGGTCGCCCGCAAGTGGGCGCGGGGCCGGGCCGGGAAGCCCGACTCGCCCGCGCTGGTGCTGTTCGTGCCGGTCAAGTGCGAGTCGTACTTCGCCGACAACGGCGGGCGCCACGACCGCGCGGACGAGCTGTTCGACCGCTTCCGCTCGGTCTACGGCGACGTGCTCGACGCGATCGCGGGCGAGGCGGAGGGCACCGAGATGCTCTACGTCCCGGTGGACACCCTCGGCTGCGTCGAGCGCATGTCGGGCATGTGGGTGCCCGACGAGGACACCCACCTCCGCTTCGAGGGCCGCTTCCTGGTGCGGTCCAAGCCGGTGCTGTCGATCCACGGCGTGGAGGACGTCCTCATCGCGCTGTGCAAGACGCTGCTGGCCGCCCGGAAGTCCGCCGAGGACCAGCACGTGCTGGCCACCGGGGAGGACGCGCACACCGCCCGCGACCGGGCCGAGCGCGACCGGGGGCTGGTGGGCAACGTGTTCCGCGCGATCGACCGGCTGGCGGTCGACGCCTACGGGCAGGACCGGGTGCTCGACTTCGTGGACCGCAGGACGTCGGCCCTGCGCGGGTTCGGGCTGCGCAGGGTCGGCGAGTACACGGCCGACGTCCGCCAGGCCGAGCGGCTCGACAGCGCGCACCAGCGGGCGGTGGAGCAGTTGCGCGTGCTCGACGCCGTGGTCGACGACTTCTCCGGCCGCGCCTACTCCAGCCGGGTGAGAAGCCTCCAAGCGGCCAGGGCGCGCTGATGCGCGTCCACGTCATGACCCGCGGCGGGGGCATGCGCGAGGAGTACGCGTTCCTGGGCGAGCCGCCGGGGGAGTACTGGTGGCGGCGGTACGAGGCGGTCACGAACTTCCAGCTGCCGTCGCTGCTGGTCGAGTCCGACCCGCGGGGGTGGCGGCTGTACCTGGCCCCCATCACGATGACCATGGTCGGCCCAGGGGGCACCTCCATCGGCATGGTGCTCGTGCTGGAGGGCGCGCACGGCGACCCGGACGACGACGTGGCGCGGGTGCCCGAGCTGGTGGGCCTGTGGCTCGACCCCGAGCGGGGAGCGGCGGAGGTGAGCCGGACGTTCTCCGCGGCGTTCCCGCAGGACTCCCGGACGATCACCGAGTGGCGCACCGCGACGGACGACCGGACGGGGCGGCTGGTGACCACCGGCTTCCACACCGCCGTGCGGGAACTGCGCGCGCGGGACGTCGCCCCGTCGCCGGTCGCGACGGCCGACCGGTGGGCGGGGGCGGTCGACGGGACGGCGAGCCGCGCCGCCTTCGTGCACCGGATCGGCGAGCTGCTGCACGGCGCCGAGGGGCGCGCAGTGGTGGCCAACTACTGCCTGGAGCCGGACGTCCACGACGGCCTCGCGGGCTACCCGGTGCTGCGCGAACCCGACACCGGACCGCTGGCGCTGCTCGTGCAGCGGTTCGACGACAGCCTCGGCGACGCACCCGTCGAACTCCCGGTGAGCCGGGGAAAAGCCCTGTCCCGGCCGCCGGAACCGGAGTCGGCCTCCGTCGCGCGGACGGGAGTCGGGACGAGGACCAGGATCCTGGTGTCGCTGCTGCTGATGGGGGTGCTGCTGGTCTTCGGACTGCTGGTGGTGCTCTGAGCCCGCGGCCCCCGGACACCCGGTTCGACTTCGCCCCGGCCTGGTCGCGGGCCAGGGTGACCGACAACGGGACGACCACCGAGTTCGAGCTGGACAGGGGTGGTGAACCGCACTCCTGGACGCTGCGCGGTCCGGCGCGCCACCGGTGGAACGGCGCGGTCCTGGCGATCGTCGGCCTGCGGCCGGGCTTCGTGGCGAAGTACGTCGACACCCGCGGCATCCCGCTCGTCGGCGACCTGGTCGACACCCTGGTGCGGAGGACGGCCGAGGACGTCCTGGACATCGCCACGTGGCACGGCAGGCTGTCGATCACCTTCCGCCAGCCGGGACGGCCGCTCGTCGTGTCGGACGAGACCGGGCTGGACCTCCGGTCGCAGCGACTGGTCGTCCCGACCGGCGACGCGCCCGCCACCGTGCTGGTGTTCGGCGGCGGGACGATCCCGGACTGACCCGGCCGGTGGGCGCTCCGCGAGTCGGGAGCGCCCATCCGCGAGCGGGTCAGTCGGTCCCCTTCACGGTGAAGCCCGCGCGCAGCAGTGCCGCGTCGCGGGACGAGGGGCCGACCAGGAGGGTGAAGTCGCCCGGTTCGACGACCCGCACGCCCCGCGCGTCCACGATGGAGCAGTCGGCGACGGGGACGTCGACCGCCACCGCCGCGCTCCCGCCCGGCTCCAGGTCGACCTGGCGGAACGCCTTGAGCTCCTTCTCGGCCCAGCTGGCGGACGTGACGACGTCGCTGACGTACACCTGCACCGTCTCGCGGACCGGCCGCGCGCCGGTGTTGCGCACGGTCACCGTCGCCCGGACGTGGTCCCCGGCACCGAGGACGGAGCTGTCCAGGCGCAGGTCGGAGTACTCGACCTCGGTGTAGGACAGGCCCTCGCCGAACGCGAACGCCGGGTCCTGGGTGTGGTCGGCGTAGCGGACGCCGTGCTGGCCGCGGACCTGGTTGTAGTAGGTGGGCTGCTGGCCGACGTGGCCCGCGAAGGAGATAGGCAGGCGCCCGCTGGGCTCGACCAGGCCGAGCAGCACCTCGGCGATCGCCCGGCCGCCCTGCATACCGGGGTTGGCCACCCAGAGCACGGCGGACGCGGTCAGCGCCGAGGGCGGCAGCACCAGCGGCTTGGAGGCCAGCAGCACCACGACCAGCGGCGTCCCGGTCGCGGCGAGGGCGTCCAGGAGGGCGGTCTGCCCGCCGACGAGGTCGAGCGTCGCGGTGGAGCGGCCCTCGCCGACCAGTTCGATGCGGTCGCCGACGACGGCCACCACGAGGTCCGCGTCACGGGCGGCGGCGACGGCCTCGGCGATCAGGCCCTCGTCCGGCGCGCGCGGCACGACCACCTGCGGCCGGGGCTGGCCGTCGGGGAACGTGTCGCCCTCCGGGTCGGGGGCGAGGTCGAGGATGCCCGCGCCGGGCGCGTGCGCGACCTCCCAGCCGTCGGGCACGAGGCCGCGCAGGCCGTCGAGCACCGTGGTGATCAGCTCGCGCGGATGGCCGTCGGGCAGCCAGTCGACCTGCCCCGAGGAGCCCGCCCAGTCGCCGAGCTGGGTCTGGGCGTCGTCGGCCAGCGGCCCGACGACCGCGACCCGCCGCGTCCGGGAGGCCTCGTGGTCCAGCGGGAGGACGCCGTCGTTGCGCAGCAGCACGAGCGAGCGGCGGGCCACCTCCAGGTTGAGCGCGGCGTGGTCCGGGTGGTTGATGACGGCCCGCTGCCGCTCGGCGTCGGGACGGCGGGGATTCTCGAACAGGCCGAGCTCGAACTTCAGCGACAGCACGCGGCCCACGGCCTGGTCCACGTCGGACTCGTCGAGCAGGCCCTGCTCGACGGCGTCCAGCGCGCCCTCGAAGAACTTCGGCGTCGTCATGATCATGTCGTTGCCCGCCTTGACCGCGGCCGCCGCGGCGTGCGTGAGGTCCGGCTGCACCCGCTGCTCCCAGACCATGCGGCCGACGTTGTCCCAGTCGGTGACCAGCGTGCCGGTGTAGCCCCACTCGCCGCGCAGCACCTCGTCCAGCAGCCACGAGTTGACGGTGATCGGCACGCCGTCGGTGGTCTGGTAGCCGAGCATGAACGTGCGGCAGCCCTCGCGGGCGACCCGCTCGAACGGCGGCAGGAACCACGAGCGCAGCTTGCGGCGGGACAGGTCGGCCTCGCTGGCGTCGCGGCCGCCCTGCGTCTCCGAGTACCCGGCGAAGTGCTTGGCCGTGGCGAGCACGGCGGTCGGGTCGGCGAGGCCGTCACCCTGGTAGCCGCGCACCATCGCCGAGGCCAGCTCGCCGATGAGCACCGGGTCCTCGCCGAACGTCTCGTTGATCCGGCCCCACCGCAGGTCGCGCGCGATGCACAGCACGGGGGAGAACGTCCAGTGCACGCCCGTCGCGGCGACCTCGACGGCGGTGGTCCGGGCCACCTTCTCGACCAGGTCCGGGTTCCACGTCGCGGCCATGCCGAGCTGGGTGGGGAAGATCGTCGCGCCCTCGTGGAACGAGTGGCCGTGGATGCAGTCCTCGGCGACCAGCAGCGGGATGCGCAGGCGCGTGGTGGCGGTCAGCTCGTGGGCGCGCAGCACCCGTTCGGGCGACGTGTGCAGGATCGAGCCCGCGTGCTTGCGCAGCACGTGGGACTCCAGGTCCTCGCGCGAGTCCAGCTGCGTCATCTGCCCGACCTTCTCCGGCAGGGTCATGCGTCCCAGCAGATCGGCGACGCGCTCCCCGATCGGTCGGGTGGCGTCGCGGAACGGCAGGTCGTGGTCCATGTGGTTCTCCGGGGATGTCGGGGCCGCGGTGGCGGTGTCGCCGCGGGTCGTGCGTACGTGGTCGAGGGGCGGGTGGGTCACGGCCGCCCGACCAGTGTGACCGTGTCGACGGGCGGCGCCCACTTCGGACGGGTGTCGCGGGTGCGGGCGGCGACCGCGGTGGCGGGCGGTCCGCCGGTGCCGCCGGTGTCCGTGCGGGGCGTCGTCACGAGGTGCACTCCACTGCGGCTCCAGGTCGTCGGCCGGGGAGCCGAACGCCTTCGCCGGTTCGGGTCTTGTCTGGTGGACAGGCGCGTCGGCATCTGATGGGAGCGCTTCCACGATAACGTGAGAGCGCTCCCATAGGCTAGCCGAATGAGCGGCCCGCGTATCCGGATCCGGGTCGGCGTGTTCGCGCCCGCGCTTCGCCGCACGACGGGAAGCCGGTGCTGACGGCGGGTGCGCCCCGCCTGGAAACTGGCACTTTCCGGGTGCCGTTCTCCGCGTAGGTTGGCTCTATGACCGATGATCACCCGCGGGCGCGCCCGGACACCGGCGGCGCGGTGACCGGTCCTCACGCGTCCGCGGGCGGGTGGACCGGTCGCCGCACCGCCGCCGTGGTCGGCGCGCTGCTGGTGGTCCTCGGATCGGTCCTCGCCGCCGCGGGGTCGCTCGGGCTGTGGGTCGACGCGACCTGGCGCGACGACGACGGGTTCCTCGGCACGGGCGCGAAGTCGTTCGGCACCAGCGGGTACGCGCTGGTGCTCGGCCCGGTGGACATGCGGTGGACCGACGTCGGGGTCCCGATCGGACAGGAGTGGCTCGGGGTCGTCGAACTGGAGGTCGACCGCGACGTGTTCGTCGGCATCGGGGCGGCCGACGACGTGGCCGACTACCTCGCGGGCGTGGACTACGACGAGCTGCGGGTGGACGGGACAGCGATCGGGCGCCGGCACCAGGACGGCGGCCCGGCGCCGAGCGAGCCCGCGGCGAGGCCGATCTGGGTCGCCTACGGGACGGGAACGGCGTCGTGGCAGGCGGAGGAGGGCAGGTGGGTCGTGGCCGTGCTGAACCCGGACGGCTCCCGCGTCGTCGACACCGAGCTGTCCGCACGGGCCTCGGTGCCCGCTCTGCGGCCCGCCTCGGCCGCGCTCCTCGTCGGCGGGCTCCTGGTCCTCGCCCTGGGCGGCGCGGTGCTGCCGCTGACCGCCGTGCGTCCGCCGCGCCGCCGGGTTCCGGTTGTCGGACCGGTGGTTCCGCCGGAACCGGTCGCGCCCACGTCGGAGGGGAAAGCGGCACCGGCCGACTCGGAGGGGCCCGACTCCGCGGACGACGACCGCTCGTGGAGAGCGGGAGCCCGAGACGCGGTCGGTTGCGGCGGTGACGCGGAGCGGACAACGGTGGGTGACACGCCGTCCTGACCGGGGCCGCCGGCTTCGTCGGCTCCGGAGTGCCGCGCGGCTCGTGGACGACCCGGAGGTCTCCCGCGCGACCTGCCCGGTGCGCGGGCCCGTCGGGATCGGCTGACCGCAGCCTCAGGCGCGTCGGCGGCGGGCGGGTTCGCGCGAGTCGTACGCCAGCCGGGCCTGTTCGACCTCCCCCAGGTTGACCGACCACTCGGCGAGGGTCGCGAACAGCGGTGCCAGGCTGCGCCCCAGGTCGCTGATCGCGTACTCGACCCGCGGCGGCACCTCGGCGTGGTAGGTGCGCACGACGAGCCCGTCGCGTTCCAGCCGCCGCAGCCGTTCGGTCATCACCTTGGGGCTGATCGTGCTGATGCGGCGCTCCAGTTCCACGAACCGCAGCGGGCCGTACTCCTTGAGCGCCCACAGGATCGGCGTGGTCCACCGGCTGAAGACGATGTCGACCACCGGGGTGATCGGACAGGCCTGCTCCGGCGCCACGCCGGCGCGAGCCACCCAGGCCGTGCTGTCGGTCACAATGATCGCTTCTCCCAGTACTTTCCCCTAGGTACCTGCCGTCCCACGGGGAATAGCGTTCCGCCATCACGAACGGCGGCACCGCCCGCCGCCGGTTCGCACTCTAGACGCGGAAGGCTTTCCCTTGCCCACCAACCACGTTCTCGACTCGACGATGTTCCACCGCAAGACCGGCGCCGGCGCGCCGATCGTGTTCCTGCACGGCAACCCCACCTCGTCGTACCTGTGGCGCGACGTCATGCCCGCGGTCGGCGGCCCCAACCGCCTGCTGGCACCGGACCTGATCGGCATGGGGGAGTCGGGCAAGCCGGACGTCGAGTACACCTTCGACGACCACGCCCGCTACCTCGACGCGTGGTTCGACGTCCTCGGCCTCGACGAGGTCGTGCTGGTCGGCCACGACTGGGGCGGCGCGCTCGCGTTCGACTGGGCCACCCGCCACCCCGGCCGGGTCCGGGGCGTCGCCTTCACCGAGACGATCGTGAAACCGATGACCTGGGCGGAGTTCCCCGAAGGCGGCCGCGATCTGTTCCGCGCGCTCCGGACCCCCGATGTGGGGGAGCAGATGATGCTGGACCGGAACGTCTTCCTCGAATCGCTGCCCGCGCTGACGCCGGGACTCACCGAGGAGGACCTCGCCACCTACCGCGCGCCCTACCCCACCCGCGCCAGCCGCGTCCCGCTGCTGCGGTGGCCGCGGGCGATGCCGCTGGACGGGGAGCCCGCCGACGTCGTCGCCAGGATCACCGCCTACGACGACTGGCTCGCGGCCAGCGTCGACGTGCCGAAGCTGCTGATCACCTTCAAACCGGGCTACGGCACGATGATGGGCCCGGACATGATCCGCTGGTGCGCGGACACCATCGCCCACCTCGACATCGCCGACCACGACCTGGTCGCGGGCCACCACACCCCGGACGACCAGCCCGAGGCGGTGGCCGCCGCCATCGCCACGTGGCTCGACCAGCACAACCTGCGGTAGGCCCGGTCGTCAGTGCAGGTAGGAGGCGCCGTTGAGGTCGAGGACCGTGCCGCTGGCCCACCGCGCCTCGGGCGAGGTGAGCCAGGCGACGGCGGCGCCGATCTCGGCGGCGGCGGCCACCCTGCCGAACGGGTGCTGCGCGACGATCGCGTCGCCCTCCGGGCCCTGGAGCAGCTCCTCGGCGATGTCGGTGGCGGTGAAACCGGGCGCCACGGCGGCGACGCCGATCCCGTGCGGTGCCAGCGCGACGGCCATGGACTGCGCGAACGCGTGCATTCCCGCCTTGCTCGCGCCGTACGCGGACACGACGGGTTCGCCGCGGTAGGCGCCGCGCGAGCCCACCATGATGATCGACGCGCCCTCCGGACCCTCCCGCCGGTTCAGCAGGTGGTCGACCACGCACCAGGTGGTGTTGGCCGTGCCGACCAGGTTGACGTCCAGCGTGCGCCGCCACACGGACTGCCATTCGGCGTAGGACGTCTCGGCGATGGGGTGGCCGACGTACACGGCGGCGTTGTTGACCAGCACGTCGATCCCGCCCAGCACGGCGATCGCCCGGTCGACCATCCCGGCGACCTGGTCCGGGTCGGCCAGGTCGGCCACGACCACGGTGTGCCCCTCGCCGGGCAGGCTCGCGACCACGGCCTCGGCCGCCTCCACGTCGGCGCGGGCGTGCACGGCGACCACGTCGCCCCGTGCCGCCAGCGCCGCGGCGGTGGCCGCGCCGATGCCGGTGGGGCGGGACGCGCCGGTGACCAGGACTCGTCGTCGACCCATGTCCCGTTCCTCTCCAGTACTCCGTGGACGCGCTCGGTCCGGCACGAATGATCGACGACAACGCCGCCGCGCGCCAGCGGTGGCACGGGTTCCGCCCGGTGTGGCCGTGGCCGTGACGACCCGGAGGAGCCCGCCATCCGCGGGGTCAGCCGACGCGGTAGCCGACTCCGCGCACGGTGTGCACCACCGGGGGCTCGTGCAGCTTGCGGCGCAGCTGGCCGACCAGCACGTCCAGCACGTTGGACGTCGGGTCGAGGTGCTCGTCCCACGCGTACCGGATGAGGTCGGCGCGGAGCACCGTTCGCCCGGCGTTGGCCAGCAGCAGCTCCAGCACCAGGAACTGCTTGTGCGTCACGGTGAGCAGCACCCCGCCGCGCCGCACCTCCCGCCTGCCCTGGTCCAGTTCCACGTCGCCGTGCCGCAGCACGACCGGACTGCTGATCGGCCCCCGCCTGCACAGGCTGCGCACCCGCGCGACCAGCTCGTCGACCGCGAACGGCTTCACCAGGTAGTCGTCGCCGACCGCCAGCCCCTCGACGCGCTGCCCCACACCGCCGAGCGCGGTCAGGAACAGCACGGGCAGGTCGAACCCGAGGCGTCGGCGTTCCGCGACGTACCGCAGGGTGTCGCCGCCGGGGACCATCCGGTCGAGCACGGCGCAGTCGTAGGAGTTGACCGCCAGCGCCTCGTCCGCGCCCGCCAGGTCGCGCGCCACGTCGACCGCGAAGCCGTTGCCCCGCAGGGACACCGCGACGGAGAGCAGCAGGTCCTCGTCGTCCTCGGTCACCAGGATCCGCACCCGCCCACCGTAGTGCGCCGCCGCGACGGCGTCCGACCGGCTAGGTTGCGGTGCCATGCGCGTGATGGTGGTCGAGGACGACGAGGACCTCAGGGTGGCGGTCGCGGGGGAGTTGCGCGGCGCGGGCCTCGAGGTCGACACCGCGGGCGGCATCGCCGACGCGGACGGGGCGTTGGCGGACAACGGCTACGACTGCGTCGTGTTCGACCGGATGCTCCCGGAGGGCGACGCGGTCGACCACGTGCGCGCCCGGCGCCGCGACGGCTGGGCGGTCCCGGTCCTGTTCCTCACCGCGCGCGACTCGGTGGCCGACCGGCTGGACGGCTTCGCGCACGGCGGCGACGACTACCTGGTGAAGCCGTTCGCCAACGCCGAACTGACCGCGCGGGTGCTGGCGCTGTGCCGCAGGGCGGGCGGCGGCAGACCCCCGGTGCTGCGGCACGACGACCTGGAAGTGGACTGCGCCCGCCGCGAGGTGCGCCGCGCCGGGGTGCTGCTCACGTTGAGCGGCAAGGAGTTCGCGGTCCTGGAGCACCTCGCCGCGCGCGCCGGGCGCGCCGTCGCCAGGGCGGACCTGATCGAGCACTGCTGGGACACCGAGTCCGATCCGATGGCCAACGTGGTCGACGTGGTCGTGGTGCGGCTGCGCCGCAAGCTGAGCGAGCCGCGGCTCATCCACACCGTCGTCGGCTACGGCTACCGGCTGGGCACGACGTGAGCGCCGCCCGGCTGCGCGGGCTGCGCTGGCTGCTCACCGTGCTGTTCACCGCCATGAACACCGCAGGCCTGCTGGTGCTGGCGTTCCTCGTCGTCCGCGAGGACGCCGAGCAGGGCGCCGAACGGCTCGACGCCGAGCTGCACCGCGTCACCGCCGTGGCGAGCAGGTTGGTCGACTACCGGCAGTCGCTCGTCACCACCGACCTCGTCGTGGACCCGGTCGACCGGGAGTGCCCGCAGTTCGTGATCCTGCCCGGCGGCGCGCCCGGCGAGTTCCGCGGCCACCTCAGCCAACGCGCCTGCGTGGTCGCGGACGTCGGCGTGCTCAGCGCGCTGGCGACCAGGGCGGTGGCCGAGGGGAAGACCGTCGCGGGCACCAAGGACGGCCTGCGGGTGCGCGCGGAACCGTTGCGCACCAACGACGGCAGCGTGGTCGGCGCGATCGTCGCGGTGTCCGACCTCGGCCCTGAGCGGTCGCGGCACCTCGGCGTCCTGTGGACGGTCGTCGCCGGGTGCGCCGTGCTGGTGCTGGCGCTCGGGGTCGCCGGGCACGTGCTGTCCGGCCGCGCCATCCGCCCGGCCGCGGCGGCGCTGGAGCAGCAGGAGGTGCTGCTGGCCGAGACGGCGCACGACCTGCGGACCCCGGTCGCGGCGCTGCGCGCGTTGGCCGAGACCGCTTTGCGACATCCCGACCAGCACGCCGACCTGCTGCCGCGCACCGTCCGGCTGGCCGCGCGGATGGGCGGCATCATCGACGGGCTGCTGGTGCGGGCCAGGCTCGCGGCGGGCGTGGAGCAGCTCGCGATCCAGCCGGTGTGGCTGGACCAGCTGGTGGCCGGCGTGGTCGAGGAGACGCCCCCGCACGGCGCGCGGGTCACCGTCACCACCGCGCCCACCAAGGTCGACGTCGACCCGAACCTGGTGCAGCGCGCGGTGGGCAACCTGCTGTCCAACGCCCTGAGCCACGGCCGGAGGCCGGATGGCGAGGCGATCGTGCACATCACCGTCGCCGACGGTCGTGTCACGGTGGCCGACCACGGCCTCGGCATCGACGCGGCCGCGGCGGAGGAGGCCTTCGACCGGTTCACCGGCAGCGGCGGCTCGTCCGGGCTGGGGCTGTCGATCGTGCGCTGGGTCGCGCTGGCCCACGGCGGCACGCTGCGCGTGTTCAACGCGGAGGAGGGCGGCGCGATCTTCGAGCTGAGCCTGCCGGTCAGCGAACCGTGACCGTCTCCCACGGGCCCAGTGACACCCAGTCGCCGTCCAGCCGGTACGCGAGGTAGTAGGTGTAGACGCCTGCGGCCGGGAACGCCTGCCGCAGGGTGATCTCGCGCGGCGAGGTGTCGAGCCGCTGGTCGCCGATCTCGGGGAAGGGGTGCGCCGCGCCACCCGCGTCCTGCGCCCGCACGGTCAGGGCGCGCAACGCGATCGGCCGGTCCGCCACGAGCGTCGCGTGCACGACGACCTCCTGGCCCGCCTTGGGCAGCGGGGGTTCCAGCCGCAGCGAACCGGCGATCGCGGGGCGTACCGGGAGCGCGCCGACCGGGACGTCGGGCTCGCCGGTGAGCACCACGACGGCGACGAGGACCGCGGCCGACACCGCGGCGCACAGCAGGAATCGGCGGCGTACCAAAGTTGGACCGTTTCTGTATCGGGTGTCCTACGCTACGGGGTCGAACACCAGGGGGTCGAGTTCGATGCACATCTCCGCCAAGTGGCGTGGTCGTGCGCCCATCGCCGTGCTCACCGCGATCTGCGTCGTCGTGGTCGGCGTCGCGGTCGGCGGTTCCGCGGGCGTGCCGGGCCTGGAGTTCCTCAAGCCGGGGCACTGGGTGCTCAACGGTCCGCTGGCCACGGTCTTCCACATCGACGGCGCCACCAAGCAGGTCAACGCCGAGGTGCCGGTGCCCGGCGCCGAACCCGGAAGCGCGGTCGTGCAGGGCGGCACCAGCGGGTACGTCATCGGCGGCGGCCGGATCACCGAGTTCGGCGAGTCCACGCTGCGGGTGGAGAGCACCACCGAAGCGCCGAGCGACGAGACACCGGTGCAGGTGGAGGTCGACGGCGGCCCCTACCTGGTCTACCGCGACATGGGCGTCGTGGTCCGACTCGGCGAGAAGCAGGTCCGGGTGCCGGTCGAGGGCAAGCTCGGCAACCCCGTCGCGACGGCCGACGGCACGCTGTGGCTGCACCGCGTCGACACCGGCGACCTGTGCCAGCTGCCGAAGGACGCGACCGTCCCCTCCTGCGCGGCCTCGGTCCCGGCCGGCCACGCGGGCGGGCTGACGGTGGTGGGCGGCAAGCCGCTGTTCGTCGACACCACGGCCGACACCATGCGGCTGGTGGAGGCCAACGGACTCGGCCAGCCGCGGCCGCTGGGCACCGACGTGCCGGAGGCGACCAGGGTGGCCTCCGGCGACGTCGACGGCCGCGTGTCGATCCTCGACCCCGCGGGCACGCTCTACCTCGTGGACGCCGCGCCGCTGGTCGGGAACCGGCCCGCCGCCGAGAACGTCGTGGTGCGGCTGGACGAGGGCCAGTACACCGGCCCGGAGACGACCGGTTCGACGGTGGCGCTGCTCGACCACAAGAGCGGGACGCTGGTGACCTACGACAGCGCGGGCACCAAGCGCGGGACCAGGGCCGTGCCCCAGGAAGGCGGCACACCGCGGCTGACCAAGGCCGAGGACTCGCGGGTCTACGTCGAGGGCGGGGAGGGGCGCAACGTCCTGGTGGTCGATCCCGGTGGCCAGGTGACCGAGGTGCCCGTCGTCGGGAAGCCGACCACCAGCCCGTCGACCACGCCGCCGACCGCCGAGGAGCCTCCGCCGCCCACGTCCGAGAACCCGGTCGCGCCGGCACCGACGACCGACCCGACCACCGGGACTCAGGAACCGCCTCCGCCGCCGCCGGTCGTGCCCGTGGGACCGCCGGGAGCGCCGGGTGGGGTCAGCGCGGTCGCCGGAGGCGGCTCGGTGCTGGTGAGCTGGGGCACCGCGACGGACAACGGCGCGGAGGTAACCGCTTACCACCTGACGTGGAACGGCGGCGCCCTGACCGCGGGGCCGGGGGACCGCTCCGCCACCGCCACCGGGCTGGCCAACGGCACCGGCTACACGTTCACCGTCGTCGCGGAGAACCGGGCGGGCCGCGGGCCCGGCGCCTCCACGTCGGCGACACCGCGCTCGGTGGCCACCATCTCCGTCTCGCGCGGCGCGTCCACGACCACCGACACGTGCAACGCGCCCAACTGCGCGTTCCCCTACATCGAGATGCGCGGCTTCGCGCCGAACACCGCCTACAAGATCGACCCCTACGCCAGCGAATGGGGTCGGACCAACATCGGCGCCGAGCTGACCACCGACGGCGAGGGCACGCTGATCGTGGACGACCGGTTCCCGTTCAGCGGCCGCGACCAGACGTTCTGGGTGACCGCGGGCGGCGTCGAGTCCAACCACTACTTCTGGGAGAGCCGTTGACCCCGCCCAAGTCGACCCTGGTGTACCAGGCGATCGCCGACAACGTGCAGCGCGTGGTGCGCGGCAAGCCCGAGGTGGTCCGCCTGGCGGTGGCCGCCCTGCTGGCCGAGGGGCACCTGCTGCTGGAGGACGTGCCGGGGCTGGGCAAGACCACCCTGGCGCGCTGCCTCGCCCGCAGCGTCGGCGGCACGTGGAAGCGGATCCAGTTCACCCCGGACCTGCTGCCCGGCGACGTCACCGGCGTGATGGTCTACCACCAGAACGCCGAGCGGTTCGAGTTCCACCCCGGCGGGATCTTCGCCAACGTGGTGCTGGCCGACGAGATCAACCGCGGCACGCCGAAGACGCAGTCGGCGCTGCTGGAGGTGATGTCCGAACGCCGGGTCACGGTCGACTCGGTGGTGCACGAGGTGCCGCGCCCGTTCCTGGTGGTGGCGACGCAGAACCCCATCGAGATGGAGGGCACCTACCGCCTCCCGGAGGCCCAGCTCGACCGGTTCCTCATGCGGCTGTCGGTCGGCTACCCCGACCTGTCGTCCGAGGTGCTCGTGGTCATGAGCGACTGCGCCCAGGTGAGCGCGGACGACCTCACCGCGGTCGTCGGCATCCCCGAACTGGAGGCGGCGATCGCCGAGGTGCGCGCGGCGCACATCGACCTGGCGGTCTGCGAGTACGCGGTCCGGATCGCGGCGGGCACCCGTGAGCACGCGGCCGTCCGGTGGGGCGCGAGCCCGCGGGGCAGCATCGCGCTGGTGCGCGCCGCGCAGGCCGTCGCGGCGACCGACGGCAGGCTGTTCGTGACACCGGACGACATCAAGGCCGTGGCCGAACCCGTTCTGGCGCACCGGCTCGTGCTCACCCCGGACGCCGAACTGGGCCAACGGCAGCCGGCCTCGGTGGTGGCCGAGGTGCTCGACGCGGTCGCCGTGCCCGTCACCGCCGGATGAGGCCGATCCGCCTGACCCCGCGCGGCACGGCCGTGCTCGTCGCCGCGGTGCTGTGCGGCGGTGCCGGATTCCGGTTCGGCTACCCGTTCTTCCTCGCCATGGCCGGACTCCTGGTGGGCGCCGTGGTCGCCGCGCTCGCCACGGCCGCGAGGCGCCCCGACGTGGACGTCCACCGCGCGGTCCACCCGGACCGCGTCGAACGCGGCAGGCCCGCGCTCGCCCGGCTCGACGTCCGGCGCGCCGGAGGCGGGTTCACCGCGTGCGACCGCTGCGGTCCGCACGTGCGCCGGATCGTCGTGCGCGCCGACGCCGTCCACCGCTACGAACTGCCGACCACCGAACGAGGCCGGATGACCGTGGGACCGCTGGTCATCGAGAAGTCCGACCGGCTGGGGCTGGCGCGCTGCCTGGTCGACACCGGCGGCACGGCAACGCTGTGGGTACATCCTCGGCGGCACCCGGCGCGGCCCTTCTCCGTGGGCCACCGGCGTTTCCACCACGAGGGCGCGACCACCGACCGGTCGCCGCGCGGGTCGTCGGAGCTGCGCGAGGTGCGGGAGTACGTGCCCGGCGACGAGGTCCGGCTCGTGCACTGGAAGGCGACCGCCCGCACCGGCCGGATGATGGTGCGCGACTACGCGGACCCCGACCAGCCGCGGTTCACCCTGCTGCTGGACACCCGGCACGAGCGCGGGTTCGAGGAGGCCGTCGAGATCGCCGCGTCCCTGCTGCACGCGGGCGCCGTCGCCGGGCACGACTGCGGGCTGCTGACCCCGTGCGGGGTGGACGTGAGCGCGCGCGGCGGCGAGTCCGCGGCGCAGCGGCTGCTGGACGAGCTGTGCGTGCTCGGTGTGCGCGCGGGTTCGCTGCCGCCCCGGCCGCGGGGTGGGCTGGTCGTCGTGACGGCGGGTCCGCTCGACGCGATCGGTCGGCTGCGACCGGATGTGGTGTTCTCCCTGGGCTCACCCGGTGACGTCGTCGGCGCGCGAGTGGTTCGGGAGTCGCTGGCCGTGGAAGCCGTGCGGCGGTGGAACGTGGTGGCGTCGTGACGCGGGTCGTCGCCGTCTTCCTGGCGGCTTCGGTGGCAGGGCTGCTGTTCGTGCCGGTGTTCGGGGTGTGGCCGTTGGCGCTGGTGCTCGTCGCTTGCGCGGTGCCCGCCTTCGCGGTGGCGGTGTGGTGCCCGTGGGCGTCGTGGCGCGCGGTGCTGGCGGTGGTCGCCGGGCTGGTGGGACTGCTCGCCGCGGTGCGCCCGGCCGACCCGGTCGGGGCGCTCGTCGTGGGCGCGACCGAGGCGTGGCGGGACGTGCTGCGGTCGACCTGGCCGGTGCGGCCGGATCCCGAGGCCGTGGTGTTCGTCCCGCTGCTGGTGCTGGCCGCGTCGGTGTTCGGGGTCGAGCTGCTGCACCGGGTGCGCGCTCCGCTCGTCGCACTGCTGCCCGCGCTGGCGGTGGCGGGGCTGAGCCAGACCTACGCCGCGGCGGGCGGTGCGCCCGCGGTCGTGGCCGCCGTGGCGTTCGCGGCGTGCGGTGCGGCGATCGTCGCCCAGGGGATCCCCTGGGCCGCGGTGGCGCTGGGCGTGGTCGGCGCCGTGCTGCTGGGCCTCGTCCCGGCTGGACCGGCGTTCTCCTTGCGCGACAACGAGTCCGCGCCGCTGGCGTCCGCCAGGGTGGCCAGTCCGCTCAGCGAGGTGGCCGTGCGGCTGGGCGCGCCGGACACCCCGCTGTTCGAGTACACCTCGGCGACGCCGGTCGACCGGTGGCCCATCGCGGTGCTCGACGAGTTCGACGGCGTCGAGTGGACGCCCGGCGGGAACCTGCGGCGGATGGGGGCCGGACTGCCGCCCGGTGACGGGGTGACGGTGCCGACCAGCACCCGGTCGGCCTCCGTGCGGATGCGGGGACTGGGCTTGCCGTGGCTGCCGAGCCAGGCCTGGCCCGCCACGGTGACCGGCACCGACCCGCTGGTCGCGCCGGACCGCGGCACGCTGCTGGCCGAGGAACCCGTGACGTCCTACGACCTGACCTGGTGGGAACCCGGTGTCGACGGCGCGACCCTGTCCGAAGCGGGGGTCGACGCGAACGCGGTGGGCGGTCTCGGCGGGGTGGGCGAGGTGCCCGCGGGGGTGGCCGAACTGGCCGAGCAGGCGGTCGGCGGGATGCGGTCGTCGTTCCGCGCGGCGCTCGTGCTGGAGCGGTTCCTGCGCGACGACTTCCGGCTCGTCGACTCCGGGACGCTGCCGGTCGGACACGGCTGGCCGCAGCTGGAGAGGTTCCTGTTGCGGGACAAGCAGGGGACCAGCGAGCAGTTCGCCGCCGCGTACGTGGTGCTGGCCCGCCTCCGCGGCATCCCGGCCCGGCTCGTGGTGGGGTTCTCCGGGCGGAACTCCCTGGTGCGCAACGGAGACGTGCTCGCGTGGCCGGAGGTGGCCGTGGCGGGCGCGGGCTGGGTGGCCCTGGATCCCACCGGTTCCGCGCGGACCTCCGCCATGGGCGGGCTTCCCGGCGCCACCGGCCAGGCCCGCGAGGAGCTACCGCCCGCGGAGGGCCTGGCCGAGCCGCTGCTGCCGGCCGAGCCGCCCGCCACCGCACCGGGTGCGGGCGTGCCGTGGCGGATCGTGGTGTGGGCGGTCGTCGCGGCGCTGCTCGGTTGGCTGATCGCGGTGCCGTCGTGGGTGGCGCTGCGGACGTGGCGGCGTCGGCGTTCCGGCACGGTGGCGGACGCCGTGGCCGAGGTGCGGGATCGCCTGCGCGCCAACGGTGTGCCGGTGACGTCCGCGATGACCGTGCGGGACATGGCCGCCGCTGTCCCGGACCCGGAGGCGTTGGTGCGCTTGGCGACGGCCGTGGACACCACCCTGTGGTCGGGTGCCGGGGTCGACGCGCGCCAGGAGGCGTGGGAGGCGGTGCGGGCACTGCGGTCCGAGTTCGCCCGGCGGCCGGTGCCCGTCCGGGCGCGCGCCGCGCTCCGGTACGGCTACCGCGCGCAGGTCGCGCCGCGGATGCCCGTCGGCGCGCTCACGTAGACCTGCTTGCCGTCGCTGCCCTGAATCTCGAAGCAGTAGCGCAGGCCGGGTTCGACGGGGACGTCGAGGGTGGTTTCGTCCAGTTCCGCGGATTTGCCGCGGGGCTTGCCCTCCGGCGCGGTGATCACCAGGTAGACGAGACCGGCTCGGGGGCTCCGCCAGGTCAGCCGGACGTGGTCGGTGCCGTCGGTGACCTCCACCAGCTCGATCCCGGCAGGCGAGTCCATCGTCGGCGCCGCGGGGGAGGGCGGCGGCGGGTCGTCGCGCAGCAGCAGGAACGGCGCCGCCGCGAACAGGCCCAACGCCGTCACGACCCCGGCCACCAGCCCCAGCCTGCCGTGCTCCGCCTTGGGTTCCGGCTTCGCCTCCGCGACCGGCACCCGCGCCCGGTGGTGGTCCGCGAGCCGCCGCTGTCCCGGGTCCTTCGCCAACAGCGTGCGCACCAGCTCCCGGACGTCCTCCGGCAAATCCGGCCGGTCCACCTCCGGCACCGGCGCGGCCAGCACCCGCAGCACGTGCTCGTCCGGCCGCTCACCGAGCCGCGCGGGATGGGGCGCCCGACCGGTGCAGGCGAAGAACAGCACCGCGCCGAGCCCGTAGAGGTCGGTCCGGGCGTCGCGGACCGCGTCGCGCACCGTCTCCGGTGCCGCGAACTCCACCGACGCCTCGACCGGAAAAGCCCCGCGCAGCACCAGCCCGCCATCGGCCAGCACCGGCTCCCCGCTCACCCGGAACAACACGTTCCCCGGCGCCACACCCCCGTGCACCAACCCGGCCGCGTGCGCCGTCTCCAAAGCCCTGCCCAACCGCCCGGCGACGTCGACCACGACGTCCGCCGCCAACACCCCCTCCCGCCGTACCCGGTCGACCAACGAGTCCGGGCACAACTCCACCCGGACCACGACCCGCCCGTCCCGCAT
Organism: Umezawaea sp. Da 62-37; assembly: GCF_032460545.1. Classification (GTDB taxonomy): domain Bacteria; phylum Actinomycetota; class Actinomycetes; order Mycobacteriales; family Pseudonocardiaceae; genus Umezawaea. Next base: position 11,117,946 of record NZ_CP135965.1, read on the forward strand.
CTCCTCCACACCACGCACCTCGACCGTGGCCGGAATCCGTTGCCACGCGCCGATCTCGTGGTCCAGGGCTGTTCGGGTGCGGCGGTCGAGCGGACCGGGGAACACCTTGAGCGCGTCCTGTCCAGCCGCGTACACCACCGCCACGGGACCGGTGGCGAGCGGGAGGGGGTCTTCGTCGGGAGTCACCATCGCGGGGCCCATTCTGACGCACCGGGCACGGTTACCTCCTCGTGGTGGCCGTGCCCCGCAGGACCGATCTCATCCCGCGTCCAGTCGTTTGGACACCTCGTCGAGCTGCGTCCACAAGGCTTTGACGAAATCCTTCTCCACACCGAACCGGATGGAGAACTCCCAGTCCTCCACGGCTTCGAACGCTTCGTTGATCGAGTTCATGAGCGCGTGCACTTCGGTGATCCCGAGCGCCAAAACAGCCCGGTCGTGCTGCACCTCGACGACGTCCATCGATCATCCTCACTTCAGGTCCAGGAAGTACTGCTTGCCAAGGGTTGGTGGGTAGATCGAACCCCCGTCGGCGGACTTGGGGTCTCTGATCACCATGACGCCTTTGTACCAGTACGCGCTCCTGCCGTTGGTCAGCGTGCGAGCCTCACCTTTGAGCATCGTCGTCTCGACGATCCCGGCCAGGTCGGAACGCGTGTGAAGGCCGCGGAACTCACCCTGCTTGACCACGTGCTTGGCGTACGCGTGTCCGCCCGCGATCTGTTGACCCGCCAGTTGCGCCCGGAGTCGCTCCCCTTCGACGACGTTGCCGTTCGGTCGGTCCGGTTGCTGCCTGCCCTGGTTCGGCCCTGCCGCGGGCGGAGGGCCCTGCGGCGGTGCGGTGTTCCCCTTGGTCGCTGGACCCTCGGTCTTCGCGCCCGCGCCTGGTGGGGCTTGCGGACGCGGGACCGCGGGGACGCCCATCTGCGGAGCGGCCGAACCCACCTGCGGAGCGGCCGAGCGCGGCTCCGGCACGGGCGGAGGTGGGGGACTCCCCTTGGGCAGGGGGCCAGTGGGCGGCCCCTTCAAGCTGGGGATCGGTGCCGCCAGGCCCTGTGCGATGAGTTGCCGCTGGGCGTCATCGGCGTCCACGGGCTGGATGCCGCTGTTGGAGACGGTGGCGGCCACCCGCAGTTCGAAGTCGTCGCTGCACTCGACGGCGGAATGCGTGCACAGGTCGGCGACGTTCTCCGCCGTCTTCCAACCGAGGTACTTCGACCGTGCCGCGTCGCACTCACCGGTCGGGCACGCCTTCGCGTCGGACTTGGCCTTCTCGCTCAGCAGCGGGATGAGCTGCTCCTGCGACGGCGCGTCCTTCCCGATCCGGAAGTTGTTGAGGCTGACCTCCCCGGTCTTCGGGTTGGTCACCCGGCTGACGGCGGGCGCGACCGTTTCCACCACCAGCCCGGTCCGCTCGCCAACGGGTCTGCCCGCCTGCGAGTCGTTGTAGTCAACCTGCGCCTGCGCCGCCCGTGCCTGCTCCTGGCGCTTGGTCTCGCGGGCCTTCTCCTGCCGTTGACCGTTGGCCTGCTTCTGCCCCTCCAACCGCACGACCTCGGACTTGGCGTCCGCGGCGAGCTTCTGCGTCGCCTCGAACGCCCGCGCCGACCCCTTGGGCCCGCTGTCCTTGGCCGCGCCCAGCTTGTCCGCCTTCTCCTTCGCGGTAGCGATCTGCCGGGTCAATCCGCTTCCCGGTGCGCCGCCGCGCTGGCTTTCCGCGTAGGCGGCGCGCGCGGAGGCGGTCTGCTTCAGGTCTTGAGTCGTCTTCTCCGCCTGCTTGCGCTGGGCGGTGCCGGGCGGTCCGCCGCGTTGGGATTCGGTGTAGGAGGTGCGGGCGGGTGCGGTCTTCTGGAGTTCTCGGGTCTTCTGGGTCTTCGCCTGGTACTGCTGGTCGGTTTTGGCTTGGCGCTGGGCGTCGGCTTCGGCTTGGCGCAGGGGTTGGGGTAGCGGCTTGGCCTTCGGTGCTTTCGGGGTGGTCGCTGCGGCTTTGGGTTTCGCGGTGGTGGTCGTCTTCTTCGCGGCCGTGCCGGGTGGTCCGCCGCGTTGGGATTCGGTGTACGCGGTGCGGGCGGGTGCGGTTTTCCGGAGGTCGGCGGCGGTCTTCTTCTTGGCCTGGTACTGCTGGTCGGTCTTGGCCTGGCGCTGGGCGTTCGACTCGGCGCGCTTCAGCGGCTGGGAGACCTTGGCGGGTGCGGGTTTCGCCGGTGCGGGCTTGGGTTTGCCGATGGCGACCGCCGCGATGGCGGCCTTGGCGACAGGGGCGGCTTTCGGCTTGGGTTTGGTCTTGGCGGCGGGCTTCGGTTTGGTGACCTTCTTGGCCACCGGTTTGGCCGCTACCTTGGCCGCCACCTTCGGCTTCACCACGCGCTTCGCCGTCGCGACCGGTTTCGTGGCCGCCTTGACCGCCTTGGGGACCGCCACCGGTGGTTTCACCGCCGGTGCCGCAGTTGCGTCGTGGGCGCCCAGCACGCTGAAAGCCACGGTCAGGAATCCGCCGGAAGCCGCGTACAGCGCTGCCCGGCGCATCCACGCTTCTCGTGCCACCACCTGCTCCTACCCCTCTTCCCCGCGATGCCCGCGGTCGTGGAACTCGACGCCGAGGGACCTCCCCATGAGGCCGCCGAACACACCCGCGGCCAGACCGGCGGCCAACGCGGCGGGCAGGTCGAGCACGAGGGCGGGGATCATCCCGGCGACGAGTGCGGTGGCGATGCCGGCGACACCACCCGCTCTGGAGCGGCCCGCGGAGTCGTCCGGCAGGTGGTCGTCGTCCGGTTCTTCGTCGAAGACCTCCTCCGGTTCCCACGTGCCCTCCGGCAGCACCACGTAGTAGGAGCTGTAGGGGGAGTCCGGGTCGGGCCGGAAGTCGTCGTCGGTGGTCGAGTCGTACTCGTCCAGCGGTCGTAGCTGCCGTGCGCCCATGGCCGTGGTCAGCCGTGCGAACCCTGGATGGTCAGCTTCTTGCCCTGCTTGTGCTTGTCCTTGTGCTTGTCCTCGTGGTGCTGCTGAAGCCTCTTCGTCATGTCCGGCGACGTCTTCTTCGTCAGTACCGGCGCCACCGCGGGCTTCGGTTTGGGCTTCTCCGCCGATTTCTTGATCTTCTGGACCTCGGCCTTCTTCACGGCCAGGTCCTTCTTCGCGGAGGCCAGTTCCGACTCTTCGCGCTTGACCTTCTTCGTCGCCTCTTCCTGTTCGCCCAACGCCTTCTTGAGCGCCACGTCCGTGGTGGCCTTCGGCGTGTGGGCCGGCTTCGGCGCGTGCTTGACCGCCTTCGGCTTGGACCAAGCCTTGTGCGGGGCAGCCTTGTGCGCGACCGCCTTCGCGACAGGCACCGCGACAGGCACCGCGGCGGGTGCGGTGACGGGCACCTCGGCCACAGGATCGGCGTCCTCCACGAGGGGCTCGACGAGCGCCACCGGCTGCGGGATCGGTTGTGCCACCGGTACCTGCATCTGCACCGGAGCCGCTGCCTCGACCGGTGCCGGCTCGGGCACCAGCACCTTGGCCTCCGGCGCGGGCGCGGGTTTCGGCGCCTCGGACGACGTCGTCGGCGCCGCCGTGGGCTTGATCGACGCCGCCTGCGCGGGCTTGTCGGGCTCGCCGTCCACGAACGCGTTGACGGCGGTCGCGCCGATCGCGGCGGTCATCAGCCCCGCGACGCCGTAGAGCGCCGCCCGCCGCAGGTTGCTCGGTTGTTCCATCGTTCCCACCTCGGTAGTCGCGCCTTCGAGGCGACGACGGTCGCGCGACAGCGTCCAAGACCCGTACAGCCGGGATAGACCGCCGCCCGATTCGGCTGGACCGCGCGTGCACCGGCCGCGGATACCGTCGCTCCCATGCTGTTCCGCGTGCTCGGTCCGCTCGAGGTCACCCACGTGGACGGCCGTGCGGCCGAGGTCCCCGCGGGCGTCCCGCGGCGGGTGCTGTCCGCGCTCCTGGTGCGCCCCAACACGTGGGTGGGCGTCGACAGCCTGGCCGAGGCGGTCTGGCCGGACCGGGACGTGGCGTCCCCGGCGGACGCGCTGTGGGAGTGCGTGCACCGCCTGCGCAGGCTCACGCCCCTTTACGACGGCACGTCGGCGCGCATCGACAGCATGCGGGGCAAGCACCGGCTCAACGTGGGGGAGGGCGAGCTGGACAGCATCGTCTTCGGGCAGCTGGTCGACGACGGCCGGGCGGTCCTGCGCACCGATCCGGACGTGGCCGCGCGCTGCTTCCGCGCCGCGGCGGGGTTGTGGCGCGGCACGCCGTTCACGCAGCTGAACACGTACCAGAGCAGGTTCGAGGCGGCACGGCTCGCGCGGTTGCGCTGGGAGGCGCTGGACGAGCTGGTGGACGCGCTGGAAGCGCTGGGGGACGTGGCCGACGCGGTGATGCTCCTCCAGTCGCTGCTGGTGGAGGAGCCCGCGCGGGAACGCAGCTGGCTCCGGCTGGTCGAGGTGCTGACGCGGGCGGACCGGCCGGTCGAGGCCGAGGCGGCGTTCCGCAAGGCCGTGCGCGCGGCCGGTACGGCGATGAGCCCGGCATGACCGGCGAGGACTTCGAACCGATCGGCACCGGACCGGTGGCGACGGTCTACGGCGGCCTGTACCTGGCGCTGAAGGTGTACCCCGAGGCGGCGGGGCGGGAGGTGCTCGACGCGGTGGAGCAGGAGCGTTCGGCACTGGAGGCCGTCGGCGAGGGGTTCCCGATCCTGCCGGTGGACGAGGTGCTGGAGCTGCCGGACGGCCGGACCGCGTTGCAGATGGAGCTGTGCTCGCTGTCGCTGGCGGAGCTGGTGGCGAGCAGCGGCGAACTGCTGCTCGCCGACGCCGTCTCCGTGGGGCACGCGGTGGCCACGGCGGTGGCGGCGGCGCACCGGGCGGGGGTCGTGCACGGCGGCCTGTCCCCGTACAACGTGCTGTTCCACCCCTCGGGCGCGCCGATGGTGGCGGACTTCGGCGTGGCGCTGCGCCGCGCGTTCCCGGCCGATCACCCGTCCGGGTACACGGCGCCGGAGACCGCGCGGGACGGCACGATGGACGAGCGCTCCGACCTGTACGGCCTCGGCGGCGTGCTGCACCTCGCCCTGACCGGGCGCCCGCCGTCCGAGGGCGGTGACATGCCCCCCGAGCTGGCGAAGCTCGTGACCCGCCTGCTGTCGGCGGATCCGGCCGACCGACCTTCCACTTCGGACGTCGTGGTACGGCGGCTGGCCGCGCTCCGCGAACCGGCTCCGGCCGAGCAGACCACCGCCGTCCCCGACCCCGTCACGCCGGAACCCGTTGCCCGGCCGCGGTCCCGAATCGGCTCCGGAGTGGTCGCGGGGCTCGTGCTCGGGGGCGCGGTGCTGGTCGCCCTGCCGTTCCTCGTGCGCACCACGCTCCCCACCCCGTCCTCCGCCTCGCCCGCCCCGACCGGCACCACCTCCGCCCGGCCGGTCCCCTTGACCCTGGACGAGCCCGCCGACCACGGCACGTACGTCGACCTCTCCTGGCAGGCGGTGGACGGGCTCACGTTCGCCGTCGTCGTGTCGACCGACGACCGGAAGCCGGAGGTGCGCGTGGCGCAGCGCAACCGCACGATGCGCGTCGAGGTCGAGGAGAACCGCAGGTACTGCTTCCTGGTGCAGGCCACGGACGGCGCGCTGGTGGTCGAGAGCCCGCCGAAGGCCGTTCGCGGCGCGGTGTGCAAGTCCTGATCAACTTGTCATCGGATCCTCATGTGCCCGGTGTGACCGTGGTGGCGTGCAGACGACGTCCACGGACACCGGAGGTGGGGAAGTGCTGTTCCGCGTGCTCGGCCCGCTCGAGACGGGAGCCGCCCCCCGGCGGTGGGGCGCCCGCAAGCCCGCCGCGCTGCTGGCCGCCCTGCTGCTGGACGCGGGCGAGTGGGTGAGCTGCGACCGGCTGGTCGACGCGGTCTGGTCGGACCAGGAGCCGCCCGCGTCCGCGGTGTCGAACGTCAAGACCTACGTCTGGCAGATCCGGAAGTCCCTGTGCGACGGGGCTACCCGCGTCGAGGGCAGGCCGGGGGCCTACCGGGTCCGGGTCCGCGCGGGGGAGCTGGACGTCGACCGCTTCAGGGAGCACGTGCGGCACGCGCGTCGGGCCATGTCGGACGGCGACCCGGCGGGCGCGGTGGACCACCTGACCGCGGCGCTGGCCCTGTGGCGCGGCAGGCCCTTCGCGGAATTGCCCGGCGCGATGGCGGCACCCGTGGTGGCCGAGCTGGACGAGCTGCGGTGGGACGCGCGCGAGGCGCTCGCGGACGCGTTGACGGCGCTGGGCCGCCTCCGCGAGGCCGTCGCGCTGCTCCGGGAGCTGACCGCGGCCGACCCGTTGCGCGAAGGGCTGTGGGCGCGCCTGGTCCGGGTGCTGCTCCACGAGGGGCGGCGGGGCGAGGCGCTGGCCGTCTACGAGCAGGCGCGGACGGTGATCGCGGAGGAGCTGGGCGTCGATCCCGGCCGCGACCTCGTCGAGGCGCACCGGCAGGCGCTGGGGGAGCGCGCGCCGGGCCGGGCCGCGCGCTGCGACCTGCCGCGTGCCGTGCCGGACTTCACCGGGCGTGCCGGGGAGGTCGCCAGGGTGGCGCACCTGAGCCTGACCAGCCCGACGTGCGTGCCGGTGGTGGTGGTCGACGGCGCGGCCGGTATCGGCAAGACGGCGCTGGCGGTGCACGTCGCGCACCGGATCGCCGACCGGTTCCCCGACGGGCAGCTCCACGTCGACCTCCGCCGCGAACCGCCCGGCAGTGCCGACCTGCTGGCGCGCCTGCTCCACCGGCTCGGTGTCCAGGACGTCCCGGCCGGGCCGGAGGACCGCGCGGCGGCGTGGCGCGCCGAACTGGCCGGTCGCCGCGTGCTGCTGGTGCTGGACTCCGCGACGAGCGCCGAGCAGGTCATCCCGCTGCTGCCGGGGAGCCCCGGCTGCATGGTGCTGGTCACCGCGGAGTCCCGGCTCCGCCTCGACGCCGTCGAGACCATCGGCCTGGAGCCGTTGTCCACGGCGGAATCCGCCACCCTGTTCCGGATGGGCGCCCCCGAGGCGTCGGCCGACGTCGTCCGCGAGGCGACCCGGTTCGCGCGCGGCGTCCCCGCGGCCATCCGGAAAGCCCTTGCCCTGTTCCGCGGCAGTCCACAGTGGACCGCACGCCGATTCGCGGACGGGTTGGCGGACGGGCGGGAGGCGCCCGACGAGCCGAGGCGAACCCCGTTGGCCGCCGTCCAGGTCCCCAGGACGGCGTGACGCCCGCGGCCGGCCGGGTCAGGACCGCCCGCGGAAGCGGGACGCGAGCCCGGTGCGCCGGTCCCGCGCGGGCAGCCTGCCGCGGGCGGCGTCGTCGAGGAGCGCGTCCACGGTCTCCCGCGCGCACGCCTTGTTGGCCCCGATGCCGCCGGTCGACCCGCGTTTGATCCAGCCGACGACGTAGGTCCCCGGCCGGTCCGCCACCCGCCCCCCGACGTGCGGGACGGTGCCGGTGCCCTCGTCGAAGGGCAGGCCGGGCACCGGGGTTCCGCGGTAGCCGACCGCCCGGACGACCAGTCCCGCGGTGATCTCCACGTCGTCGCCCGGTCCGGTGACGCGCAGGCCGCGCACCCCGGTGTCGCCGACGAGGGCGACCGGCGCGGAGTGGAAGCGGAACACGATGCGCCGCCTGCCGGACGGGGGAGGGGCCGACCAGTCGACGACCTCCCGCGCGATCCCCCGGAGCACAGCGGCTTTGCCGGGCGGGGCAGCGGAGTCGATGGTCCGCGCCGTGCGGGGATCGGCCCCGTCGACCACGACGTCCACGGTGTCCTGTCCGACGAGCGCGAGCAGTTCCGTCCTGCTGCACGCGGCGGTGTCCGGGCCGCGCCGCGCGAGCACGACCACCTCGCGGACCTTGCCGGCCTTCAACCTCGTCAAGGCTCGCGGCGCGATCGACGTGCCCTCCAGGCCGCTCGGGTCGGCGGTCAGGATGCGCGCCACGTCCAGCGCCACGTTGCCGCTGCCCACCACGACGACGCGCTCCGACGACAGGTCGACCGCGTCGTCCACCACGTCGGGACTGCCGTTGTACCAGGCCACCACGGTGGTGGCGGCCACGCTGCCCGCCAGGTCCTCACCGGGCACGCCGATGGGCTTGGCGGACGCGGCGCCGACGGCGTAGACCACCGCGTCGTGCCGGTCCGCCAACTCCTGCGCGGTGACGTGCTCCCCGACCTCGACACCCAGCCGCAGCCGCAGTCTGGGGTGCGCGTGGAAGCGCGCGAAGGCCTCGCCGATCCGCTTCGTGGACGGGTGGTCGGGCGCGACGCCGTACCGGATGAGGCCGCCCGCGACCGGGAGCCGGTCGAGCAGGGTGACGCGGGCGTTGGTGCGCAGCAGGAGGTCCTGGACGGTGTACATGCCCGCCGGACCGGTGCCCACCACGGCGATGTCGAGCGGCTCACCGCCACCGGGGGTGGTGCGGGCGAACACCGGCGGGCCCCAGTCGTGGAAGTTCGGCGCGGGATCACCCGGCCCGCCCGCGGGGTCCGCGGCCGCGTAGTAGTCGGCGTTGATCCCCGCGTAGGGCTTGAGCGGCCCGGACAGGGCGTCCACGGGGAAGATCGCGTCGACCGGGCAGGCCTCCGCGCAGGCACCGCAGTCGATGCAGGCGCGCGGGTCGACGTGGAGCACGTCGGTGGTGCCGAAATCCGGCTCGTCCGGCGTCGGGTGGATGCAGTTGACCGGGCAGACCGCGACGCAGGAGGCGTCGCCGCAGCAGGTCTGGGTGATCGCGTAGGCCATCGGTCAGATCAGGTCGGCGCGCTGGTAGATCCGGGTGGCCGCCCTGGTGAGCAGCCCGGCGGAGTGCAGGAACTCCATCAGCCCCGCGCAGCCCGACCGCAGCATCGACCGGTGGTGCTCGTTCGCCCTGGCCTCCCGGATCGACCGGTCGGTGTCGAGCCCGGCGTTCGCGTACACCTCCGGACTGACCATGCTGGTGACGATGCAGTAGGAGGCGATGGCCACGACCAGGGCGTTGAACTGCCTGCGCGGCCAACTCGCACCCCTCAGCCGGGCGCGGGTCTCCTCGCGGGCGAACTCCATGTGGCGCGACTCCTCGACCACGTGGATGTTGTTGATGGTGCGGACGAAGGGCACCACCCGCTCGTCGCGCATCCAGTCCCGCTGCATGACGTCGAGGACCTCCTCGGCGACCAGGATCGCCGCGTAGGCCGCCTCGCCGACGGCGACGGTCTTGAACACGCGGCCCAGTTCGACCACCAGCCTGCGCGGGCGGTACGCGGGGGCGCCCAGTTTCGCCGCGCCGCGGGCGAACATGATCGAGTGGCGGCACTCGTCGGCGATCTCGGTCAGCGCCCACTGGAACGCGGGGTCGGTCGGGTCCTTCGCGTAGAAGTCCCGCAGCACCATCTGCTGGAGGATCATCTCGAACCAGATCCCGGTGCACGCGACGGAAGCGGCTTCCTGGCGGGTCAGTGCGCGCCGGCGGCTCTCGGGCATCTCGTCCCAGTACGGCGTTCCGTACAGGGTGCTCCACTCCGGACTGGCGCCGTGGAAGTCCTCGTCCAGCGGCGTTTCCCAGTCGACTTCCCGGACGGGGTCGTAGGACAGCGCCTCCGACGACGCCAACAGCCTGCGTGCGACAGCCTGCCGGTCCTGGTGCCTCCCGGCTCGCCTGCCGTGGGTATCCGCGCTGGTCATGAGGGCTCCCTGATGACGAGTTCATGTTACCCGAAGTTGCTGTTACCAAAGGTAACATGAACTCGGCTCACTCGCGCGGGGCTCGGGTCAGGCGGGCGGACCGGGCCGGGTGGTCACGACCGCTGGGCTTCGACCGCCTCGTCCACGGTGGCGTGGAAGGGCAGGAACTTGTCCAGCCCGGCGATCTGGAAGACGCGCATCAGTTCGCGGTTGAGCCCGGCGAGGCCGAAGGGGCTGTCGGCGGCCTGGGCGTTCTGGAACGCGATGACGAGCACGCTGATCCCGGTGGAGTCGCAGTAGGACAGGCCGGTCAGGTCGATGACCACACCGTGCTCCGGGCCGAAGGGCACCGCTTCGAGCGCTTCGCTCAGGGCCGGGGCGGAGTGGTGGTCGAGCTCACCCGCGACCCGCAGCACCGTGAAGGCCGCCGAATTCTGGTCGAGGGCGACTGTGAGGATTTGGTCGGTCACCGGATCTCCTGTGCTGCGGATCGTCGCTGGTCGTGAACGGAGGGGCGAGGAGCGGTGCCGTCGGCGCCCCCTGGCCGAGGACCGGTCGGGAGGTTCCGGACAGCGCTCGACGGGCTGTCGGCTTCCACTCGTTCGCCATGTTCTCCCCCCGTCCTGTCCCGAGCCCGCCCCGTGCTCGGTGCTCGGGCACGGGTACGCGCGCACCTGTGAGGGCCGGCCTATCCTACGGATCGCTTCACCGGCTTGCGGTGGTGGCGGGGGTTGGGCGGCCGCGGGTGCCGGGGGACCGGTTCCACCGCGGTCGGCGTGGACGAAGGGGTTAGCGGTGACGCGTTCCGACGACGCAGCACACCGGTCCGCGGCGGTGGCCGACGTGTTCGCCGTCGACGACGAGGTCGGTCCGGACCTCGCCGCCGTGGAGTGGACGACGACCCCGCTGGGGCCTCCCGCCGACTGGCCCCAGAGCCTGCGCACGGCCGTGAGCATCCTGCTGTCGTCGCGGTTCCCCATGTGGATGGCCTGGGGGCCGCAGCTCACGTTCTTCTGCAACGCCGCCTACCGGCGCGACACGCTGGGCAGCAAGTACCCCTGGGCGCTGGGACGGCCCGCGCACGAGGTGTGGTCGGAGATCTGGGGCGACATCGGCCCCCGGATCGACAACGTCCTCACCACCGGGCGGGCGACCTGGGACCAGGCCCTGCTGCTGTTCCTGGAGCGGTCGGGGTACACCGAGGAGAGCTACCACACGTTCTCCTACAGCCCGCTGCGCGACGACGCGGGCACCGTGGTCGGCATGCTGTGCGTGGTCAGCGAGGACACCGAGCGGGTCATCGGCGAACGGCGGATGACGACCCTGCGGGACCTGGGCTCGGATCCCAGCGTGGTGCGCACCGAGCAGGAGACCCTGGCCTTCGCCCGCCGGCAGATGGACCGCAACCCGCGCGACCTGCCCTTCACGTCGGCCTACCTGTTCGGGGAGGACGGCACGGCGCGGCTGGCCGGGACGACCGGGATCACCGCCGAGCACCCGAGCGCCCCCGCGGAGCTGCCCGCCGACGACACGGGCGCGGTGTGGCCCGTGGCGGCGTTGGCGCGGGGGGAGTCCGTGCTGGTGGACCTCGACGGGCCCGCGTTCGCCGGGTTGCCGGAGGGGGACTGGCCGCGGCCGCCCGTGCAGGCGCTGGTGGTGCCGTTGCAGCAGCAGGGAGGCGCGCCGTACGGCTTCCTGGTGGCGGGCCTCAACCGCTACCGGCAGCTGGACGAGGCCTACCGCGGGTTCGTCGACCTGGTCGCCGGGCACGTCTCGGCGGGCATCGCCTCCGCCCGCAGCTACCAGGCGCAGCAGCGCCGGGCCGAGGAGCTGGCCGAGCTGGACCGGGCCAAGACGGCGTTCTTCTCCAACATCAGCCACGAGTTCCGCACCCCCCTGACCTTGATCATGGGGCCCGTGGCGGAGCTGCGCGACCGGCTGGCGGGGACCGACCCGAGGGCGAGCGCGGAACTGGAGGTCGTGCACCGCAACGGGTTGCGGCTGGGCAAGCTGGTCAACACCCTGCTGGACTTCTCCCGCATCGAGGCGGGACGGATGCAGGCGCGCTACGAACCGGTCGACCTCGCCGCCGTCACCGCGGAGCTGGCCAGCGTCTTCCGCTCGGCGATCGACACGGCCGGTCTGGCGCTGGAGGTCGACTGCCCACCGCTGCCCGAGCCGGTGCGCGTCGACCTCGGCATGTGGGAGAAGGTCGTCCTCAACCTGCTCAGCAACGCGCTGAAGTTCACCTTCGAGGGGTCGATCCGGGTCTCCGTGCGCACGGGCGACGGCGAGGCGGTCGTCACGGTCGCCGACACCGGCATCGGCGTGCCCGCCGAGGAGATGCCGCGGCTGTTCGAGCGCTTCCACCGCATCGAGAACGCCCGCTCGCGCTCCAACGAGGGCAGCGGCATCGGCCTCGCCCTGGTGCAGGAGCTCGTGGGCCTGCACGGCGGCACCATCACCGCCGACAGCGCCGAGGGGCGCGGCACCCGCTTCACCATCCGCGTGCCGTTCGGCTCCGCGCACCTGCCCGCCGACGCCCTGGCCGAGGTCCCGGTGTCCACCGCGGTGTCCACCACGGCCGACCCGTACGTGCAGGAGGCCCTGCGCTGGCTGCCCGCCGAGCGGCGCGGCGCGGCCCTCGCGGACGTCACGGCGCCGGACGGCGTCCCCGCCGCGTCCGATCCCGCGGTGCGCGCGACGGTGCTGGTCGCCGACGACAACGCCGACATGCGCGAATACCTCTCGCGGCTGCTGTCCGACGCCGGTTACGAGATCCGTTCCGCCGTCGACGGCGTGGACGCGCTGGAGGTGATCCGCACCGAGGTGCCCGACCTGGTCGTCAGCGACGTGATGATGCCCCGCCTCGACGGCTTGTCGCTGGTCGCCGCGCTGCGCGCCGATCCCCGCACCGCCGCCGTGCCGGTGCTGCTGCTGTCCGCCCGCGCAGGGCAGGAGGCGTCCATCGAAGGCCTCCAGGCGGGTGCCGACGACTACCTCGTCAAACCGTTCGCCGCGGCCGAGCTGCTGGCCAGGGTGCGGGCGAACGTGGAGCTGTCCCGGCTGCGCAGCCACCACGCGCGCTGGCACTCCGCGCTGATCGACTCGTTGCAGGAGGCGTTCTTCGTCTGCGACGAGGACGGCGCGGTCATCGAGATCAACACCGCGTTCACCGACATCCTCGGCTACGGCCCCGAGAACCTGCCCTACACCGCCGTCCACCCGTGGTGGCCGGACGCCGACACCCACCCCGACGGCCACCGGCGGTTCGCCGAGGCGTTCTCCGGTCTGCTCAGCCGCAGCCGGGGCAGCTACACCATCCCGGCCATCCACCTGGACGGCCACCTGCTGTGGATCAGCGTCATGTTCAACCCCGCCCAGGACCCCGACACCGGGCGCACGATGGTCGTGGGCACCTTCCGCGACGTCACCGCCGAGCACTACGCCATCCAGCGCGACGTGGCACTGGCGGCGTTGAGCATGCGGCTCTCCCAGGCGACCAGCCTGCCGCAGGCGCTGGCCGGAGCCCTGGAGGAGCTGGAGGAGCTGTGGCAGGCCCGCAGGGTCCTCGCCGTCGTCTTCGACGACCACGGCACGCCGACGCTCGCGGGCACCGACCCCGAGCTGGCCTGGGATGACCTGGAGGAGCAGCACCGCGGGCGGATCAGCGCGCTGCGCGAGCGCGCGCTGCTGAGCCCCGTCCCCGACGGTGGCGCGGGCATCGGCATCCTGCTGGAGCACCCGGACGGCCTCATGGTGCTCTGGCTGGACCTGGACGACCGCCGCCGGTTCACCGACCAGGACGAGGTCCTGCTGTCGCTGCTGGCCGGACACCTGGCCCAGGGCTTGAGCCGGGCCCACCAGATCGACCAGCAACGGGAGACCGCGCTGGCGCTGCAACGCGCCATCCTCGGCCCGTCGCACCTGCCCGCGGGCTTCGCCGTCCGCTACGAACCCGCGGCCCAGCCCCTGGAGATCGGCGGCGACTGGTACGACACCGTCGTCCTGCCCAACGGGCACATCGGCATCGTCGTCGGCGACTGCGTGGGCCGCGGTCTCAAGGCAGCCGCCATCATGGGGCAGCTGCGCAGCGCCTGCCGCGCCCTGCTCCTCCAGGAGACGGGTCCCGCCCGCACCCTCATGGCCCTCGACCACTTCGCGGCGGGCCTGCCGGGGGCGCTGTGCACCACGGTCTTCTGCGGGATCCTCAACCCCGAGACCGGCCACCTGACCTACTCCAGCGCCGGGCACCCGCCGGCCATCCTGGCCCACCCGGACGGCACCACCCGCCTGCTCGACCAGGGCGGGTCGACCCCGCTCGCCGTGCGGCCCGGCTTCCAGCGCCCCGAAGCGGAGTGCGACCTGCCCGCCCGCGCCACCCTGCTGATGTACACCGACGGGCTGGTCGAGCGCCGCCGCCGTTCGCTGACCGCGGGCATCGACCAGGCGGGGCAGGCCGTCCAGGCGGGCCGCGACACCGCCCTCGACGACCTCGCCACCCAGGTCATGGACCGGCTCGCCCCCGTCGAGGGCTACGACGACGACGTCGCCCTCCTGCTCTACCGCCACCCCGCGCCGCTGGAGCTGAGCTTCCCCGCGGAGTCGTCCCGGCTGGCACCGGTCCGCAAGACCCTGCGCGGTTGGCTGGACCAGTGCGGGCTGCCCCCGCAGGCCGTGCAGAGCGTCTTGGTCGCCGCGGGCGAGGCGTGCGCCAACGCCATCGAGCACGGGTACCCCGGCACGGCTCCCGACGCGGTCAGACTGCGGGCGGAAGCCGTGGTCGGCGACCTGTACCTGACGGTGACGGACACCGGCCGCTGGAAGACCCCCGAGCCCGAGACCAACACCCACCGGGGGCGCGGCGTCGCCATCATGCGCGCGATGATGCAGCAGGTCACGATCACCCCCGGCCCGGCGGGCACCACCGTCGACATGCACCTGAGGATCCCCTGATGACCACACCGCTCACCCTCACGCCAGGTCGCGGCCCCGACGGAGCCGCGGTCCTCAAGGTCGTCGGCGAGATCGACATGAGCAACACCGAGGCCCTCGGCGCCGCCCTCGACGGCATCCGGGGACGGCTCGTGGTCGACCTCACCGAGTGCGAGTACCTCGACAGCGCGGGCCTGACCGTCCTGTTCGCGCACGCCTCCCGCATCGAACTCGTCGCCACGCCCCTGCTGGCGCCCGTCATGACCTACTCGGGGCTCGCGTCCATGACCACCGTCCGCGGCCTGGAGGACCCTCCCGCACGCGGGTGACCGGCCCGGTCCGCCGCCACCGGTTCAGCCGGTGATGTCCACGTCGCCGTTCAGCGTCCCCGTCTGCAGGACGTGGCCGCTCATGGTGCCGCCGTCGGCGACGGTGACCGTGTTGACGGTGGTGTTGACGACGGACTGGACCTGCTGGTCGAACGACGCCGTGTGGTAGCCGGCGGTGCGCAGGATCTCCGCGACGGCGAGGGTGACGCGGGTGCGCAGCAGGTGCGTGTACCGCTCCACGTCGGCCTGCTGGAAGTAGCTGCGCAGTTCGACGTCGGCGGCCATCTCGCGCAGGGTCAGCAGGGCGCCGTACCGGTCCGGGTCCACCCGGCCGCGGTCGGGGCGCAGCGCGCGCGGGCGGACGACCAGGCGCAGCGCGCGGGACAGCGTGCTGGCGGGCAGCAGCGCCAGGTCCTTGAGCGCGCGGCCCACCGGCACCCACGCCGACGCGGGCTCGGAGTCGACGGCCGTCAGCTCGGCGCTGATGGGCCGCAGCACGCAGGGGGTCCACTCCAGGTAGAGGGTCGACTCGTCCATCGCCACGTGCACGAACACCGAGACCACGAGGTCGTCCTCCCAGGTCACCAGGGAGAAGCGGCGGTAGAAGCGGGACCACTCCAGCGGGCTGTCGCGCAGGTCGTGCGCGTGCGACCGGGGCACGTGCGTGTACGGCGGCACGCCGGGGTCCTTGAGGTAGTGCGCCGACGGCGACTTGGACAGGTTGTCCACCAGGCCCTGCGCGTCGACCACGACGCAGTCGCCCACCCCGAGGGCGCCGAGCCTCGCGCTGGGCGCGAGCAGCGGCGCCGCCCGCAGATCGGTGACCTTGCTCGTGATGCCGTCCAGCAGCGTCGCGGTGTCGAGGGGGTCGGTGGAGTCCGGGGCGTCCGGCCTGCGCTCCAGCGGCACGGCGATGGTCCACGGGTCGTGGATGTCGCCCGCCCCCACGAACGGCTTGTAGCCGCGGTGCACGAGGAGCGGGACGAGGTCGTCCTTTTCGGACACTCCGGCGCGCAGGCGCTTGGTGTCGCCGTGGTACTGGCCGATGCGCGCCGCGAGGGTCGGGGACAGGCGCAGCAGGGAGCGGTCGAAGGGGCGTGAAGGCCTGCGGTTCAGCGGTCCGAAGCAGTCGGTCACCTGGTGGGCGATGATCAGCCGGTTGGCGAGCAGGACCACCAGCGCCACCGCGAGCAGCACGTAGCCGGTGACGTCCTCGAACGCGGCCTCGGCCAGGTCGTCCGCGCCGGAGCCCCCGCTGACCGAGTCGGCCACCGACGCGAGGGAGCCCACGGCGGTGAGGACGATCAGACCGATGCGGACGGGACCGGCCGATCGCCCCGCGCCCCGTCGGGTCCGCGCGTCGCGCCAGACGCGGATGATCTTCGGCAGGCTCAGCACCAGCGCCACGAGGATCCAGAGCACCGCCAACGGGAAGACGAAGTACAGCGTCAGCGCCAGCACCACCAGCACGAGCCCGTCGACCACGTCCGTGCGCAGCCGGGCGGCCAGCGCCTCGGTGAGCACGGCGGCGGAGTCGACACCCGGCGCGGGCGCGGCGGGCCGGGTCGGCTCCGCCAGCAGCTCCCGCAGCGCCGCGTCCGCGAAGTCGCGGCTGAGGTGGGCCGCGGCGCACAGGTGGCGCGTGGCCTCGTGGCGATCGGGATCGGCGTGGTCGGACCGCGGGGTGAACCGGGCCCGCCACGTGTCGGCCAGGACCATCGTCGGTGTCGCTCCTCAGTGGGTTTCGCTGTAGCGGATCATCGTGGTGAGGATCCGCGCCGCGTCGGCGAAGCGGTCCGCCGGCGCCGTGACGAGCAGGACGTACTCGACGCCGTCCGCCCGCCAGTAGTGCGCGCGGGTCTGCCGGACGTCGCCGTCCGGGTTCGGCTTCACGAACTCCCATTCGACGGCTTCGCGATCACCGTGGGTGGTCCTCCTCAGCTCCACCTGGGTGTACTGCGGGTTGACCGACTCGACCCCCGCGGCCTTGGTGATCGTCTCCAGGAGGCTGGTGGACTCCTGCGCGTCACCGCCGAAGCGCACCTCCACGTCGGGGTCGGTCGGGTCCTTCGCCACCTGGGTCCCCTTGGCCTGCCCGTTGGCGGGCACGAACGCATCCGGCAGCACGGTGACGAGGCCCTGCGGGCTGGTGTGGCGGTAGAACCCGGTGGGCGGTCCACTCTGGACGGTGGTCGTCGTGGTCGTCGACCACGACGGGTAGCCGGTGGTCGACCACGGCGTCGACGTGCCGGGCGGGGGAGTGGTGACGGGAGCGGTGGCCCACAGCCGCGGGACGTACATCGTCCCCAGGCCGGAGCCGAGGCTCACCACCAGACCGAGCGCCGCCGCCGTCGCGGCGAACCGGAACGACCCCGGCACCCGCGGCCCGCGTCCGCTGTCCGATGTGCGCGGGCGGCGGTCCCGGCCGTCGTCGTCCGCTATGTTCGCGCCGGGCGGATCGCTCATGGAACCCTTCTCCTGGAACGGTGGTCGGAGGCAGAAGTGCGGAACCGGATCGAGTGGACCCTCGCGGAGCGCTGGGCCGAGGTGCGCAGGGCCGAGTCGGAGCCGGTGGACGTGGACCGGCTCGCGGCGGCGCTGCTCGGGGTCGCGGACGCCTCCAGGTCGGTCACCCGCGACGACGACCTGGAGATCGCCAACGCCGCCCAGTTCGCCGAGTGCGCGAAGGTGGCCGACCGCCTGGCCGCGCTGGCACCCGGTGACCAGGAGGTCGCCCGGCGCGCGGCGGAGCTGATCGACCAGGTCGAGCGCGGGCGCGCGTTCCGCTGGGACGAGCCGGTGCGCACGGCGGCGCTGTGCGCGGCCGCCGCGGTCGTCGCCGTCGGCGGGGCGCTGCTGGGCAGCGGTGCCGACAGCGTGCTGCTGGTCGTCGTGACCGCGGTGCTGGGGAACCTGCTGCTGTTCTCCACTGTCCTCACGGCTCGACGGCCGATGTGGCGGGTGCGCGCCGAGCTGATGGCGCCGATGATCCGCGCCCACGGGATCTGAACGCCGCGGGGCAGCCGGGAACGCGGCTGTCGATCGCCGACCAGCATTCCCGAACCGTCCAATTCCACGCCAAGTGCACCCCGCCACGCGATGGTGGCACGGCGACCGGGTGGGCACTCCGCACAAATTCGGATAACGCTCGTAATTCCAGGTGAGCCGTGTTCTCCCCGATCGGCACGGGGGTGCGGGTCGGGCGCGTGGCCGGCTGGGCTTCACCGCCCACCGCGCCCCTGCTTCGACCGGCGGCGCTGCCCGCGGCCGGATCCGCCGTAGCCGATCGACCCTCCGCGCTCCGTTGAATACCGGTGTTCTTGCGGCATTTCGCATAACCGGTGACCGGGAACCCGGCGCCACGCGCGCACAGTACCGAAGAGGTCACAGTAACGTTCTTCGAGGAATACCGGGCCGGAGAAGCTGGTGTTCCGCAAGATAGCGCCCTATGGTTATCGGTACCAGTGCCGGTATCGGGACTTATCAGAACTTCGTGGGGGTCGCAATGGCGCAGAAGGTTCTTGTCCAGCTCATCGACGACGTGGACGGCACGGCGTCCGACGATATCGCGACCGTGCGTTTCGGGTTGGACGGCATCGCCTACGAGATCGACCTGACCAGCAAGAACGGTGACAGGCTCCGTGACGCGCTAGCGGATTTCGTGAGCAACGCGCGGAAGGTCGGCGGTAGGGCGAAGCGCAATGGCGAGGTGGTCGGAGCGAGGCCGGTCGCCGGGCGCAGCAAAGAGCAGACCCTCGCCATCCGTGAATGGGCCAAGTCGCACGGTCACGCCCTGGCCGATCGGGGACGCATCCCGGCCAGTGCGATCGAGGCGTTCGAGGCCGCTCACAACTGATCCGGCCGCCGGGGGATTGGCGTCCGGGTGACCAAAGGCCGTCCGGTGCCCGGAACCCGCTAACGCCGTCATCGGCACAGCACGTCCTGCTCACCGAGTACGACGCGCTGTGCCGGCGGTGTCCGCGATCCCGGATCTCCGCACGCCTCGTGGCGGTCCGGCCGTGATGGTCGGGCGCGGGTTCGGCGATGCCGGGCCGGGGCCGGGGCCGAGCCCTGCCGTTGCGCCATGACCTCGCCTGCTGAGGCCGTGCTGTGGCGATGACGGCCGGCAGCCTGGTCTTCACCGCACTGTTCGGCACGACGCTGCTCGGCCGCACGTAAGGAACACAGCGCGTGGCTCTCCCTCCTCGAACCGCCGGTGCCGCGCGAGTCGGCCGACGGTACCGGTCTCGCGTTCGGCGATTCCGGGGCTGTGCGACGAGCTGAGCGGTATGGGCTGGAGCGGGCGGAACCAGGAGTCGCCGGAGTTCGTGCGGATCGCGGAGGCGGACGACGTGCATGACCTGATCGCCGCGTCGCGGCTGAAGGTGCCTCGCGGCAGACGTTGAGCCGTTGTCGTCGGAAAAGCCGCCGTGGTGGGGAAAGCCCGTGCTAACCGGTCCATTCAAGACAATTCCGCGTCGCCCGGTGTGGAATTGTCACGGTGTTTCCGGTTGTCCGGTTACCGCGATCGAAGCCGGATCCGCGAGGAACGAAGTGCGGTCGACCACCACGACATCGCGCAATCCCGGCCCCGCGGAATTCCCGTACCCGGCATCGGACAACTCTGCACCGCAGGCGGGCCCTGGGGTCCAGCGGATAACGACTCCAGCGGTCACCACGACCAGGGAGCCAGCTGAGGAACCCGGTCTTGTATGGCCCTTGGGTGCGGTTGCTCGTCGTGGACCACGTAGGCCCCAGGTCGGCCGCATCGAACCGTTGGTCAAGCCGCTGCCGCACGCCCAGGTCGTCGTCGTGCTGCGAGCGGTCGCGCTCGGAACCTCGGTGTGGTGGAACCACCGTGTTGTACGAGCAGGGGCACCCACTCCACTGACCCGGCCCCCACCCACCCCGGAGCACGCACATCACCGCACCCCGGCCCACGAGCTCACCTCACCCCGTGAGCCCCACAGCCGCATCGGGTTCGAGGACGCGGAAGCTGAAGCTCTCCTCCAGGTACAGGGTGACCGTGTCGGCGTCGTGGTGGCTGTAGCCGACGGCGATGTCCTGGCCCAGTTCGAGGACGAAGTGGCCGCCGTCGAGGCTTGCCACGACCGCGCCGTCGACGCCGGGGGCGCGCACGACCTTGCCGCCGCCGAGGATGCGGCGGAGGTGGTCGAGGACCAGCAGGCCGCCGCCCTCGGTGCTCTCCATGATCGCCCGATGGCCGCGCGGGCCGATCGCGAGCGCGTAGGGACCCTTGATGCCAGCCTCGCGCAGCACGTCGACCGCCTTGGCCACGGCGTGGGAGTAGTTCTGGACGTCGGTGCCGAGCGCGGTGGCGGTCGCGGCACCGAGGCCGGTGAAGCCGACCTCGTCCCAGCCGTGGAACACGGCCTTGTTCTCCAGGACGGCGATGTCGTGGGCGGCGCGGTCCAGGTCGTCGAACGCGAGGTCGGTGGCGCCGCGGTCGGCGGAGTCGAGTTCGTCCCTGGCGACGGTGAACGGCACCCGCAGTTCGATCAGCGGCAGCACCTGCCGCTGCCGCACGAGCGCGGCGCCTTCACCGGTGCGTTCGACCGTGCGGACGCGGCCGAGGTTCGTGGACGAGTAGTCCCAGCCGTGCGGCCCGGCCACGTCCACGACGCGACGCGCGGCGAGGTGCGGGGTCAACCGTTCGCGGGCCTCCTCGTCGATCTGCTTCCAGGCCGCGGCCGAGATGGGGGCGATTTCGCGGGTCAGGTGGTTCATCAGGTCATTTCTCCTTGAGGCTGCCGATGCGCAGGGACGGGTCGACGTCGAGCTGACCCGCCTCCATCTCGCGTTGGTCGACGTAGCGCTGCGGATCGACATCACCGGTGTCCAGGCCCTTGGTGCCCTTGTGCTCGGCCTTGAACGCGAGGAAGCGCCGCCCCAGCTCGTCGCGCAGGTCGGGATCGGCGTTGCGGCGGAAGTCGGCGAGGCCGTCGTCCTCCTCCTCGGCCATGTGCTCGCTGTTGGCCGTCCTGGCCCTGCGCACGGCCGCGCGCCATTCGGCGCTGCCCACCGGTGCCTTCGCGGCGTCCCGGACGCCGTCGCGGATGTCGTTGTGGTCGCCGATCGCGTCGAGCGTCTCGGCTTCCGGGTCGTCGCCCCGGCGGATCAGCTCGGGGTAGAAGACCTCTTCCTCCGCGGCGGCGTGCACGTCGAGCATGTCCGCGAGCGGACCCCACACGGCGGCCAGTTCCTGCGGGTCGTCCAGGTCGTCGAGCGCCGCGAACTGGCGGCGGAACCACTCGTGGTCGTCGAGGATCAGGCTCGTGATGTCGGGCATGCCCACCACGGTAGGGCCGTCGGACATGATCCGCTCGTTGCCCGGCGAAGATCCGCCCGGTTGCCGCACGGAGGCACATCTCACCCGGTAGGGAGGCTTGCGCGGCCGACATGACGGGTACTTGGGCCTGATCAGGACCCTGTTGAGAGGTGGCCCCATGTCCGAGCTGCTGCCGGCCGCCGCGCCGAAACCGCTGCCCTCGCCGAGGTCGCCCGGCGCTGTCGCGGCGGAGGTGCGCGGGCTCGCCGACAACGGCGGGTTGTCACTGCCGAGACCCGGCGAGGACACGGTCCGCCGGTGGGCGGCGCTCGCGGCGCTCGGGCGGACGGACCTCGCCCTCGCCCGGTTGGCGGAGGGGCACGTCGACGCGCTGGCCATCCTCGCCGAGGCGGGTCGCCCCGCGGTGCCGGGCGCGGTCTACGGCGTGTGGGCCGCCCGTTCCGGGGGCACCGGCGCCGAACTGGGACCGCGCGGCCTCGAGGGCACGGTGCGGTTCTGCTCCGGGGTGTCCACGCTGGACCGCGCGCTGGTCGTGGCCACCACGCCCGGCGGTGACGGGTCCACGTGCCGACTGGTCGACCTCGACCTGACCCGTCCCGGCGTCGTGCGGGAGCCGGACCGGTGGCAGGCCATCGGCATGGACGCCTCCGACAGCGGGGACGTGCGGTTCGACGGGGTCGAGGTCACCCCGGACGTGCTCGTGGGGCCGCCCGGCTGGTACCTGGACAGGCCGGGGTTCCTGCTCGGCGGCGGCGGGGTCGCGGCCGTCTGGCTGGGTGGCACGGCCGGGGTCCTCGACGACGTGCTGGCGGTCCTGGGAGCGGCGGCGAAGGTCGACGAGCACCAGCTCGCGCACCTGGGCGCCGTGCACACCGCGCTGCGGAGCGCCGAAGCCCTGCTGGCGGACGCCGCGGCCCGCGTCGACGCGGCGCCCGACGCCGACCACGCCACGCTCATGAGCACCTGCCGAGCCGCGGCGGAACGGGCCGCGTGGGAGACGTTGGACCGGGTGCCCCGCATCACCGGCCCGACCCCGCTGTGCCGCGACCGCGCGTTCGCGCAGCGGCTCGCCGACCTCCAGGTCTACGTGCGCCAGCACCACGGTGAACGGGATCTCGCCGCACTGGGCCGTGCGGTCCTGGCCGAGGGGACCGGGCGATGAACGGGCCCGTGCGCGAAGACTCGACCACCGGGCCGCGGACGATCACCGACGAGGCCGCGTGGACGCCGTGGCTCGACGCCGTGCGGGCCTTCCCCGACGAGGCCTACCGGCACGCGGTCGTGCTGGCCGCGCACCCCGACGACGAGACCCTCGGCGCGAGCGGGCTCCTGCAACACCTCCACACCGCGGGCGTGCCGGTCGAACTGGTCGTCGCCACCGACGGCGAGGCCGCGTTCCCCCACCTGTCCGCCTCCGAACGCGCGGAGCTCGGCCGGGTCCGGCGCCGCGAGCTGCACGAGTCGTTGCGGGCGCAGGGGATGCCCGACGTGCCGGTGCGCTGGCTCGGCCTGCCCGACTCCGGCCTCGCGGCGCACCGCGACGAGCTGGCCGCCGTGCTGGCCGAGTCGCTCGCCGACGCCGACGTGTGCCTGGTGCCCTGGCCCGGCGACCCGCACCCCGACCACCAGGTGGTCGGCGAGATCGGCCTGCGGGTCGCACCGGTCACCACGCACCGGTGGTCGTACCCGATCTGGATGTGGCACTGGCTGCTCCCCGCGGACGTCGACGTGCCGCGGGAACGGGCCTTCGGCCACCGGCTCACCTCCCGGCAGCGCGAACTCAAGGCCGCGGGCGTGGCCGCGTTCACCTCCCAGCTCGACCCCGCCCCCGGCGGCGGCGACCCGATCCTCAGCGCCGCGATGCTGCGCCACTTCGCCCGCGACCACGAGGTCGTCTTCCGCGAGCCGCCCCGGCACAGCGCGCCGATCGACCGGTTCGCCGAGCTGTACGCGGGCGGCGTGGACCCCTGGAACGTGGCCGAGAGCTGGTACGAGCGGCGCAAGCGCGCCGTGGCGCTGGCCTGCCTGCCCGACCGGGACTACGGCACCGTCGTGGAACCGGCCTGCGGGCTGGGCGCGCTCACCCTGGACCTCGCCGCCCGCGCCGGGCACGTGATCGCGTTCGACCCGGTGGCCGCCGCGGTCAAGCAGGCCGCCGAGAGCACCGCCCACCTGCCCAACGTCGAGATCCGCCAGGGATCCCTGCCCGCCGACCTGCCGGACGGGCCGCTCGACCTGGCGGTGTTCAGCGAGATCCTCTACTACCTCGACGACGGCGACCTGGCCGACACCGTCACGCGCACGGTGGCGGCACTGCGACCCGGCGGTCAGCTCCTGGCCGTGCACTGGCTGCCCTGGGCCGCCGAGGCGCCGCGGGACGGCATGGACGCCCATCGCAGGCTCCTGGCGCACCCGGACCTCGATCCGCTCGTCGCGCACACCGACGAGCAGTTCGTCGTGCACGTGCTGCGCCGTCGATGATCTCGGCCGTCGCCGTCGTCGTCCCCGCCCGCGACGAGCACCTGCGCATCCGGAGCTGCCTGCGCGCGGTGCGCCACGCGCTGGCACGGCTGCCCGACGGCGTCACCGGCACCGTCTGCGTCGTGGCCGACCGCTGCGCCGACGACACCGCGGCGCTCGCCGCGACCGAACTGCCGACCGCGCGGATCGTCACCGCGAACGCCGACCGCACGATCGGCGAGGTCCGCGACCTGGGTGTGCGGGCCGCGCTGACCGCCCTCGACGGACACCCCGCCGCGGGCGTCTGGATCCTGTCGACGGACGCGGACACCGTGGTGCACCGCGACTGGGCCCGACGCCACGTGCGATTGGCCGACGCGGGCTTCGACGCGATCGCGGGCATCGCGCACCTCGACCGGCCCGCCGGCGCCACGCGCGCGGCGCTGGAGCGCTACGCGGCCGTGGTGGGCCGGGCGCGAGGGCCGTGGGGGCACGGCAACGTGTACGGCGCGAACCTGGGCGTGCGGGCCGACGCCTTCGACGCCGTCGGCGGGTTCGGCCCGGTGCCGGTCGGCGAGGACCACGACCTGTGGCGACGCCTCGGAGCCGCGGGCTACTCCCGGCGCCACGCCGACATCCCGGTCGTCACGAGCGCCCGCCACGACGGCCGCGCCCGCGGGGGCCTCGCCGACCTGCTCGCCACGCTCGACCAGTCCGTCCCGAGTGGACCCGGCGGCCCACCCGACCCCCGTCAGGTGGTGACCGCGCCAAGCGGTTCGCGCCGTCCGCCCGACGGTTGTCCACCACACCGGTGGCCGCCGGGCCCGCCGGCCGAACGAAGGAACACGTGATGGCCGAACACCTGTCAACCCATCCGCTGCACCACCCGCGACGCCTGCGGGGCCCCGGCACGGGCCAGGCGCCCGTGCGCGCCACCGCCGCCGACTCGTTGCGCGTCGCGGGCAGGATCGTGCTGCCCTCGCTGGCGTCCGGGGTGGTCGTCCGCAGGCCGGGAGTGCTGGCCGCCGCGCAGAAGTGGCAGTGGGACGCCTCCGCCATCAGCACGATGCAGGAGTTGCGCGCCCGCCACGGTGGCGCGCCGGTCCGGCTGCGCGTCGCGGGCCGGGAAGTGGTGCTGCTGGTCGAACCCGCCGACGTCGCCCGCGTGCTCGGGGAGTCCCCGGAGCCGTTCGCCCTGGCCACCACGGAGAAGGCCGCGGCACTGGCGCACTTCCAGCCGCACGGCGTGCTGATCGAGACCGGCGGGCGCAGGCGCCGTGATCGGCGGCTCGTCGAAGAGGCGCTGGAACCGGAGCGGCCGCTGCACGAACTCGCCCCGTCGATCGTGGCGGCCGTGCGCGAGGAGATGGACCTCGTGGCGCGCCACGCCCACGACAGCGGATCGCTCACGTGGGAGGGCTTCGCGCAGGGCTGGTGGCGAGCGGTGCGGCGGGTCGTGCTGGGCTCGTCCGCGCGTGACGACGAGGCGTTGACCGACGATCTGGCGAAGCTGCGCGCGAACGCGAACTGGGCCTACCTGAGGCCCCGGCGGGAAGCGGTGCGCGAGCGGTTCACCCGTTCCCTGCGCTCGCACCTCGCCCGCGCCGAGCCCGGCGCCCTCGCGTCGCTGCTGTCGTCGGACGCCGAGGAGCAGGTCCCGCACTGGCTCTTCGCCTCCGACGCCGCGGGCATCGCCACGTTCCGGGCCCTGCACCTGGTGGGGTCCTACCCGCACGAGGCGGAGCCCCTGCGGGCCGAACTCGCCGACGTCGACCTGTCCGAGCCCCAGCGGCTCGACCAGGTGCGCGCCGCCGTGCTGGAGTCGGTCCGCCTGTGGCCGACCACGCCGCTGCTGCTGCGGCAGAGCACCGAACCGACGGTGTGGGGCGGACTGGAAGCGCCGACGGGCACGACGTTCGCCGTGTTCACGCCGTTCTTCCACCGCGACTGGCAGACCCTCACCTACGCCAACCGCTTCCAACCCCGCATCTGGCTGGACGGCGAGGCGGCCGAGAACCCGGCCCTGGTGCCGTTCAGCGACGGTCCCGGTGTCTGCCCCGGCCGCAACCTCGTCCTGCTCATGGCGAGCACGGCGCTCGCCGCGCTGCTGGAGCACCGCACCGCGATCCCCACGTCGGCGGTGTCCATGACACCCGACGTGCCCGCGACGGTGAACCACTTCGCGCTCTCGTTCCGCCTGCGGGAAGAGGGGTGACCACGTTCCCCGCCGCTTGGAGGCCACCGGGGCCTCGGACGCGGGCCGGAACATGACCGATCAGACCGCGCGGGCACATGCGGAGGCATCTCCGGTTGTTGGGGCCGCGTTCACCTCAGCTTTTCCGTCGGTCCAGGTCATGGCCGCCCGACGAATGCTGGGTAATACTGGCCAGGATGTCCGTGCAGGACCCGTGTGGTGCGACGGGGAGGTCGGCGAAACGTGGCGTTGAGCGATGCGGAGAAGCGGCAGCTTGAGGCGATCGAACAGGAACTCGTCCTGGGCGATCCCAAGTTCGCCGCGAAAGTGGGGCGCTTCAACTCCAGGGCGGTGTGGACGACCCGGCTGCTCAGGAACGTCCTGATCCTGCTGGGCACGTACGTGGTCGGCCTGACCGTGATGATCTGCGGGGTCTGGCTGTCCTCCGTCGCCGTCATCGCGCTCGGCGCCCTGGTCACGGCGAGCATGCCCGTGCTGGTGGGCTGGCGGGCCTGCCGGGAGCACTGGTCGAAGAGCCCGTCGGCGGCCTCGCGGCAAGGCGCCACCTGGGTTCGCTGAACCCGCTTCCGGACTGGTCGTCCGGAAGGGACCACCGCCGCGCGCTGACGGACCTCGCGCCGGCGGCCCCTGCCGCGCTCGGCCTCATGCTGTCCGCGGCGGGCTGAATGCCGTGCGGGCCCGGTCTTGTCGGGTTTCAGGCCGTGCCGATGAGGTTGACGACGGCCGAACGGCGGAGTGGCCCGGCGCCGGACGGATGCACGGGTTCTGTTGATTGATGGTTGTTCCTGATTCGATTCCGTTCGCCGATGTCCCATGTTACGTTCGTCACAACGACCTCGGAGTCCCTGCTCCGGGATCGGATCCCTGCTGTCCCCGCCGTCGTTCGACCACGTCCTCCACCGCACGGACTCCGCACGTCACCGAAGCCGTCGAGTCGGGTGTGGCGCGCCGATTCCGCGCGCCTCCCTGCCTTGAAGGAGTTCGATGCGCCGCCTCGTCGCCTGCGCGGCGGCTGTGCTGGCACTGGCCGGTGGCCTCGTCGCCACCGCCTCCACCACAGCCTCCGCCGCGATCGTGCCCAAGACCCCGCCGCTGACCACCCCGTGGACGGGGCAGGTGTCCACGACCAACCCGCTGCCGGAGTACCCGCGCCCGCAGATGACCCGCCCGGACTGGCAGTCGCTCAACGGCGAGTGGGAGTTCCTGAACCCGGCCACGGACGGGTCGGGCGGCGTGAACCGGAACGCGGCACCGCCGCTGGGGCAGACGCTGCCCGAGCGCGTCCTGGTGCCGTACCCGGTGGAGTCGGCGCTGTCGGGCATCATGCGCAACGACAACCGCGACCTGATGTTCTACCGGCGCACGTTCACCGTGCCGCAGGCGTGGAGCGGCAGGCGCGTGCAGCTGCACTTCGGCGCGGTCGACTACGAGGCCACCGTGTGGGTCAACGGCACCCAGGTCACCACGCACAAGGGCGGCTACGACCGGTTCGAGGTCGACGTCACCCCGCAGCTCAACGGCGGCGCCAACGAGATCGTCGTGCGCGTCTACGACCCGACCGACGCCCGCGGTGAGAAGCAGCCGCTCGGCAAGCAGGTCAACAACCCCAGCGGAATCTTCTACACCCCGTCCTCCGGCATCTGGCAGACCGTGTGGCTGGAACCCACGGCGACGTCGTCGATCTACTCCGTCGACATCCGCCCGAACCTGTCGGACAACACCGCCAGGGTCCGCGTCTTCAGCAGGGGCAACGTCACCGGGCACACCGTGCTGGCCGAGGCGAAGACCGGGTCGACGGTCGTGGGCAGCGCGACCGGCGCCTTCACCGAGTTCTCCGTGCCGGTGCCCAACGCCCGCCGCTGGTCGCCGGAGGACCCGTTCCTCTACGACCTGAAGGTCTCGCTGCGCGACGCCTCCGGGGCGGCGGTGGACCAGGTGGTCAGCTACTTCGGCATGCGCGAGATCGGCACGAAGCTGGTCGACGGCGTACTCCGGCCGACCCTCAACGGCGAGTTCGTGTTCCAGATCGGCACGCTGGACCAGGGTTTCTGGCCCGACGGCCTCTACACGGCCCCGACCGACGCCGCGCTGGCCTCCGACATCCAGAAGCACAAGGACCTCGGCTTCAACATGGTGCGCAAGCACATCAAGGTCGAACCGGCCCGCTGGTACTACCACGCCGACCGCCTCGGCCTGCTGGTGTGGCAGGACGTCCCGTCCACGCCGACGGCCGACGCCAACCGCACCGCCGCGCAGATCGCGGAGTTCGAGAGCGAGGCCCGCGAGATCATCGACGAGCACCGGTTCTCCCCGGCCGTCGTGACCTACGTGCCGTTCAACGAGGGCTGGGGCGAGTGGAACCTCGCCGACACCCGCCGGGTCACCACGGACCTGAAGAACTACGACCCCAGCCGGCTGGTGAACGCCCACAGCGGCTACAACTGCTGCGCCTCAAAGGGCGACCCCGGCACCGGCGACATCGTCGACTGGCACGTCTACACCGGGCCCGACGCGCCCCGCCCGTCGGCGACGCGCGTCTCGGTGCTCGGCGAGTTCGGCGGGATCGGGCTGCGCAACCCCGGTCACGAGTACAGCCCGAACGGCCAGTTCTTCGCCTACGAGCAGGTGTCCGGCGCCGCCCAGCTCAACGACCGGTACACCGGCATGGTCCGCGACGTGAAGCAGCTGATGACCACCAAGGGCGTCTCCGCCTACGTGTACACGGAGATCACCGACGTGGAGGGCGAGTACAACGGCCTGCTGACCTACGACCGGCGGGTGCAGAAGGTCGACACCAACCAGCTGCGCGCCGCGCACGCGGACCTGATCAACGCCTCGCGCAACCTCAACTCGCAGGTCGACTTCACCCTCGGGCACGTCCGGTCGTTCCGGGTGACCACTCCGGGGTTCACCGACCGGTACCTGCGCAACTCGGGCTCGGTGGCCCGTACCGACGTCATCAGCACCGCCAGTGCCGACATCGACCGCCAGGACGCGTCGTTCCGGACGGTGGCGGGCCTGGCCGACGCGCGCTGCCACTCGTTCGAGTCGATCACCTACCCCGGCCGCTACCTGCGGCACGTCGACAGCAGGGTGCGCGTCGAGGCGGGCACCGGAGGCACCTTCACCTCCGACGCCACCTGGTGCGCCCGACCGGGGCTCGCCTCCGGCGGCACGTCGTTCGAGTCGCTGAACCTCCCCGGCTCCTACCTGCGCCACTACGCGGAAATCGTCTACCTGGCGCGCAGCGGCGGATCCAACGCCTGGGACACCCCGACCGGGTTCGCCGCCGACACGACGTGGAACGCGGCGGACCCGGCGCTGTGGCGCAGTGCCGCGCTGCTGTCGACGAACGTGCGCCAGTCGTTGCGGGTGACCACGTGGGGCTTGACCGACCGCTACCTGCGGCACGCCAACGGCCTCGCCTACACCGAGGTCGTCACCGGCGGCAGCGGCGCCGCGCTCAAGGCCGACGCCACCTACACCGTCCGGCGCGGCCTCGCCGACTCGTCGTGCTACTCGTTCGAGTCGGTGAACTTCCCCGGCCAGTTCCTGCGCCACGCCAACGGCCGCGTGCGCAACTCGCCGGACGACGGCTCGGCACTGCTCCGCGCCGACGCCACGTTCTGCGCCCGACCGGGCATCGGCGGCACGGGAGTGACGCTGGAGTCGATCAACTTCCCCGGCACGTACGTGCGGCACTTCGAATCCCAGGTGTACACGGCCTCCGGCGCGGGCGACTCGGGCGCCGACCGGCCACAGACGGTGTCCGCCGACAGCAGTTGGACCCTCGCGGCGCCCTGGGCGCCGTAGGTCCCCGGCCGGGGTGGTCGCCCGCGCGGCCACCCCGGCCCCTCCACCGCGCTCCCACGACGACCCGGCGGGCGTCGAACCGGCCCGCGGCGAACACCGGCGGGATCGCCTGTCATCGGGGCCCGGCGACGTCCGGGGGTCGGCACGCGCCCTGCTATCGTTCCGCGCCCGGCGATGATCGACCTCCCCGGCGCGGACGAATCCAGGACACCCAGATTGGCACCTCGATGAACAGTGGCATCGGCCATGGTCCGACCGGTACCGCCCGGACGTTCCGCCTGATCGTCACCGGCGGCGGCACCGGCGGCCACGTCTACCCCGCCCTCACCACCGTGCGGGCCCTGCGCGCCCGGCTCGCGGCCACCGGCCGCGCCCTCGACGTCCTCTGGGTCGGCTCGACCGCCCCGGACTGCCTCGAAGGCCGGGTGGCCAAGGAGGCGGACATCGCGTTCGAGTCGGTCGCCACCGGCAAGATCCGGCGCTCCGCCAACCCGCTGAAGATGCTCTCCCCGGCCAACGCCAAGGACATGGCGCGCGTGCCGCTGGGCATCCTCCAGGCCCGCAGGATCGTCAACGACTTCGCCCCGGACGTCGTGCTGGCCACCGGCGGCTACGTCGCCGTCCCGGTCGGCTTCGCCACCAGCATGTGCGGACGGCCGCTCGTGATCCACGAGCAGACCGTCCGCCTCGGCCTGGCCAACCGCAAGCTCGCCCCGAAGGCCGCGCGGGTGGCCGTCTCCTCGGCGTCGACGCTGGAACTGCTGCCGGAGTCCGTGCGCGCGACCGCCACCGTCACCGGCAACCCGGTGCGACCCGAGGTCTTCACCGGCCACGCCGGACGCGCGGTCCAGGCGCTGGGCCTGGTGGGGCGCTTCGACTCGCGGCGGCCCACCGTCTACGTCACCGGCGGCGCCCAGGGGTCGGAGCAGATCAACACCCTGGTCGCCGACATCCTGCCGTGGCTGCTCCAGCACGCCAACGTCGTGCACCAGTGCGGTCCCAAGCACGTCGACGCGCTCCGTGCGCGCACCGCGGGACTGCCCCCGGAGTTGGCCGCGCGCTACCTGCTCACCGCCTACGTCGGCGCCGAACTGCCCGACGTGCTCGCGCTGGCCGACGTGGTGATCTCGCGCAGCGGCGCCGGCACGCTCGCCGAACTCACCGCACTGGGCAAAGCCGCCGTGTTCGTCCCGCTCGCGACCTCCGCGGGCAACGAGCAGTGGCACAACGCCAAGCAGTTGCACGACGCGGGGGCGGCCGTCGCCCTGCTCGGCGAAGCGACCTCGCAGGCGCTGGGGGACGCGGTCGGCCCCCTGCTCACCGACCCCGCCCGACGCGCGCAGGTCGCCGAACGAGCCCGTTCACACGGTCAGCGCGACGCCGCCGAACGACTGGTCAGCGTTCTCCTCGAAGCCGCGGCGGGCCGGTAGAGCCACCTCGGCGCCCGCCTCAGGCGCGGGGGCGCAATACGAGGAAAGCGCTGTCCGCAAGGCTGCGCACGGTTTCGCCGCCGTTCACGCCGCGACCGAGCCGCGCGGGACGACGGGCGCATGGCCGGCCCGTGCCGTCGGTACGCTGAAGTGGGGGCGGCCCGCAGGTCCGGTCCTGCGCCGCACTCCCGTTGCGCGCCAGGTCATCGGACGCGAGCCAGGACGCCGTACCGGTCCGGCGGGACCGGCACGCGCGGTTCCACCGGTGGGCTCAGTACTGGACGATGGTGTGGAAACCCCGGTCGGCGGACTTGCCCGTGGGGTCGAACGTGCGGATCCACAGCCCGTTCTTGGTGCCGACCCTGGGGGCGACGGTGATCAGTCCGGGAGGCGATTCGTTCGCGGCCAGGAGCGCGGCGACGCCGATGGTGGCGGCGTAGGTGCCCTTCGTGATGTCCTTGCCGAAGAACACCTCGTAGGTCCCCACGTCGATGCGGTTCGCGTAGGTCACCTCGTAGCTCTGGCCGAACGCGATGGCCCCCGTCGGATCGATGACGGCGGACACGGTCTCCCGGACGCCCTGGGCGGAGGGGCCGCCGACGACGTCGACGTGTTCGAGGGCTTTACCGCTCACCGGCGGTTGCACGGCGGGCTTCCAGGCGTCGGACCCGGTGTCGGCACCCGCGTTCGCGATGCTCGCCATTCCGACCACCAGCAGGAGCAGCGCGGCGAGCCAGGCGGCGACCCGCACTCCCACCCCGCGTAAGTCAGGCATGTGTCTCCTCGTTGCAGGACAAAGGTTTCGGACCACGAGTGTGGCACCGATCAGACGGCCCGTGGGGGTTTGCCGCAACCGGATTTTCGGGATTTCCGTTGTGGAGCAACGCTTTCAGGACCATCCGCCCGCGCGCTCGGGTGGATGGTCGCTGCCGGGCTCAGCCCGCCGGGTTCCAGCCGTCGGAACCCGCGAGGTACTTCTGCGGGGTGTAGGTCGCGGCCTGCGAGGACGACAACTGGGGCCGGTTGGCGTTGGTGCCCGCGCCCGCCCCGGTGTTGGCGTACTCGAAGAACCGCGCGGACTTCCAGGTCGTGGTCCCCATGTCCGTCCACGGCTGCGCGGTGCGGACGTGCGCGCCCAGCGTGGACTCGCGGATGACCACCTGGGCCTGGTTGGCCGTGCCGTTGGGACTCCACGGCCTGCCCAGGTACACCGTGCCCGCCGCGGCGTTGGAGGTGAACGTGCACTTGGAGAACAGGAAGCCGTAGGTGTTGTTGCGGTCGGTCGCGGCGGCGGTGACGTAGCCGTTGTTGCTCGACGAGCCGCGGGAGAGCGAGTGGATCGTGGAGTTGGCGAACACCATCGTGCCGAGGCCGAAGATGAAGTCCACGTCGCCCTCGACGTAGGAGTTGCGGAAGTACTGCCGGAAGCGCGAGGTGTAGGACGGGCCCCACGACAGCAGCGTGTCCTGGTTGCCCAGCACGCGCACGTTGTCGTACACCTGCCGGTCGCCGTTGGCCGCCAGCGCCACCGCCTGCTCCGAGGACGCCCCGGTCTCGGCGAAGTCGTTGTTGAAGGTGACCGCCCGCACCGTCGTGCCGGGCGAGTTGATCGTCACCGTCGCCGACGTCAGGGTGCTGCCGGTGTCCTTGGCCGCCTTGTTCATGACGAGGACGACGTCGGCGGGGTTGCCGGTCGCGCCCTGGATGACGAGGTTCGACTTGGCCGCCGGGATCGTCACCGTCTCGCGGTAGGTGCCGCGGGCGATGGAGATGGTCGTGCCCGCGGACACCGCGTTCACCGCCGCCTGGAGCGTGCGGTAGTTGCCGCTGCCGTCGGCGGCCACGGTCACCGTCGCGGCGTTGGCGGTGGCCGTGGACAGGCCCAGCAGGAGTGCCGCCGCGAGGACGGTCGAGAGGGCCCTCATGACGTCACCGAGTAGCTGTTGGCCGCGAAGTCCATGCCGCCCGACGAGGAGGTGATCTCGAAGCCGAACTGCACCTCGCCCACGGTCACGTCGCCGTACCAGCCCTGCGACCCGATCCACTTCAGCACCGCGAGCACGTCCACCGTCCCGGAGTTGGTGTTGCCGGTGCGCAGGAACGAGAACACCTGGTTGGCTCCGTTGGAACCCTTGTACACGTCCCAGGTGTGCCCGCCGACCGACACCGTGGTCTGCTTCGACCCGAGCGGTCCCACCGCGCCCTGCTTGTTGACCCAGATCATGATCTCGTAGGCGTTGTTCTCCGCCCAGATGTCGTAGGCCGTGGCGTAGGCCCCCGAACCCGGCCTGCTGACGTTGAACGAACTCGACAGCCTGCCCAGCGCGCTGACCTTCTTGTTGACCGCCTTCGCCGAGTGCGGGTACGCCTTCACCCCGCCGGTGTTGGGGTGGTTGGCCCACACGCCCCAGTTGCTGTAGGAGTTCGCCCAGATCGTCTGCGGCCCGGCGCCGCCACCCCACACGTCGTTGCGGACGGTGTAGCCGCCGTTGGACCACGTTCCCCACTTGTCGGTGGACGACCACGTGGCGGCCCGCGCCACTCCGGCCGCGCCGATCAAGCCCACCACCAGGAGGGCCGCCGTCACAGCCGATCTGATTCCGTTGACCATGGCTCCGCTTTCCGGGGCGCTGTCGCCCGAGTGATCGCGAGCGGTTCGGCCGAATGGTTCCGACCGGTGTCCGCGCGAGTGTCGAATGTGCGGTGGCGGTACCGATCACTATCGCTTCGCCGTCGACCCCGTGTCAATCGGAAAGGGTTGTTCCGAGGGATTTTTCGCGTGTTCGATGAATTCGACCGCGTATTCGACCACGGTCGTCACCGGCCATGGCGATCGTCCGAGGTGCGCACGGGGTGCAGGCGGTCGCCGGTGCCGTGCCATGTCGAGGGGGAGGGGCGGGGCGGTCGACCGGTCCGCAGGTCGAGTGCTTCCGCTGCCAAGACCGGGTTCACATCCAGGAATTCCGCCGCCGGACAACCGCGGCTGGAATGGCGCGATGTCGGCATCGCGATGGCGATCGGCCCGATTTCCCCTTTCGTGCCGGAATCGCTTCGGCATCCCACGGGGAAACCGGGGCGTATTCGCCGTCCGATTACCGTCGTCGATTCCCGTGCGGCGCGATCGGGTCGATCGGAGCCGGGCGGGCGTGGCCTCAGTCCGCGGGCAGGAGGGCGCCGACCAGGCGCTGGATCGGCCCGAGGAGGTCCTGCTCACCCGCCGAGGCCAGCGGTTCCAGCGCGGCCGACGCGCGGAGCATGACGATGCCGAAGGTCGCGGCGAGCACGATCTGGGCCTCCAGCACCAGCGACCCGCTCCCGGCGCTCCCCGGTCGCCCGCCCGCGGCCGCGGCGAGGCGTTCGGCGAAGGTGCGCAGGACGTCGACCCGGATCCGGTCGGCGCCCTCGTCGCCCGAGGAGCGCAGCAGCAGCATGAGCCTGCTCGGATGCCCGTCCGCGTCCGGTCCCGCGAGCCGCCTGGCGATGGCGAGCGGCACCTGGGCGAACGGCATGTCCTCGTCGACCGTGCGCCCGAGGTCGTCGACGGCGCAGGTCAGGCAGGACTCGAAGAGCCCTTCCTTCGACGTGAAGTAGCGGTTGATCAGCGCGACGTTGACACCCGCGTCGTCGGCGATGTCCCGCACGGTGGCGCCCGCGTACCCGTCGCGGGCGAACCGGCTCCGGGCGGCGTCGAGCAGGAGCCGCCGGGTGTCGGCCGCGTTGCGGCGACGGCGTCCGGACAGCTCCGCGACGGGTTCGCTCCGGTCGGGCGCCTCGGGCTCCGGGGCGGATGTCGTCATGAGCTTCCTTTCGTCCCATTTGTAGGGTAGCGCCCCGGCAGTGTGACGTAAACGATTGTTGACTTCGCTGGTCGGGGAGCGATACTAGGGCAAGTCATCAATCGTTTACATCGCATCGAGGGACCCATGACGTACACCATCGAAGAGGCGGGCGCCGCCTTCCACCAGGACGGCGGCCGCGACACCGGCCGTTCGAGCACGACGATGCTGGTGCTGTACCTGTCGTTGGGTGGTCTGGCGTTCGCGGTGCTGCAGTCGCTGGTCGCCCCGGCGCTGGGGACGATCGGGCGCGACCTGAACGCGTCGACGGCGAGCAGCAGCTGGATCATCACGGCCTACCTGCTCTCCGCGTCGGTCCTGACGCCGATCCTCGGCCGCTACGGCGACATGGTCGGCAAGCGCAAGGTCCTCATCGGCGTCCTCGCGGCACTGGCCGTCGGCACCGCGCTGGCCGCCCTGTCCCCGAACCTGACCGTGCTCATCGTCGCCCGCGCGCTCCAGGGCGCGGCGGGCGCGATCCTGCCGCTGTCGATCGGCATCGTCCGCGACTCGATGGACCGGGCGAAGGTCGGCGTCACCGTCGGCCTGCTCTCGGCGATCTTCGGCATCGGCGCGGGCGTCGGCATCGTCGCCGCGGGCCCGATCGTGGAGAACCTGTCCTGGCACTGGCTCTTCTGGCTCCCGCTGGTCCTGGTCGTCATCGCCCTGCTCGGCGCGATCTTCGGGATGAAGGAGTCCCCGGTGCGCGCGCCGGGACGCCTCGACGTGCTCGGCGCGGGCATCCTGTCGGTCGGCCTGGTCTCCCTGCTCCTCGCGATCAGCAAGGGCCAGGGATGGGGCTGGGGCGACGCGAAGACCCTCGGGCTGCTCGCGCTCGGCGTGGTCGCGCTGGTCGTGTTCGTCCTGGTCGAACAGCGGGTCAAGGAGCCGCTGATCGACATGCGCCTGATGAGGATCCGGGGCGTGTGGGCCACCGACGTGGTCGCGCTGGCACTCGGCTTCGCCATGTTCGGCACGTTCGTCCTGATCCCGACGCTGCTCCAGCTGCCCGCGGCGTCCGGCGTCGGGTTCGGCAAGTCGGTGTCGCAGGCGGGTCTGTTCCTGCTGCCCACCGTCGCGATGATGGTCGTGTTCGGCCCGGTGGCCGGGATCCTGAACCGCCGGTTCGGCCCCAAGGTGCCGATGTTCACCGGCACCGTCCTGGTCGTCTGCGCGTTCGCCCTCGCCGCCGTCGGGCACGGCGCGCTGTGGCAGGTGCTGGTCTCCGGCCTGCTCACCGGTGCCGGCATCGGCTTCGCGTTCGCGGCGATGTCCAACGCCATCATCGAGAGCGTCCCGGCCGCGCAGACCGGTGAGGCCACCGGCGTCAACACCATCGCCCGGACCATCGGCAGCAGCATCGGCACCGCCGTGATCGCCGCGATCCTCACGTCGTACACCTCGCCGAGGGGCCTGCCCACCGACGAGGCCTTCACCGTCGGCTTCTGGGCCTGCGCGGGCGTCGCCGTCCTCGCCGTCCTGGCCGTGCTCGCCCTGCCGTCGGCGCACCGCCGCCACGTCGAGGCCGTCGCCGCGGGCATCGAGGACCTGCCGCCCGAGCCCGAGGAGATCCACCTCCCCGGCCTGCACCCGCACCACGACCAGGCCGAGGACGGCTCGCGCCGCTGACCCCCTCCGCACTCGGCGCCGTGGCCGTGTCCGACCGCATGGCGGATGGGCACGGCCACGGCGCGTGGTGCGGGGTCAGGCCTGGCTGATCGAGGCGGCGACCGCGCCGAGCAGGAG
This sequence comes from Umezawaea sp. Da 62-37, assembly GCF_032460545.1. Lineage (GTDB taxonomy): Bacteria > Actinomycetota > Actinomycetes > Mycobacteriales > Pseudonocardiaceae > Umezawaea. Next base: position 11,154,694 of record NZ_CP135965.1, read on the forward strand.
GTAGACCAGGCCGCTCGACAGGTCGAGGCGCCGCCGCGCGGTCGCCGTCCGGCGCAGCCGCCCGGCCAGCACGCTGGCCAGCAGCGCGTACGACCCGTCGCTCAGGATGCCGAGCACGATGAACCCGATGCCGAAGATCAGCAGCTGCTGCGCGACCGAACCCCGTGCCGGGTCGACGAACTGCGGCAGGAACGCCACGAAGAACACCAGCGTCTTCGGGTTGAGGATGTTGACCAGCACGCCCTGTCCGAAGATGCGCGCGTTCGACATCTGCGGCGGCTCCTTGACCGAACCGTCGTCGGTCTTCTGCAACCACAGCTTCTGCACGCCGAGCCAGACCAGGTAGGCCACGCCGACCCACTTGACGATCTGGAACGCCGTCGACGACGCCAGCAGGAGCGCGGACATCCCGAGCGCCGTCAGGAGCACGTAGAAGATGGACCCGACGTGGATGCCGAGCACGGACAGCAGCCCCGCGGCCCTGCCCTGCGCCACGGTTCTGGTGACGATGTAGACCACCGCCGGTCCGGGGACCACGAGCAGGGCCACCGTGGCCGCCGCGAATAACAGCAGTGTCGAGATCGTGGGCATGTCGTCCTAACCAGCCGTCGTCGTTGACAGGGAACGGGAGAACAGCCTGCCGACCCCGAGGCTCGGGTCGTGCACCCCCGCCATGCGCAGGCACTGCCACAGGCACGCCTGGTTGGAGGTGACGACCGGGACCCCCAGGTCCCGCTCCAGCGGTTCGACGGCCTCCAGACTGCGGAAACCGCTTCCCGGTATGAGTATGCCGTCCGCGTCCGCGGGCAGGGAATCCCTCGCCTGCCGGTACACCTCCTCCGGCCGCACCTCCCACTGGCCGCCGAGGTCCCAGATCTCGAACGTGTCGCGATCGCTCCAGCCGGCACCGAGGTCGAACCGCATCTGGCCGGAGAACGGGTGTCCCGTGTCCGCGAAGTAGCGTTCGGCCGCCGCGTAGCTCGTCGCGGTGAACCACGGCGGGCTCACGAGGTGCGGCCGGGAGATGCCGAGCGCGCGCATCGCATCGAGCATCGCGAGCGGCGCGGTCGTGACCGGGGTGCCGCCCGCCCGTTCGGTCGCCTGGTCGCAGAACCGCTCGTCGAACCCCGCCCCGGCGAGGAAGCTGCTCGACCCGAAGCACAGGCAGATGACGTCCAGCCGCAACTGGCCCAACTGCTCCAGCCCCCGTGCGATGTCGGGGGAGTCCGCGAGCGCGGCGGCGTGGTCGCCCTGGAAGTCCGAGCCCGGCTTGCGCGGGCTCTCGAACCGGGCGGTGTAGACGGCGACGCCGGGCGGGGCCATCGCCCGCATTTCGGCCTCGGGCACGGGATCCTTGTGGATGACCAGGATCCCGATCCGCGCGCGCCAGCCCCAGCCGTCGTCCGTCACGTCGCCGACCTGGTGAGGTCCCAGGTCTGCTCGGGGATCGACTGCCGCGCTTGCCGGAGGGTCTCCTCGTCCAGCACGGTGTCGTCGAGGTCGCCCGCGAAGTAGCGCTCGTAGGCGGTGAGGTCGAAGTGCCCGTGCCCGGAGAGTCCGAAGAGGATGGTCTGGGACCGGCCTTCCGCCTTGCAGCGCAGCGCTTCGTCGATCGCGACGCGGATCGCGTGCGTCGACTCGGGCGCGGGCAGGATGCCCTCGGCGCGCGTGAACTGGATGGCGGCGTCGAAGCAGCGCTTCTGGGTGACCGCGATCGCCTCCATGAGCCCGTCCTCGACCACGCGGCTGACCATCTGCCCCATGCCGTGCGCGCGCAGGCCGCCCGCGTGGAACGTCGGCGGGACGAAGCCGTGCCCGAGGGTGTGCATGCGGAACAGGGGCGTGAAGCCCGCGCTGTCGCCGTAGTCGTAGGCGATCGTGCCCCTGGTCAGTGTCGGGCAGGCGGCGGGCTCGGCGGCGATCACCCGCACGTCCCGGCCGCCGCGCAGCTTGGCGCCGAGGAACGGGAACGACAGGCCCGCGAGGTTGCTGCCGCCACCCGCGCACCCGACGACGATGTCCGGGTAGTCGTCGGCGAGTTCGAACTGGAGCATCGCCTCCTGGCCGATGATCGTCTGGTGGCCGAGGACGTGGTTCGCGGCGCTGCCGAGGACGTAACCGAGGGAATCGTCCTTGGAATGCGCTTCCAGGGCCTCGGAGGTCGCGATGCCGAGGCTGCCGGGGGAGTCCGGGTCGGCGGCCAGCACCGCGCGGCCCGCGGCGGTCTCCGGACTCGGGCTGGGCACGCAGACCGCGCCGAAGGTCTCCATCAGCGAACGCCGGTAGGGCTTCTGGATGAAGCTCACCTTCACCATGTACACCTTGGCGGACATGTCGAACATCGCCGCGCTCTGGGCGATGGCGCTGCCCCACTGGCCCGCGCCGGTCTCGGTGACCAGGCCCCGCTTGCCCGCCTGCTTGTTGTAGTACACCTGCGCGACCGCGGTGTTGGGCTTGTGGCTGCCGGTCGGCGCGACGCCCTCGTACTTGTAGTAGATGCGCGCGGGCGTGTCGAGCAGCGCTTCGAGCCTGCGCGCCCGGAACAGCGGCGACGGCCGCCACTGCGCGTAGATCTGGCGGACGGGTTCGGGGATCTCCCACTCGCGCTCGGTGCTGAGCTCCTGCTCGATGATCGGCTCCGGCATCGTGTGGGCCATCTCGTCCCTGGTCACCGGCCTGCCGGTCGCGGGGTTGATCGGCGGGTGCAGCGGAGGCAGGTCCGCGGCGAGGTTGTACCAGGTCGAGGGGATGTCGGCTTCGTCAAGCAGGTACTTGATCCGGTCGACCATCAAAACCTCCATAATTCGCGTCACAAGACAGCGTTGTAGTGGTGCGCGGATATTCTTGCGACTCAGGTAGGGCTGGCTGCTCCGAACGGCGGGCGCGCATTCTCCACAGCCCAAAACCGATCCGACCGCAGCGACGTTAAGACCATGTTTCGTGGCCGACAAGGTCCAACCAGGTGACGGCCGAGTGAGTGACCATCACACGGATCGCCGAATCCGATCGCTCGGTGCGGGCGCTGGTCCGCATCACGCGCTGTGTCGTCCTGCCCTGGTCGCAGCCGGCTCCCGGCACTGTTTCCGCTGGTTGTGCCGTTGCCTCGCGGGAGGGCTGTGACGTGCGGTCCCGCGCCCGCCGTGACTACGCATAGCGTGCGACGCGCGGCGGACCGATAGGGAAAGTATGGACCATTGGGTAGGGCGTGGGATGAAACCCTGTCACCGACAGTCGTATTAACAGCACGTTCTTAACACTTCGAGTTCGTCGGAACTACGGGTTTGCGCAAATGATCAATCTTTCCCGAATGGGCATCTGCGTTACGACGAACGGTGCTTGCCGGCAGTCCGGGGTTCGTGTTGTATCGGGTTTTGGACAGGGCGTGTCGAATGAATGTGAACGCCCGTAATTTCCTCTCATCCATTTTTCGCATCCATCGCAGGCATCCTGCGCATCATTCTCGGGACAGGTGGGTCGAATGACTGTTTCGCGAAGTCGGATCGTGCCCGCGCTTCTGGAGCACGCCGGGTCCCGTCCGTCGGCGCCCGCGCTGCTCTGGCGCGGCACGCGGGTCGGGTACGGCGAGCTCGCGGCGATGACCCGATCGGCGGCCGCGGCCGTGGCGGGGCTCCCGCCGGGGCCGGTGGGCGTGGTGGCGGAGAAGACGCCGGAGACGATCGCGCTCGTCCTGGGCTGCCTCGCCGCGGGCCGCCGGGTGCTCCTGCCCGCGCCCGCCCTGCCCGTCCCGACGCTGAGCGGGCTCTACGAGCGCGCGGGATGCGTCGCGGTGGTGGCGGTGCCGGGTGGCACGAGCAACGCGGCCCGGCTCACCACGGTGGTCGTCGACGTGCACGCGAACCCGGCGCACGACGCGGAACCGGGCCGGGACGGCGACCCGGAAGCCGACGGGACCGCGTTCCTGCTGACCACCTCGGGTTCCACCGGCGCCCCGAAGATCGTGCCGCTCACGTCGGCGGCCGTCGACCGGTTCGCGCTGTGGGCGGACGGGGAGTTCGACCTCGGCCCCGGCAGGCGGGTGCTGAACTACGCGCCGCTCAACTTCGACCTCTGCCTGCTGGAGGTCTGGGGCACGGTGCGCGCGGGCGGCTGCGTCGTCCTGGCCGACCCCGACCGCGCCACCGACGGCGCCGCGCTGCTCGACCTGCTCGTCGGCCAGGACGTGCACGTGGTCCAAGCGGTGCCGCTCTTCTACGAGCTGCTCGCGGCCGTCCCCGGCGCACGGGTCGACGGGGTCGACCGGGTCGTCGTCACCGGTGACGCGTTCCGGCCCGACCGGCTCCCCGCGCTGCGCGCGCTGTTCCCGAACGCGCGGATCGACAACGTCTACGGCTGCACCGAGACCAACGACAGCTTCATCCACGAACTCGGGTCCGACCTGTCCGAGATCCCGATCGGCACCCCGCTGCCGGGCGTGCGCGCACTGCTGGTGCACGAGGACGGCACCGTCCTGCACGGCCCCGGAGTCGGTGAACTCCTTGTCAGCACACCGTTCCAGACACCCGGCTACCTCGACTCGCCGAACCGGTTCGTCCCGCACCCGGACGGCGCGGACGACCTGCGCTACTTCCGCTCCGGCGACCTGGTGCGCCGCACGGCGGCGGGCGCGCTCGTCGTCGAGGGGCGGATCGACTTCCGGGTCAAGGTCCGCGGCCAGCAGGTCGACACCCAACAGGTGGAGCAGGTGCTGCTCGACCACACCGGTGTGCTGGAAGCCGCCGCGGTCGCCGTGCCCGACCAGCGCGCGGGCAACCGCCTGCACGTCGTGGTCCGCACCGACGGCACGGTGAACAGCCTGGTGCTGCGCCGCCACTGCGCCGAACGGCTGCCCCCCGCGGCGGTGCCGTCGACGCTGCGGATCACCGAGGATCCGCTTCCCCGCACGTCCACCGGAAAGGTGGATCGCAAGCACATCACCACAACCATGGAACTGGTGATCTAGTTGGACCACACGGCCGTCATCACCCGGTACATCGTGGACGAGTTCCTGCCGGACGTCGGCGTCGGCGACCTCACCGCGGACTACGACCTGTTCGCAGGCGGGGTCATCGACAGCCTCGCGCTGCTGAAGGTCATCGACTGGCTCGGCACCCGATTCCGGCTGAGCCTCGACGACGTCGAACTCTCACCCGACAACTTCCGCACCATCGACGACATCAACGCGTTCATCGGCGCCGCCGGTGGGCAGCAGTAGAGAAGGAGTGCACCACGATGATTGTTCGCACGATCGCCGACGCGAAGGTCGTGGACTGGGGCAACGGCCTCAGCCGTCGGTTCCTGCTCTCCGGCGACGGCCTGGGCTACTCGATCACCGACACCATCGTCACCGCGGGGACGAAGTCCAGGCTCCAGTACCGCAACCACCTCGAGGCCTGCTACTGCATCGAGGGCAGCGGCGAGGTCGTCGACATGGAGGGCAACAGCTTCCCGTTGACGCCGGGCACGCTGTACGCGCTGGACAAGAACGACGCGCACTACCTGATCGCGTCGAAGGAGGGGGACATGCGGCTGGTGTGCGTGTTCTCCCCGGCACTGCACGGCGACGAACGGCACTCGCTGGACGCGGCGGAATTCTCCCACTACTGATCGGCTGGTGTCAGCGTGCTCGACTGGACCGAGGACCAACAGGACCTGCGCGCCGGGGTCCGGCAGTGGTGCGACGCGCTCAACGTCAACGGCCTCGATCGCGAACGCGCGGCCAGGTTCGACCGCGACGCGTGGAAACTGGTCCGCGGGACGGGCGTGCTGGGCCTGCCGTTCGGGACGCAGTGGGGTGGGCTGGACCAGAGCCTGCTCACGACGATGTACGTGCTGGAGGAGTTCGGCCACCGCTGCCACGACGGTGGGCTCGGCTTCTCGGTCACGACGCACATGGTCAGCGCCGGGGTGCCGTTGCAGCGCTTCGGTTCCCCGGCGCTGAAGGACCGCTACCTGCCCGGCGTGTGCGACGGCTCGACGATCGGCGCGCACGCGATCAGCGAACCGGGCAGCGGCTCGGACGCGCTGAACATGCGCACCACGGCCGTCCGCCGCGGTGACGACTGGGTCCTCAACGGGAGCAAGGCGTTCGTCAGCAACGCCCCGGTGGCCGACGTGATCGTCGTCTACGCCAGGACCGACCCCACCGCGGGTCCGCTCGGCGTGACCGCGTTCCTCGTCGAGACCACCATGGCGGGGGTGTCGGTGGGCAGCCCGATCGAGAAGATGGGGCTGCGGACCTCGCCGTTCGCCGAGGTGTTCCTGGACGACTGCGTCGTGCCGTCGGCCAACGTGATCGGGCGGGCGGGCAGCGGGTTCCTGGTGCTCGACCACGTGATGAAGTGGGAGATCCTCTGCTCGTTCATCGTCAACGTCGGCCAGATGCGCCACCGGCTGGAGCGGTGCGTCGACTACGCGCGGACCCGGACCCAGTTCGGCGCGCCGATCGGCTCCTTCCAGTCGGTGGCCAACAGGATCGTCGACATGCGCACGGCGACCGAGACCGCGGGCCGCTGGCTGTACGACACGGCCGAGCGGATGGAGCGCGGCCACAACGTCACGATGGACATCGCGACGAGCAAGCTGGTGGCCAGCCAGGCCAACGTGGACACCGCGCTCGCCGCGATAGAGGTGTTCGGCGGCAACGGGTACACCGCCGAGTACGGCCTGGAAGCGGAGCTGCGCAACGCCGTGCCAGGGGTGATCTACTCGGGCACGTCCGACATCCAGCGCAACAGGATCGCCAAGATGCTGGGCCTCGACAAGGGAAAGGTGTGACGTGGACGAGACGACCCTCGCCCCGACCGAACTGCTGGACCACGAGTCGCGGCAGGTCCGCGAACTCGTGGACCGCACCGTCGGCGACGAGTCCGACCCCACCGCCCGCGCGGTGGCCCTGTTCTACGCGGTCCGCGACGGCATCCGCTACGAGGTGTACCAGAGCGACCTGTCCAGGAACGGCATGCGGGCGAGCGCGATCGTCGACCGCGGCTTCGGCTTCTGCATCCACAAGTCCCTGGTGTACGCGGCGGCCGTCCGCGCGGCGGGCGTGCCGAGCCGGATCGTCCTCGGCGACGTGCGCAACCACCTGGCCTCACCCCGGTTGCGCGAACTCGTCGGCGGGGACCTGTTCCGCTTCCACTGCCTCACCGAGGTCTACCTGAACGACCAGTGGATCAGGGCGACGCCGGTGTTCAACAAACTCCTGTGCAGGCTCTACCGGATCGCCCCGCTGGAGTTCGACGGGGTGACCGACAGCGTCTACCACCCGTACGACGAAAAGGGTCGCAAGCACATGGAGTTCGTCCACTGGCACGGCAGTTTCGACGACTTCCCGTACGACCTGGTCGTCAACGGCATCCGGGACGCGCACCCGCTCCTGTTCGAGAACAGCCAGCACACGACGGCGGGTTCCCTGGAGGCGGAGTCCGCGGACCAGCGCAGGTTGCTGGCGCGGAGCACCGCGGCCACGGAGCGGTAGCCGGTTGCGGGACGGGGAATCCGGTGGACACCTCGTCACGCCGGTGTCCGGCACCTCGGGCGGACCCTCCCGCCAACCGCGTCGGTGGGAGGGGCCGCCCTGCCGGTCATCGCTCGCGAGCGAGGTCGTCGACGAACTCCGCCAGCAGGGCGGCGAACCGCTCCGGCGCCTCCTGGTGCGGGGCGTGGCCCGCACCCGCGATCAGCTGGACCTCGCCGCGCCACAGGGCGGGGATGTCCAGCTTCCGCAGGTAGTCGAGGCTCACGAGCTGCTCGTCGGCGCCCTGGAGGATGGCCAGCGGTCGGCGGAGCGCCGACACGACGGCGATCTCGTCGGCGAACCGGCCCGCCCCCGCGCTGGCTCCCAACCCCGTGCGGGCGGCGCCGTCGGTGGCCAGGATGTCGGACACGAACTCGGTGGTGTCGAACGTCGAGCCCGGTGCGAGGAAGCTCTCCGCGGCCAGCTTCGCCTCGGCCTCGCCGACGTGCGCGGTGAAGAGCGCGCCCATCGCCGGGTTCGGCAGGAACGCCTCGGCCATCTGCGCGGGTGACGCGATCGGTGGCGCGCCGAAGATGACGAAGCCGCGCGCGTCCGGCAGCGACGGCGCGGCCTCCATCGCGATCTGCCCGCCCAGGCTCCAGCCGACGACGACCGCGTCGGGGATGCCCAGCTCGTGCACGAAACCGGTCAGCACGTCCGCGTACCCCGGCAGCGAGTAGTCGGCTTCGGCGCCCGCCGGATCGGACTTCCCGTGTCCGGGCAGGTCCAGCGCGACGCAGCGGAAGCGCCCGTCGAGCCCACCGCGCACCACCGGGAGCCAGGTGTTGGCGGAGGACGAGTTGCCGTGGACGAAGACGACCGCGGGACCGTCCCGGTCGCTCCGGTCGGCCGAACTGTCCAGGTAGGCGATCCGCTGTCCCCTGATCTTCACGCTCGACTGCTCCACTCGACGCCCCCTGTTCGCGCTGATCGCCGCCCGCGCTGTCTTCGTGCCCTGTGAGGAGGCGAACCGTAGGGAGGAGCGGTTGGAGCGGGCAAGTGCGTCGCGGTCAATCGTGGATTTACCGGCGTGCAAGGAGGGGCGGAACATCCGGCGGCAAAGACGTGTTTGGGACCCGCGTCCCCTGGGAACACCTCGTCCGAGCAGGACAAGAGCAGCAACGGTCCGTCGTTGTCGCCGGTGGAAGGGAAGTCGTCGTGGGTATCTTGGGTTGGATCGTTCTGGGTCTCATCGCGGGTGCCATCGCCAAGGCGATCATGCCGGGCAAGGACCCCGGTGGCATCGTCATCACGATGCTGATCGGCATCGTCGGCGCCATCCTCGGCGGCTTCATCGGCCGCGCGCTGTTCAACAGCGACATCAACAGCTTCTTCGACCTGAGCACCTGGCTGCTGGCCATCCTCGGCTCGCTGGTGCTGCTCGGCATCTACCGGCTCGTCACCGGTCGGCGCGCACACGCCTGACCCGACAAGCACGAAGGGGAGCCCCGGCCGCGCACAGCGGCCGGGGCTCCTTCTTGTAGGCGTGTGCCGGATTCCTAGCGCTCCACCGCGACCCGTTCGTCGGGCACACAGTGGGTCATCTCGCGGCCGGCCACGTCACGCGGGCCGTTCTTGCCGAGGTTGCCCGCCCTGGCGTGCTCCTCGTCGGTGAACTCCTGGGTGGCCAGCGGTTCCAGGTGCCGGACGTCGTCGGGCGTGATGCCCAACCCCTCGCCCACGCGCAGGCCCAGTTCGTCCTCGGCCATGAGCAGGTGCCACACCATGCGCTCCTGGATCGGCCGGTCGCACTGGCCGAGCGCGTCGACGAGGTTGGCGACCAGGTCGTCGCGTTCCCACTGCTGCGACAGCAGGTAGCGCTCACCGGCCTGCTGGTAGTCGTTGGTGCGCGGGATGCGCTTGCGGGTCAGCCTGCCGGTGATCTCCGGGCCCTGCTCGTCGTGGGCCGGGTGGTCGGCCTCCCGCAGGCCGCCCAGGATCGACGGCTCGTAGTTGACGTGCGGGTTCTGGCCCTCGCCGAGGTCCACGCCGTAGGCCATCTGACCGTCGCGCTGGTTGGTGGCGACCCTGGTCCGCGCGGCGTTGACCGGTAGTTGCAGGTAGTTGGGGCCGACGCGGTAGCGCTGGGTGTCGCTGTAGCTGAACGTGCGGCCGACGAGCATCTTGTCGTCGGAGAAGTCCAGGCCGTCGACCAGGACGCCCGTGCCGAACGCGATCTGCTCGTTCTCGGCGAAGAAGTTCTCCGGCGCGCGGTTGAGGACCATGCGCCCCACCGCCCGCAGCGGGAACTGCTCCTCGGGCCACACCTTGGTGTCGTCCAACGGGTCGAAGGCGAGTTCGGGGTGGTCGTGGTCGTCCATCAGCTGGACGGACAGCTCCCACTCCGGGTACTCGCCGCGCTCGATGGCCTCGTACAGGTCGCGGGTGTGCGAGCCGAGATCGGTGGCCTGGACGTTCGCGGCGTCCGCGGCGGTGTAGGACTTCACGCCCTGCTTGGGCGTCCAGTGGTACTTCACCAGCTTCGTGTCGCCCGCGGCGTTCACCCACTTGTAGGTGTTCACGCCGAAGCCCTGCTGGGTGCGGTAGCTCGCCGGGATGCCCCTGGGGCCGAACACCAGCGTGACCATGTGCAGCGCTTCCGGTGTCTGGCTGAGGAAGTCGAAGGCGCGGTTGGGGTCCTGGCGCTCGAAGGTGACCGGGTCCGGCTTCTGCGAGTGGATGAAGTCCGGGAACTTGATGGCGTCGCGGATGAAGAAGACACCCAGGTTGTTGCCGACGAGGTCCCAGTTGCCGTCCTCGGTGTAGAACTTCACCGCGAACCCGCGCGGGTCGCGGGCCACCTCGGAGGAGTCCCGGCCGCCCGCCACGGTGGAGAACCGGACCGCGACGTCGGTGCGCTTGCCCTTCTCCTGGAACAGCTTCGCCCTGGTGTAGGCGGAAATCGGTTCGCCACCAACGGTGCCGTGGGCTTCGAAGAAGCCGAACGCGGTCGCGCCACGAGCGTGCACGACCCGTTCGGGGATGCGTTCGCGGTCGAAGTGGCTGATCTTCTCCAGGAACTGGTAGTTCTCCAGCGTCGCGGGCCCGCGGGCGCCCACGGTGCGCTGGTTCTGGTTGTCGTGGACCGTGTGCCCCTGGCGGTTGGTCAGCACCGACCGCTCGGCGTCGCGGTCGGGTCGTTGTGAGGATGCGGTGGTCATCATGCGCCTCTCGTGCTGGAGTGCGTGGACGGACCCGGTCGGTCACCGGCCTGCTTCGCGCAATCGGGGCAGGTGCCCCAAAAGGTGATCTCCGCTTCGTCGACGACGAAACCGGAGCGCTGCGAAGGGGACAGGCAGGGGGCGTCACCCGTGGTGCAGTCCACGTCCGCGGTCCTGCCGCACGCGCGGCAGACCAGGTGGTGGTGGTTGTCCCCGACGCGCGCCTCGTAGAGCATCGGGTGACCCGCGGGCTCGATCCGGCGGAGGACCCCCGTGGCGGAGAGCGCGTCCAGGCAGTCGTACACGGCCTGGACCGACAACCCCCGCCCCAGCAGGGTCCTGGTGCGTTCGGCCACCTGCGCGGCCGTCAGGTGCTCGTGCTCGACTCCGGCGCTGTCGAGCACCTGGATGATGGCCACGCGCGGCTTGGTGACGCGCAGACCCGCTGCGCGCAATCTCGAGTCCGGTGACTGGTCCGGCATGTCCTCCAGGGGAGCGCACAACCTGGAACCGTGCAAGTCGAGCGGCGCCGGCCTCCCCGCACCAGTACCGTTTCCCCGTGGCAGAAGAACTCACCGACACCGAACTCGACTACCTGCGCTCCGTGCTCGACCTGGCGCGCGCCGGCGACACCGACCGGCTGGCCGAAGCCCTCGACGCGGGTGTGCCCGCCAACCTCACCGGCGCCACGGGCGACTCGCTGCTGATCCTCGCCGCCTACCACGACCACCCCGACACCGTCCGCGCGCTGCTCGACCGCGGCGCGGACACCGGGCGGGTCAACGACCGGGGCCAGACCGCGCTCGGAGCCGCCGTGTTCCGCCGTTCGGCGGAAAGCGTGACGGCGCTGCTCGCCGCGGGCGCCGATCCGGCCCTGGGCGGCCGTTCGGCCCTCGACATCGCGAGGTTCTTCGAACTCCCGGAGATGACGGCCCTGCTCACCGCCGATCGCTGACCGGTCGACCACGTCTTCGCCGCGGTCGATTTCCCCGATCGTGGAAGGGGGTTCTCGACGCGCCCGGAACGGGTACCTCCCGCCTCGTGACGGATCTCGGATGGGTCGGAGTGGTCAGGCACGGCGAGAGCACCGGCAACGTCGCCAGGGAGGCGGCGGAGGACGCCGGGCTCGACGTCATCGACATCGCCGAGCGGGACGCGGACGTGCCGCTGTCCCCGCGCGGCGAGGAGCAGGCGGCGGCCGTGGGGAGGTGGCTGGCCGCACTGCCCGGCGGGCAGCGCCCCGACGTGGTCGTGTACTCGCCCTACCAGCGGACGCTCAGCACCGCGGCGCTCGCGATCGGCGAGATCGACTACCGCCCCGTGGAGCTGGTGGACGAACGTCTGCGCGACCGCGAACTGGGCGTGCTCGACCTGCTCACGACGCGCGGGGTGGCCAACCGCTACCCCGACGAGTTGATCCGCAAGCAGCGGCTCGGCAAGTTCTACTACCGGCCGCCGGGCGGCGAGTCGTGGGCCGACGTGGCCCTTCGGCTGCGGGCGCTCCTGGCGGACCTCGAACGCCGCCACCCCGGCGCGCGGGTGCTGCTGTTCGCCCACGAGATGACCGCCTACCTGCTGCGGTACCTGCTGGAGGGCATCGCGGAGAAGGAACTCCTGGTCATCGCGCACGACACCGTCGTCGCCAACGGGTCGGTGACCTCGTGGGCGCGCGAGGACGGCGGATTCCGCCTGCAGCACGAACACGCCACCGAACACCTGCGGGAGCAGGGCGTCCAACCGACGGAGAGCGAAGATGCCGAAACCGACTCGGTCTGAGCCCACACCGATCACCTCCGCGCTGCTGCGCGAGTGGACGCCGCCCGACGCCGGGACCGGCACCGTGCTCGTCGTCGGCGGCGCCCGGCGGTCACCGGGGGCGGTCCTGCTCAGCGGCATCGCCGCGCTGCGCACCGGCGCCGTGACCCTGCAACTCGCGGTGGTCGACCGGCACGCCTCCGCGCTCGGCCTCGCCGTGCCCGAAGCGCTGGTCGTCGGACTGCCGGAGACGGACGACGGCGCCGTCTCCAGCGCCGCCGCCGACGTCCTCGCCGACCTCGTCGCCGACGCGCGGGCCGTCGTGGTGGGGCCGGGGCTCGCCGACGCCGACGAGACCGGCGCGCTGCTCGAACGGCTGCTGCCGCTGATCGGCGAGGACACCCGCGTCGTGCTCGACGCGTTCGCGCTCGGCGCGCTCGGCAACCACCCCGAACTGGCCAAACCGGTGCACGGCAGGCTGGTGCTGACACCCAACACCATCGAGGCCGCCTACCTGCTCGGCCGCCCGAACGCGCCGGTCGACGACTACGTGGCCGCGGCCGTGGAGATCGCGGGACGGCACCAGGCCGTGGTGAACCTGATGGGCGTGGTCGCTGAGCCGGACGGACGGGTGTGGACCGACGGGGCTGGGCACGTCGGGTTGTCGACCTCGGGCAGCGGGGACGTGCTGGCCGGACTCGTGGGCGGCCTGCTCGCGGGCTCGGCCGACCTCGCCCAGGCCACGTGCTGGGCGGGCCACGTGCACGCGATGGCGGGCCAGCGGCTGGTGCCCAGGACCGGGCTCACCGGGATGCTGGCGCGCGAACTGCTGGACGAGGTGCCGTTGGTGTTCGCGGAGCTGCGGGCCGGGTAGTCCCGGCGTGTCGGCCGCCGCGACCCGCTGTGTCGGGATGTGGTCTCTGTGCTGGTCAGCATAGTGCTGTACGCACACGTTGTGACACATCCTCACTTCGGCGATCGACGCTGACCGACGCCGTCCGGCGGCTCGTGCCGCTCGGCCCGCCCGGCGACGCCGTGGAAGGGCACCGATGACTGACGAGGATCGCGCCGTGGCCGACGATCCGCGATCCTCCGCGCCGGTCGGCGCCCCACTGGCCGCTCCCGTCCCGGGGTGAAGTTCAAGGAGGTTGGGTCGGTCGGCGGGTACTCGACCACCTGGCCGGGACCCGGAAGCGCGGTGAACGACGAGCACCGTCCACTTCGGAGCGACGAGGGCGGACCCGCACGGGATTCCGCGGCCCCGGCCTCCGGTGCGACACCCGGACGGCGCTGCTCCGACCGGTGGACAGCGGTTCCGCGCGATGGCACCGCTTGTAGGGTGGGGCGAACCTCTTCCGACGGCTTCACCGTGAGCTGCTCCGCTCTGCTCGGAAAGCGGTTCCACTGAGGAGGAGCACGTGGACACCACTCGACCCGAACCCCTGTCCTACCCGTTCAACCGGTCGGACACCCTCGAACTCGACGAGCGCTACGCCCTGTTGCGCGCCGAACCGTCCATGGCCAGGGTGAAACTCGCCTACGGCGACGAGGCGTGGCTGGCCACCCGCTACGCGGACGCGCGCTTCGTGCTCGGGGACGCCCGTTTCAGCCGCGTGTTACCGCCCGGCCGCGACGAGCCCAGGCTGGGCGAGCAGAACCTGACCGCCGGGATGCTGTCGATGGACCCGCCGGAGCAGACCCGGATCCGGCGCCTGGCGACGAAGGCGTTCACCAACCGCGGTGTCGAGGCGCTGCGCGCCGTCGCCGTCGAGGTCGCCGACGACCTCGTCACCCGGATGATCGAGGAAGGTCCTCCGGCGGACCTGGTCGCGAACTTCGCCGTCCCGCTGCCGGTGACCGTCATCTGCACCCTGCTCGGCGTCCCCGTCGAGGACCACCCGCTGTTCGCCGAGTGGTCCGAGGGCTTCCTGTCCGCGACCGGCCTCACGCCCGCGAAGATCGCTGAGCACCAGGGCAACCTCTGGCAGTACATGGCCAAGCTGCTCGCCGAGCGCACGACCGACCCGAAGGACGACCTGCTCAGCGCGCTGGCGCAGGTGCGGGAGAGCGACGACCGCTTCACCGGGCAGGAGATCCTCCAGCTGTCCGCGGGCCTGCTCGCCGCGGGCCACGAGACGACGATGAGCCAGATCCCCAACTTCGTCCTCACCCTCGTCCAGCACCCCGCGGAACTCGCCCGGATCAAGGAGGACCCGGCGATCATCCCGCAGGCGGTCGAGGAGCTGATGCGCTACGTCCCCCTCGGCCTCGGCTCCGCGTTCCCCCGCTACGCCAAGGAGGACGTCGAAGTCGGCGGCGTCCTGGTCGAGGCGGGCGAAGCGGTCCTGGCCGCGATCGGGTCCGCGAACCGCGACGACACCGCGTTCCCGCACGCCGACACCCTCGACGTCACCAGGCAGGGTGGTACCGGCCCGCACATCGGTTTCAGCCACGGCGCCCACCACTGCCTCGGCGCCCCGCTGGCCCGCATGGAACTCCAGGTCGCGCTCTCGACCCTGGTCGGCCGCCTCCCGAACCTCCGCCTCGCGGTGCCCGAGGAGCAGTTGCGCTGGAAGCAGGGTGGTTTCATGCGCCGGTTGACGGAGATGCCGGTCAGCTGGGGGTAGGCGGAGCGGCGATCTCCAGAGCCTGCCCCGAAACGCGCCACGGCCGGACGGCGTTGTGCCGTCCGGCCGTGGAATCCAAGTGCGATCAGCTCTTGAAGACGTCCTTGACCTTCTCGGCCGCCTGCTTGAGGTGGCCCTTCGCCTGGTCACCCTTGCCCTCGGCTTCCAAGCCCTCGTCGTCGGTCGCGCTGCCGACGCCTTCCTTGGCCTTGCCCTTGAGTTCGTCGGTCTTGGCGTCGAACTTGTCGTCGAGTCCCATGCTTGGCCCTCCTGGTTCGCAGCAGCGGATGTGGAGCCCGGATGCCCCGCGCGGCGGGACGGCAAACTCACGCCGGCCTGTCAACCCCCCAACTCGGCCACGCCGTCCTCCCAGCGCCGCCGCCGCTGCTCGGCGGTCTGCTCCCACCACGGCGTGCCGCGTTCGCCGAGCGCCACCTTCGCGATCCCCACCCGTGCGCGCGCGGACGCCGGATCACCTCCGGAGCGCAGCGCCCGGCCGACATCGCGGCGCGCGGCCATGAGCGCCTTGCGCAGCACCGCGGCCACGTCCTCGGGGATCTCCGGGTCGGTGGCGCGCCAGCGGCGGCCGGAGATGACGACGAAGTGCCCGTCCTCGGTCTTCTCCACCGATTTGTCCTGTTGTGCCACTGCGGATCCTCGCTGTTCTGCGGCGGTGGCGAACTCCGGCGTGAGGTCGGAGAGGTCGGCGTCCACGATGGCCACGAACGGGTGGATGGCGGGTACGACCGTGCTGACGTTGCCGATGCCCGAGGAACACACCGGGCTCCGGTTCGGGAGCGGGATGCCGAGCGCTGCCAGGTGCTCCCCGAACAACGAGGACAGCACGTCGTTGTCGCGGAAGTGGCCGTAGGGCGCGCGGACCCGCTCCACGTCCGCGGTACGTTCCGGTGGCCGTGGCGATCCCGCCCACCGCCGTGGTGACCTGGCCGACCAGGTCCTCCAACGCCGTGGTCGTGAGCCCGCGCAGCCCGAACCGCCCTCCGCCAGCTCCGTGCACAGCCGGTCGGCGACCCGGTGCTCCTCGAAGGCCGTCTCGGGAGCGCCGCGCAGCGACGTCGCCACGTCCCACACCCGCTCGCTCCCGCGGTCGACCTCCTCCGCGACCAGCGCGTGCCACCGTTCCGGTTCGTCCGCCAAACCCGCCTCCTCGCGTCGCCGGTTGAAGTACCCGCCGGACCGGGTCCCAACCGGTGCGTTCACCCTTTCGGGGGATGGCTGGTGTTTCGCGTCGGGCGGGCCCGGCAACTCCGGCGGCATGGACCACGATCGCGCGCCCGTCCTCGAAGCGCTGAAGGCGTTCCACGAGCAGGGCTTCACGCCGTTCAACCCACCCGGCCACCGCCAGGGCAGGGGCGTCGACCCGAGGGTGCTCGACGTCGTCGGCGAAGCGGTGTTCAAGTCCGACGTCATCGCGATGAACGGCCTGGACGACCGGTTGTCGAGCCGGGGCGTGCTCGAACACGCCCAGGAGCTGATGGCCGACGCGGTCGACGCCGAGCACGCGTTCTTCTCCACCTGCGGCAGCTCCCTGTCGGTCAAGAGCGCCATGCTGTCGGTCGCGGGCCCGCACGAGAAGCTGCTGGTCGCCCGGCAGTCGCACAAGTCGGTGGTGTCGGGGCTGATCCTCAGCGGGGTGGCGCCGGTGTGGGTGCGGCCGCGCTGAGATGCCGACCTGCACCTGTCCCACCCGCCGGGTGTCGAGGACGTGCGCGCGGCGTTCGAGGCCGAACCCGACGCCAAGGGCATGCTGCTGGTCACGCCCACCGACTACGGCACCTGCGGTGACATCGCGGCGATCGCGGAGGTCTGCCACGAGTTCGGCAAAACGCTGATCGTGGACGAGGCGTGGGGCGCGCACCTGCCGTTCCACCCGGACCTGCCGCCGTGGGCGATGGACGCGGGCGCCGACGTCTGCGTGACCAGCGTGCACAAGTCCGGCTCCGCGGTCGAGCAGAGTTCGGTGTTCCACCTCCAGGGCGGCCGGGTGGACCCCGCGGTGCTCAAGGCGCGCGAGGACCTGCTGGGCACCACCAGCGCCAGCTCGCTGGTGTACGCGACGCTGGACGGCTGGCGCAGGCAGATGGTGCAGAACGGCCGCGAACTGCTCACCGCGGCGCTCGCGCTGGTGCGGACCGTGCGTTCCGGGATCGACGCGGTGCCGGGGCTGGCGGTGATGGGGGAGGAGTTCGTCGGGGAGGGCCTGGCGACGTCGTTCGACCCGCTGAAGGTCGTCGTCGACGTGTCCGGGCTCGGCATCAGCGGCTACCAGGCCACCGACTGGCTGCGCGAGCACCAGCGGGTGACCCTGGGCCTGTCGGACCACCGCCGCGTCGTGGCGCACCTGACCTACGCCGACGACGAGGAGACCGGCGCGATCCTCGTGCGGGCGCTGGACGCCCTGCGCCAGGCGAGCCGGAGCCTGCCCGCGCCCAAGCCGGTGGACCTCCCGTCCCCGTCGGACCTGGAACTGGAGACCGCTATGCTGCCGCGGGACGCGTTCTTCGGCGAGGTGGAGCAGGTGGACGCCCAGGACGCGGTGGGGCGGATCTCGGCCGAGATGGTCACGCCGTACCCGCCGGGCGCGCCCGCCGTGCTGCCCGGTGAGGTCATCACCAAGGCCGTCGTCGACTACGTGCGCAGCGGACTGGCGGCGGGCATGGTCCTGCCCGACCCCGCGGCCGCCGACCTCAAGTCCTTCCGGGTCGTCGCCCGGAGGTGACGCCGCCGGGGGCTGCGATCGGGGGTCGCCCGATCGGATCGAGGTGGTGTGAGCCGCCCCGGTCGCGGGTAAGTGGCCTGGTATGACCACTTCGACACCGCCGCTGCACGCGCTGGCGCTCATCTGCACCCTGTCCCCCTCCCCGTCGGAGTCGAGCAGCCAGCTCATCGCCGACCAGGTGCTCGCCGCGCTGGCCGAGCACGGTGTGACGGGGGAGAGCGTCCGGCTCGTCGACCACGACGTGAAGCCGGGCGTGCTCACGGACATGGGCGAGGGCGACGCCTGGCCGTCGAT